>NZ_SJPF01000004.1:600000-843719 GCF_007859755.1 Blastopirellula retiformator | reverse complement strand
AGCAGTTTGAACTTGGCGTAACCACGATCCATCGCATAAATCTTGTCCGCCTCCAGCGAACGCGCCAGCACCGCCCGCTCGTCGTTTTCGCCGCCGCCGTTAGGCGTCACGGTGATCGATTGCGGCGTGAAGCTGGCGACCTCGAAGTGCGTGTGCAGTCGCCAACGCACAACGGCCGAACCGGTCGTCTGCTTCAACAGCGTCGCGGCCATGATCGACGGCAACGCGTTCACTACGCTGCCGTCAACGGCGATTAGCCCCTGGGCGAACTTCGCCGCTTTGGCGTCGAGTTTTCCGGCTTGAACCTGCTCGGTCAGCAGTCCGATAATGGCTTTCAGCCGTTCCGGATCGAACAGCCGAGCACTTTCGGAAAGTGAACCAAGCGACGCCTTCGCGTTGCCAAGTTTCGCCTGAACCTTGGTCAGTTCGCTTGCCTGTGAAAGTGCTCGCAGACTAGAAATGCCGGGGTTCAAAACGTAAAGCAGCACCAGCAGACAATACTGATCGAAGTGCAGCGTGCGATTGCCAGCGGCATCGCGAGCTGTCCCCTCGTCATGAAGTTCCGCCAACAACGGCCGCAACTTGGCGAAGTACTTCAGGCCTTGCACATGAATCGATTGTTGGTCGCCAGCGCTAGCAGGCGGGGTCGCCGATTTCCGTTTTTTTGAAGACTTCCGCACGATAAAATGTCACTGCATCCAAGGTTGAAACCAAGCTTCGCCCTGCCATTGTGGCACGGCGAAATGGAATTAATTTGAATGCGCAAATGGCGTGCCGAACGGTATTGCCCTCGTGGCATTTTTCAACCTCGCCAGGCTCAGAGCATAGCTCTTCGCGGCTCGCAAAATAACGACTTACGTCGCTATTTTGGGATCGCATCCGTGCGATCACGCAGTCCGTCGAGAAAATCAACGGACTACTAAGTTTTGCCGACTGACAACTCGCCCACACGCGAAACCGCATGGATCCCATGCGGTTTTTTCATCCCTTTCGCGGCAAGTTGCTATGCGATTTTCGTCATGATCGCGCCAACCGGATTCCTTCGACGCGTGGCGAAATGAGAAGCTATTTTTTAACAATCGCGCTGTTCGGGCAGAGCGCCCAGGCGACTAGCGAAGCGACGAAACTAGGGGTAGGGCGTCGTGAATTTACGAGAAAAATCGGCTCCATATAGGCGATTGCTGGCCATGGTCAGCTGGGCGTCTTTCTGCTGTGCCATATTGCTGGCGCAGGTGAGTCTGGCGCACGGCCAAACGCACAAACACGAGACCAAGCCGAAGAAGCGGGCGGCGCTTCAGTTCGGCATGTCGACCGCGCTCACCGGGCCCAACGCCGGTCTGGGGCTTGAGATGCGGCGCGGTATTCTCTCCGCCTTCGCCGAGAAGAATGCGGCCGGCGGAGTGCAGACGCTGCCGCTAGAATTGATCGCCCTGGATGACGGCTACGAGCCGATCGAGACTGGTCCCAATGTGCGGCGGTTGATCGAGGTCGACCAGGTCTTAGCGATCATCGGCAACGTCGGTACGCCGACCGCCATCGTCGCCGCGCCGATTGCACAGCGAAGCAAGACGCCCTTTATCGGCGCCCTGACCGGAGCCGGCGTACTAAGAAAAACGCCGCCCGATCGGTATGTGATCAACTTTCGCGCCAGCTATGCGGAAGAGACTTCGGCGATGGTTGACGCGTTGGTCCAGTCCGGCGTTAAGCCTGCAGAGATCGCTTTCGTGACCCAGCGCGACGGCTACGGAGACGCAGGTTTTGCCGGCGGAACGTCCGCGCTGGTGCGGTACGGGGTCGATGGCGCCGGGGCGATCGCCCATGGTCGGTATGAACGCAACACGATGGCGGTGGAAGGGGCGCTAGCCGACTTGATTTTGCATCGTCCGGTTCCCAAGGCGATCATCCTGGTGGGCGCCTACGCGCCGTGCGCCAAGTTGATTCGGCTGTCGCAAGAATGCGGATTTGACCCGCTGTTCTTGAATGTCTCGTTCGTGGGGAGCAACCTTCTGGCGGAGGCGCTGGAGGGACAAGTAGACGGCGTCATCGTTTCCCAGATTGTTCCCCACGTCGACAAGCAGCTTCCCATCAACAAGGGGCATCGGGCGGCGCTGGCGCTGATCGAAGCCGACCCCGAGCCGCCGACCCAGATCTCGCTGGAAGGCTACGTTGTGGGAAGAATGCTAATTCTCGCGCTGGAGCGGATCGACGGAGAAATCACCCGCGACGCGATCGTCGACGCTTGCGAGTCGCTGGGAGAATTTGATCTAGGGCTTGGCGTTCCGCTGCAGCTGTCCAGCGAAGAGCATCAGGCCAGCCATGCCGTTTGGGCGACCCAGATCGAAGGGACGGAAGTGGCGCCGATCGAATGGTCGAATGTGCTTCGCCAGGAGGAGCGACCATGACCGACTCGAAACCAGAGTTCAACGACTGCATCGCTCCGAGTCAGGAGCCAAGTCGCTGTACGGACGCCCGCCGCTTGGTGTGGTTGCTGACGACGGTCGGCATTATCGCCGGCGCGGTGGTCTTCTGCGTGACCGCGCCGACGATGCGGTATATCCAATATCACTATCAGGAATCGGCGGAAAAGCGCAACGAAATCGACGAATCGATCGCCGAGATTCAAGAGAAGGTGGCGGACGGTCGACGCGAACTTGCCGAGATTATTCTATCGCCGGCTTCACGTGAATCGCAACACCACGAACGCCCATCGATCCGAGACGCCCACTGGTACAAGGAACTACGTAAGTCGGTGGCCAAAATTCGGCAAGATCCGAACTTTCGCGACACGCAAGACGTCATTCGGCTTTCGGAATTGATGGACCGGATTCCGCAGGCCTATCAAGATGCGACCGCCTGGTGCGATCTGGTCCACGATGCCGAGGCGAGTCGACTAGTCGCCCAAAAAGAGACGCAAAAAACGCTGCAGATGATTCGCGGATACTTTGCGGAAATGGAGGGGAAACGGCGTTTGGATCTGGCGCTGCAACTGCAGCAACATGCGCCCAAGGCTTCGGGGCAAGCGGCCGTCGCCCATGACGACCTGGTCGAAGGTGTCCGCGTCGCCGCCCAGTACGAAGCGATCGCGAATGAATTGATGCAAGTGTCGGTGCTGTGCGAGAAATTGGGCGCCGAACATGACTTGGATCAGTTGGTCAGCATCAAGGATAACGATTTTAAGGCGAGCTTTTCGCGCCTTGAACATGCGCTCGATCGGTTTTCGGGCGACCGAGAAGCGGTTATCAAGTTGATGTACGACTTGGAAACGGGGCTCTTTGGCGAGGGGCGGTTGATTGATGACGCCCATCAAACGATTCAGGTGGGAGACGGGGGCGTCTACTATTGGCAACGAAACGAACTGCTGCGACTGCGCGAGCAGGCGAATATTCTCCGGGCCTCGGAAGAAATGTTTGACGCGTTTCGACCGGTGTTGCAGGATTTAGAACTTCACTTCCTCAAGGTGGATGCCAAAGAGCGACGTGGCGCTGACTTAGTCGGGATGGCGGCTTGGGGGATCATGATCATCACCGGCGTGGTGTGCGTTTGCGTTTTCACGTTTCTCGCCCGGCGAATCGCCGGCATTATCACCCAGCAAATCGAGGACGTGCAGCGAAAGTCGGCGCAGGTCGAACGGACCAATTCTGAAATTCGATTGTTGCAAGATGTCGCCGAAGCGGCGAATAAGACGACGCCGCTTGCAGAAACCGTCGAGTTCGTCATGCGACGCTTTGCCGAGCACTCCGGCTTCCCCTATGCATTGGCGACGTTTACCGATGAGCGGGGAATGCGTCAGGTGGTGGCGACGGAGGCCTGGATCGACGTTGGTTTGTCGACCGAACCGATCATCGCATCGTGCGGCAGCGATCCGTCGATGAAGGTGTCGGTTCGTCCGCTTAGCTTTCGACAGGACGAATCGCTCTCTCCCTGCAGCGGTTCGCTGGGCGGCATTGCGGTGAGAATCCGGCAAGAGAGCTTCTTCATTCATTGCCACTTCGTGTCGACCAACGTCGAGGCTCCCTCGCCGGAACTGCTGCGATTGGCGCAACAGGTCGCCCATCGCCTCAGCCAAACGTTGGAGCGGGCCCACGCCAGCAGCCGGGTGAAGGACTTGAACAGCAAGCTGATCGATTCAGCCCGCCATGCCGGTATGGCCGAAGTCGCAACCGGCGTGCTGCACAATGTCGGCAACGCGCTCAATAGCGTGAATACGTCGCTGTCATTCCTGCAAGAGTGCACGAGCCATTCTAGCGTTGGCGACTTACGCCGCACGCTCGATCTGGTCACCAAGCAATCGGGATCGCTGGAAGCTTTTATGACCGAGCATCCCAAACGGGCATTGATTGAGCCGATGCTTACCGAGTTGGACGAACGACTGCGAAGCGAAAACGAAAAGCAGTTGTCCGAGGTGGAAGGCCTGCGTCGCCATATCGATCACATCAAGAAAATCGTCTCCCTGCAGCAGTCGATGGCCCGCGTCCAGTGCGTGCTGGAGCCGACTGATCTAGTCGAGGTGCTGAGGGGGGCGATTGACTGGCAGTCGGAAGGTATAGTGCATCACAAGGTTGACGTCGAAACCAACTTTCCTTCTCTGCCGCTGCTCAACTTGGACAAACATCGCGTGCTGGAAATCTTCGGCAACCTGGTCAAGAATGCGATCGAATCGATCACCGAGGCCCAAGGGCCGCAACGCCGGATTACGGTCAGCGTTCGGCAGACGAAAGGGGACAAGATTGCGATCGAGGTCCGCGATACCGGCATGGGCATCAAGCCGGAGAACCTGAAGAGCATCTTCTCGTACGGCTTTACGACCAAATCCAATGGGCATGGATTCGGGCTGCATAGCGCCAGCTTGTCCGCCAAGCAGATGGGGGGCAGTTTAGAGATCGAAAGCGACGGGCTCGGCGAAGGCGCGTTGTTCCGCCTGGTGCTGCCGTTCTCGCCGGCTATGGAAGAAGCCTTGTCGTAGCGTTTACCGGTCAACGCCGGCGGCTAGAGGGGCAAGTTCGGTTGGTAGCAGCGCCGCTTCGCGCTGACGAAAACTGGGATGCAGCCACCTCGATTGCTGCAGCGGAATGTTGGCCGCTTCGCTCAGTTTGCGGAGCGCCGAGGTAAGCAGTGCCGGACCTGCTTCGCCGTAGATCCGTCGCAAGTGCAGCGCCGCCCACTGGTCCGCTTCCAGTTCGAAGCGTCGCGATTGTCGCGGCGTCGACCATAGAAAGTAACCGGTTAGCAGGACCGGCGCCGAGGCTTCGACCAGCGTGCGGGCGACTCCATGCAGATCCAATCCAACCGCCAGTAGATACCGCGCTGCCAAGACGACTGCGGCGGGAATCACGATCGCCGCCAATCGCCGGGCGACATGTTGACGGCGGAGATGTCCCATTTCGTGCGCGATCACGGCGTCGAGTTCGCCGGGGGTGAGTGCGTCGAGCAGCGGCGCCGAAACGATCAAATAGCGAAACGGCGGCATGCAGCCAAGCAGCGCCGCATTGCAGATCGACACGCTGCTCGGCCAGACCAGCAGCGGCGGCATGCTGCGTCCGTGTTGCGCTCGCAGACGTTCGACCAGGTGCGGAAGTGCGACCGGCCTCAGTCCCCAACTGCGGCGGAGCAGTTCGGGATAAACGGCGATCATCATGACCACGATCAGGGCGATCGTTACCGCGCCGCTGTTGCCGCCGGCATCGGTGATTCCGCCGCAGCGAGCCGCCGCCGATCCAAGCCAGACCGGCCCACAAGCCAGCGGTAGCGACATTCGCATTTCGGCCAGCGCCGCCGAGAGATTTTCGGTCTCGGCCAGCATCACCAGTCGCGAGAGTACCGCCGGCGCCAACAGCGTCGCTTCGCGCAGCAGCGGGATTTCGCCCCCGGCCGACCCGGCGACAATTGCGCCCCAATTGCCTGGCCAGAGCATCAGCAGCGAGGTAACGCCCCAACTGATGTCGGAGATCGCACCGCGGCCAAACGTTCGCGCAACGCTCCACTGCATCAGTCCCAAGGCCAGACAGACCAGCCAAGCGGCAAGCGGTTGTTCGACCGCCGCGTCAGGCCGAGCGAGGAGCACAATCGTGCAGTAGATGAGGATCTGCAAGAGCATCGATATCGCCGTGGTGAGGGGGAACTTCCATGGTAGTTGCTCTCGATCGGCGACGGCTGCAGAATCAGGCCAGACGGGAGAAGATGACGGATATGCCGATTATACGGCCGCCCGAGGTAAGCGACGTTTTGGTATGCTGCCTGTAGTCTGGCCCTTGTTTTTCGGCGGAACCACCTATGTCGCAGGTTGCCTCGTTCGCTTTGGATACCCCTCAATATGTGCAGCGGATGCTCAATTCGTACCGCCGCTGGGTTGGCGTAGAGTTGATGGAGCGGACCGGCGATCCGCAGCGCGACCTGCAGCAACTGTTCGCGCTGCCGGTGGTGGTCGTTTCGCATGGCGATCAGACCGACCCGATCTTCAAGTTCGGCAATCAGACGGCGCTGCAGCTTTGGGAGATCGAACTGCACGACTTCCTGAAGATGCCGTCGCGGCTGACCGCCGAGCCGGTGCATCGTGACGAGCGCGCTCGATTGCTAGAGAGAACGGAACGGGACGGCTATGTCGACGATTATCGCGGCGTCCGCATCTCCAGCACGGGACGTCGCTTTTACATCGAACAGGCGACGATCTGGAACGTCGTCGATGAGGAGGACCGCTATGTGGGGCAAGCGGCCACCTTCGATCATTGGACCTTTCTGGCCGACGGCGAAACCGCTTAGCCAGAGACGGAGACCTTGGTCGGTTCCTGCTTTTTCAGGGGCTGCGGCTCTTTTGGTTCGGACTGGCGCGATTCGGCCTTCCTCTCTTCTTCGTAGCCGGCCAGGTCCGCTTCTTTTTCGCCCATCGGCATCGGCTGGGGCGCGTCGTCCAACTCGGACTCGGCCAGTTGCGCGCGGAAGTCGTACGCCAATTCGTAGTCGACCTGAATCGGGCTCTCTTCTTCTTTGTGGAACGGGTTGGGCAGGCTGAGCCGCGACCCGGCGAATTGCGCCCGCTCGTAGATGTTGCCTCCCTGAAACGGCCCGGCGCCCATCAGCCAGGTGTCGCGAGCGGTGCCCAGCGACTGCGCGATGCCTGATTGCCAAATCGGTTGTCGCGATTCGCGGTGGTAGGCGAACAGGGCGATCTTGGCGCCGCCGATTGTCTTACTTTTCTTGGCGAAGGCGATTTCTGGAATCGTCGGAACCGGCGGCGCGGCCGGCAGTAACGAAGCGGCCGAACTGACCGCGTTGTTCGACGGAATGCCGTAAGTGACGGTATGTCCTTCGGTACCGAGAGCGCCGATGCGGGCTTCGACCACAAAGTCGGCGTCGTCCGCCTTGTCTTGCAGTAGACAGCCGGCGGCGTTCATCTGCTGACGGATAGAACTGGTGATGTACTCGGCGTTGACGAACCCGGCGCCTTTGACGTTTTTCAGGTAGCTGGGGTCGAGATAGACCTTCTCACCGCGCAGCGGCTGAAAGTCGATATCGGCGATCGCCTCGTCGACGGCGTGCGAACTGACCAGTTGCTCGGTCAGCGTGCGATTGGAGGTCGTTCCGCAACCGGCTGCTAGTAGCAAGCCGACCAAAAGCGCGCAGCTGCGGACTGCGGAGTGAAGTTGGAAGCTGGCGGCCATGGCGATGTGTGCGTCATATAGGTGGGAAGGAAATTAGGCGGGATCGGATGGCAGGAAGGGCGCCAAGGACTTCCCCTTGCGGAAGCGACGCCTTTGGGTGCGAACTATAGGAAATGGGGGAGAACCGCGAAACGGCAATTTTGTGAAGATATCACGCGAAATAGCCTGCATTACGCCGCGTGGACTGCCTGTCGCAGTCGAGCCGATCGACCTATAATGAACGGTTTGTCTCCCAGTTCTCCCTATTTCTAGCGTGTGCCGAAAACGTGGCGACCGTTTCCGCTGAACCTGCGTGGCTCCCTTATTTTCAGCTGTTTCGGCTGCCGAACGTCTTTACGGCGTGGGCGGACATTCTGGCCGGTTATCTGGCAGTCACGCAATTCTCGACCGATACGGCCAGCTTGACCCCTTGGTCTGTCTTTTTGTGCCTGATTACGGCCTCGAGCCTGATTTATTCGGCCGGAATGGCCCTGAACGACTATTACGACCTAGAGAAGGATCGCCAGGAACGCCCCAGTCGCCCGTTGCCCTCGGGTAGGGTTTCGCCCCGTTTGGCGGGCTGGCTCGGTTACCAGTTTCTGCTGGTCGGCGTGGTGCTAGCGGCGATTGCCGGCTATCTCTACACCGACGTCGCGCTGCCCTGGCGTGGGGGCGTCGTCGCGCTTTGCTTGGTCGCATCGGTATTGCTTTATGACGCAGGTCTCAAAGCGACCATCTTTGGCGCCGTGGCGATGGGAGCCTGTCGGTTTTTCAATTTGCTGCTGGGGATGAGCTTGGCCGGGCGGCTGCCGGAGGCCGAATTCTCGCTTATCGGGTACGATATCGGACAGCTGGCCTTTGCCGGCGGAATCGCCATCTACATTGCCGGCGTCACCTGGTTCGCCCGGACCGAAGCGAAAGATAGCTCGCGTCCGCTGTTGATTTTCGGTTTTGTCGTGCTGGTGATCGGATTGCTGACGTTTGTGGCGTCGCCGCTGCTGGGCTCGTCGGTGGTCCGTTTGCGGTCGATGCAGACGTTTGGGTGGTGCGGCCTGATGTTGCTGATTGCGGTTTCGATCCTCCGCCGCTGCATCATCGCCATTGCCGATCCCTCGCCCAGCAATGTACAAGTGGCGGTCAAGCAGGCGCTGTTGTCGCTGATCACTTTGAATGCGGGCTTTGTGTTGGCGGTGTGCGGCGCCTTTTGGGCGGTGATCGTCGCCCTGTTGGTGGCGCCGATGCTATTGCTGGGCCGCTGGGTTTATTCCACCTAAACTACCTACAGGCGATCAACGGGCGACTTCGGCAAGGAAACGTCGACGCGATGCAAATGAGATGAGCATGCGGATTGGCTACAACACGAACGGCTTCGCCCATCACGACCCATTGGACGCGGTCGATGTGTTGGCCGATCTCGGATACGAAAGCGTCGCGTTTACCGTTGACCACGGCACGTTGACTCCCTTCGGCAATACCTACATGGCCGATCGCCAGGCCGATCATCTGGCCGCCCTGTTGGCCGAAAAGAAAATGGCCTGCGTCATCGAGTCGGGCGCTCGCTTCCTGCTTGATCCCAAACGCAAACATGAGCCGACGCTCGTCTCGCCTGACCGGCATGGTCGCCAACGCCGGTTTGAGTTCATCCGGCATTGCATCGACGAAGCGGTCAAACTGAAGGCCGACTGCGTTTCGCTCTGGTCGGGCAAGCTGCTCGACGACGCCTCGCCGAAGGCCGCGATGGATCGCCTGGTCGAAGCGCTGCAGCCGGTGATCGAATACGCCGAACAACAGCAAATGCCGCTCGGCTTTGAGCCGGAGCCGGGCATGTTTATCGACACGATGGATCGCTTCGCCGAATTGTGCGAGCGGATCGATTCGCCGCTGTTTCAGCTGACCCTCGATATCGGGCATTTGCAGTGCCAGGCCGAACTGCCGCTGGGCGCCGTGATTCGCGAGTGGGGATCGCGAATCGTCAACGTCCATATCGAAGACATGAAGCGGGGCGTCCACGAACATCTGCCGTTTGGCGAAGGAGAGATCGACTTCAGCGAAGTGATTTCTGCGCTCCGCGACGCCAATTACAAGCTTGGTCTGCATGTCGAACTGAGTCGCCACAGTCACGAAGCGCCGACGATGGCGGCTCTGGCGATGGAGTTCCTGCGGCCCCTCGTTCATCCCAAGTAAGCCACATTCTTTCAACCGGATAAAGACTGCTCGCCATGCCTGACAACGTCGTCCTCCTGTCGCTTCCTGGACTCGCCCCGCAAGACCTGGCCCACATGCCGCAGGTATCCGCTTTGTTTGCTGACGGAGATCGCGCTCCGTTGGCGGCCAGTTTTCCGGCGGTGACCTGGCCGGTTCAATCGAACATACTGACGGGCCAGCTGCCGGTCGATCATGGCGTGACCGCCAATGGATTCTACTGGCGCGACAAGCGGCAGGTCGAGATGTGGACCGCCGGCAACGAAGCGATCCTGCAGCCGCAAATCTGGGATCTGCTGAAGAAGCACAATCCCGAGCTCCGCACGTCGGCCTGGTTCCCGATGCTCAGCAAGCGGAGCGGCGCCGACTATGTCTGCATGCCCGCCCCGGTCCACAATCCGGACGGCAGCGAAACGATGTGGTGCTACACCAAGCCGCAAGAGTTGTACCGCGACCTGATGGCCGAACTCGAAGGCTTTCCGCTGCATCACTTCTGGGGACCGCTGGCCAATATCAAGTCGACCGCCTGGATCGCCGACTCGGCGGCGATGGTGGCCGAAAAGTTCCAGCCCCACTTCTCGTATGTCTATCTGCCGCACCTCGACTACGCCGCCCAAAAACTGGGCCCCAACAGCGACGCCCACAAGCAAGCCGCCGCTGATATCGACGAAGTGATCGGCAAGCTGATCGCTCGGATGAAGGCCGCCCTGGGAGAAGATACGCTCTTCTTAATCGCCAGCGAGTACGTCATCGTCCCGGTCGATCATGTCGCCTATCCCAATCGCGTTCTCCGCGAAGCGGGCCTTTTGCAGGTCGAAGAGAAGGAAGATGGCGAGCATCTCGACCTGGAGAAGAGCGACGCGTGGGCCCTTTGCGACCACCAGTACTCGCAGGTGTACGTCAATGACGCCAAGCCGGAAGTGATCGCCAAGGTGAAGGAACTGTTCCAAGGCGCCGAAGGAATCGCCGAAGTGTTGGCGATGGAAGAGCGCGGCAAGTACTTCATGGATCACGAGCGGGCAGGGGAGGTGATTCTCGTTTCGACCCCCAATAGCTGGCAAGCCTATTACTGGTGGAATGACGACGCCAAGGCGCCAGGTTTCGCCCGCAAGGTCGACATCCACAAGAAGCCGGGCTACGACCCAGTCGAACTGCACGTCGATATGGCGACCAAGAGCATCCCGCTCGACGCGACCTTGGTCAAAGGCTCGCATGGCGCCCCGGTTGCCTCCGAGGCGCAACGCGGCGTTCTGTTGGCCAGCCAGAAGGGCGTTTTCGCCGAAACCCCGCTGGCCGATACCGACGTCTGCGACATCGTTCTTCGCCAGTTCGGCATCTAACTCCAAACGGTTACTGCCGTACCACCGACCAGTTGGCCGGGTCATGACGATCGTAACGATCGCGTGGCCCGGCTTCTTTGTTTTGCGGCTGCTCGCTTTTAGCCTGTATCCTACGGCGACGTAAGTTATTACGTGGAATATTGTGCCGCATTTCGTCGGGTGAAAACGGGAAGCAGCAGTGCCCCAAGAGTTTGAGAAGACTTACGAGTTCCTTGCGCGATCAGGAAACGCCGCGGCGACGCCGGTGTTGATCGCCGCGCTGCGCAGTGAGGCGATCGATATTCGCGATCACGCGTTTGATGCGCTGTTGAAACGAACCAGCGTGAAGGGAGAAGCGTATCTCTTTGAAAATTGGGACGATCTGTCGGACGCCTGGAAGCAAAAAATCAAACTGCAGATGGGGGTGATGACCACCATGCTGCGTGAGCGACTTCTCTCGTCGTCCCGGCCCGAATCCGAAAAAGCGGCCGCGATCGCCCTGCAGTTGGAAGAGTTCGACCTGGTACGGACGATGGCGTCGGCCGCCGAGGACCAAAACAATCCGAACCGCGACGTCGCCGGTCGCTGTCTGGTGTCGCTGATTGACCGGCTCCGCAAGTTGCTGGACGAAGCGACCGACGCCCGCAAGCGGAACCTGGTGATTTGGCGCGGTCGCGCCATGGAAGCGCTCGAAGATTCGATGCGGCGCTGCAATTCGCACCAGTCCGAAGACATCGTCGAATCCTTCCTGATGCTGACCAGCCGCGAGCATCCGGTCTTCCGCCATCTGTTGGACAGTCCGGCGTCGCAGGTTTACCGAATCACGCTGGGGATCCTGAAACGGACGCTTCGCCCTTCGATCGTTCGGTTGATCATCAGCATCTTCCATGAAACGTCCCCTTGTTTGACGCTGTTATCCGCCGCCGCCTGGCGGACCGACAAGCCGTTCGTCACGCAATTGCTCGATTCGTTCTCCAGCGGCATGAGCGAAACCGAGATGCGGAACATCAAGAAGATACCGAGCGTCGCCTGGTGCAACGATCAGTTGGAGATGCTCGAGAGTCTGACCGGACGCCAGCAAGAGACGGCGCTCCGCTTTTTGACGACCAGTTCGCAAGACCGCGATTCGGTCTTCGGCGTGATTCACTTCTTCCTGACCCGCGGCAAGCCGGAGGGTCGCCTGGCGGCGGTCGATTCGCTCGCCAAAGATCGAGGGGCGGTCGCCAGTCAACTAATCATCGACGCTACGAAGGACGAAGATCCGGACGTCGCCGCCGCGGCGCTGCGGCAGCTGCGTAACCGCGGCATCCCCGGTTCGCTCAAGTACCTCCTGGCGCAGCTCGACAGCGAACATGAAGTGGTCCGCGTCGCCGTTCGTGAGTCGCTCGAAGAGTTCAGCTTCAGCAAGTTTCTCGCCGCGTTCGACCTGATGGACGCGGATCGTCGCAAGACGACCGGCCATCTGGTCCGCAAGATTGATTCGCAATCGGATCAACTGCTGATCGCCGAACTGACTAGCGATATGCAGTCGCGGCGCCGGCGAGCGATTGAAGTGGTCGAATGCCTGGGCATCGCGCGGCAGATGGAGCAGCCGCTGCTAGAGCTACTCAAGTGTGACGACTATTTGATCCGCGTCGCCGCCGCCAATGCCCTCGCCGGTTGCAACAGCGACACGGCGGTCGCCGGACTTCGCGAAGCGCTGCTTGATCGCAACGTCAGCGTGCAGCAAGCGGCCGAAGCGAGCCTGCAGGTTATCGCCGAACGCCGAACGACGGCCCCGGCGATCCGCATCCGACCGAAGACGCCGGCGGGAGAGAAAGAATGAACGCCACGTGGTTCACCTTTTGTCTGCTGGCGCAGAAACAGCAAGCCAGTTTTCGCAACTTGGGCGATCGATTTCGCGCCGAGAATGTGTCGATCGACTACGGTCAGTTGCTGCTGCTCGCTGCGTTCATGCTGTTTGCCGTGCTCGGGCTGTGGTACTTCCAGAAGTGGACGACGACCAAGGGAGACGAAGGAACCGACAGCCCGCGTCGGCTGTTCAACGACCTGTGCCGCGTTCATGAGCTGAATCGCCACGAACGGAAGTTCCTGTGGCAAGTGCCCCGGCAACTAGAGCTGGAATGCCCGGCCTCGCTGTTCGCTGATCCGACTCATCTGGTTCGCGCGGTTCGCTCTGCCGATAGCGACGAAGCTCGCCATCAGCTCGAGAACCTTGGCGTGCGTCTCTTCGGCACGTTGATGTTCCGCCGCCATCTGACGCATTGCCCGCAGTAGAACGCGTGGGCGTTCACCGTCGCATTACCAACATGACGTAGGGTGGGTGGAGCAAGCGCGAATTAAGTTGTTTCGCTCCATCAACGCGACTCGCTTGTGTAACCCACCTTCTGCTTGCGGCCGCATTGTTGGGCCAGCGCTTCGCTGGACCCAACTGACGTTTCTGGAAAGCAATCCGACGGAAGACATGCTCTTCTCGCGAAGACGCGATAAGAGCATGGCACCATGTGAGTAGAGTATGGCGTCACGTGGCCGTTCGAAATGAAACAGGCCGCACTTGCCTTTGGCGAGTGCGGCCTGTTGGTTTGTCGCTGCGACTAGTTGTCGTAGGCGCTCATCGGGCGACGCGGTTTGAAATCGCGTTCGCGTTCGGCTTCGGCTTCCAGTTCTTCCAGGCGAGACGTGCGACCCAGGCGAACCAGGCGTTCGGTGCTCTGCCAGCCCATCCGCTCTTGCAGGCGAGAAACCTGGATCAGTTCGACGCCATTCTGACGGGCCATTTCCCGCATCTGCGAATAGGCGGTCAGCACGGCGGCGGCGGTCTTTTCGGTCGGCGTTTTGCCGTCGATCAGGTAGCGAACTTCCGGGGTCAATTCCCCGTTGATGTTCCCTTCGGCGTCGACCCACGCGGCGACTTCGCCGCCCGAGCTTTGAATCAGGTTCCTCAGATCATCGGTGTCATCTTCGCCGTCGCCATCCAGATCGATCATGCCGACGATGGCGAACTTCTGCGCGACGCCCGGCGACCAGATCGGCGTGAAGATCTGATCTCCCGGCATGATCGGGTTGGTGACGTCTTCTTCGAGGATGCGAGCTTCCGCTTCGTTCGAGCCGTTGACGCGGGTCACTTCGATCTTGCCTTTCACCGTCGCCAAGGCGATGTTGACTTCACCCTTTTCAAAGACGCTGAAGGTCATCTGCGGGCGAAGCAGATCGGAAGTGCCGAGATTGATCCAGGTGTTGTCTTCTTTCTGATTGACCCAGATGATTCGACCGTCGGGGACGTCGCCCACCTTTGGCTCTTTCTCTTTCAGCGAAACCTTGAATGCTTCCACGAGATCCATAGCTTGGTCACGTTCTTTGTTGGCCGCGTCGACTTGCTTCTTGCTGCCATCGATCGTCTGGGCGATGGTCCCTTGCAGTTTGACCTTTTCGTCCTGCAGCTTGGCCTGAGCCGCTTCCAGCGACTTGCGATCGTCGGCCATCTTCTTTTCGGCTTCGGCCTGAGCGGCAAGCGCGTTGTCACGCGAGGTCTCGGCTTCGCTCAGCTTGGTTTGGTAGGTGTTCTCGAGAGCGACCTTCTCGGCACGCAGGGCGGTGTTGGCCCGTAGCGAATCGGCGAGCTGTTTTTCGAGCTTGATCACCGAGGCCTGCATCACGCCGGGAACCTGGCGATAGTTCTGCACCGTCGGGGCCTGGGCGCCTTCGTCAGCGACAAAGGTTTTCATGTCGTCGCCAAACGCCTCTTGGATTTCGTCCATCGGCGTTTCTTCGCTGTGGCCGATCATGACCTTCAGCTCGTTGCGTTCGGCCAGATAGGTGCGCGAACGGCCTTGTTCTTCTTGGGCCCGTTGGTTGGCCGCTTCGGCGTCAAGTTTCGACTTGTCGTTCGCCGCATAGAAGACGTACGTGGTGATACCGAGAGCTGCCACTAGCAAAACTAGTAGAATCACGGCGATCTGAAGACCTTGGCTTTCTCGGGCTGCCATCTCGATAAACTCCTAACGGGCGGCGATGGGTGCGTGCCGCCAAATTGTCGTGATTAGCTCAGAACTGATTAGCGTAATTGGCCGTATCACCGATTCCAATGTGCAAGCTGTAGGCCAACGGCAGAATTGCGAAGGAAAAGTAGGAGCGTCGGGCAGAAATTCCGTCGCCTGAAGTCCAATAGATGATTGTAGTTAGCGAGAAATTGCCAGTCAACGAATTGGTAAAGATTAGGTAACGAGGGAGTGGTGTACCGGGGGCCGCATGAGGTTTTCTCGCAACAACGTGTTGGCTATGGGCAACATTGGGGGCGGGCTGGTTGTTCGTAACTCGGTAAACAGCAATAATCTTCGCGACTTTACCCCTCAGTGAGGAATGCATCGGGAATGGCCAAATCGAAGACGCAGCAGTCACTCCTGTTTGGGAGCGAGAAACCGCCGGAAGTGGCACCCCCAGCGGCCGACGCCCCCGCCGAAACAACTGTCCAGCCACAGCCAGAGCGGCCCGCCGGCATCGCTGGGCTCAAGGACGCCGACGTCTGGATCATCGATTCCCACTCTCTGATCTTCCAGGTTTTTCATGCGTTGCCCCCGATGACCAGCCCGACCGGGCAGCCGGTCTCGGCCGTGTTCGGCTTTGCCCGGGATGTGGCGCTGCTGCTGCGAGAGAAGAAGCCCGACTATTTGATCTGCGCGTTCGATCCCCCCGGCGGCACGTTTCGCCATGACTTGTACGACAACTACAAGGAGACCCGCGAAGAGATGCCGGTCGACCTGCGCCCGCAAATCGGCCTGATCCGGCGGATGCTGGAAGCGATGAACGTCGCCGTGCTGGAGAAGCAGAACTACGAGGCGGACGACGTCTTGGCGACGGTCGCCGCGATCGTCGAAGAGCAGGGGGGCCAATGCACGCTGGTTACCTCGGACAAAGACTGCCGCCAGCTGATCAGCGACAACGTGCGGATGTACAACGTCCGCAAGAATGCGTTCTATGACGCCGAAGCGCTGATGGCCGACTGGGGCGTTCGTCCTGATCAGGTCGTCGACTTTCAGTCGCTGGTCGGCGACTCGGTCGATAACGTGCCGGGCGTTCCGCTGATCGGACCGAAGATCGCCAAAGAGCTGCTCGAAACGTATGGCACCCTCGACGCGGTGCTCGATAACGCCGGCGAAGTCAAAGGCGCCAAACGCCGCGAGAACCTGCAGAATGGTCGCGAGATGGCCGAACTGAGTCGCGACCTGGTGCGCCTGGTCCGCGACGTGCCGATCGAGGTTGATTGGGATGCCTGTCGCGTGCAGCCGATCAACCAGGACGAAGTCCAATCGCTTTGCCGCGAATATGGCTTTCGCACGCTGGCCCGCGACATGGCCGAGTTGCAGGTCAACGCCGCGCCCGCCGAACAGGCGGTTTGGAATTCCAACTACCAAACGATCGACACGGCCGAAAAGCTCGACGCGCTGGTCGAACATCTGCAGCAGGTAAAGCGGCTCTCTTTCGATACCGAAACGACCTCGACCAGTCCCCGCTGGGCTGATCTGGTTGGCATCTCGTTGGCGTGGGATGTGGGCGAAGGCGCCTACATTCCGATTCGGGCGCCGGAAGGCGACGTGCAACTGGACGAAGCGGTCGTGCTGGAGAAGCTGCGCGACGTGCTCGAAAATCCGGCGATCGAAAAGGTCGGCCAAAACCTAAAGTACGACCTGGTGGTGTTGCGGGGCGTTGGCGTCAACGTCCGCGGAACGGCCTTCGATACGATGGTCGCCCATTACTTGCTCGAAGCAGGCGCCCGGTCGCACAGCCTCGATGAACTGTCGCAGCGGTATTTGCAGCATAAAACGGTCAAGATCTCGGAGCTGATCGGCACCGGCAAAAACCAGATCACCATGGATCAGGTACCGGTCGAGAAGATTGCGTACTACGCGGCGGAAGATGCGGATATTCCGCTGCGGTTAGATCCGATTCTTTCCGAGCGGATCGAGTCGGAAAGTCTGTCGTCGTTGTTGACCGAGGTCGAACTGCCGCTGATCGACGTGCTGGTCGAGATGGAATACAACGGCGTTCGCGTCGACGTTGCGCGATTGAACGAACTGAGCCGTCAGTACGGCGAGCGGATGGAAGTTCTGGAACGCGAGATCTACAGATTAGCGGGCCGCGAGTTCAACATCGCTTCTCCCAAGCAGCTGTCGACGATTTTATTTGAAGAACTGGACCTGCCGGTCATCAAGAAAACCAAGACGGGAGCGAGCACCGACGCCGAAGTGTTGGAGCAACTGGCCAAACAGCATGACATGCCCGCCAAGATCGTGCAGTTCCGCCAGTACGCCAAGCTGAAGGGAACGTACGTCGACGCGCTGCCGACGCTTGTCTGTCCTAAAACGAATCGGGTTCATACTTCGTTCAACCAGGTGGTGGCGGCGACCGGTCGCTTGAGCTCGAACGAGCCGAACCTGCAAAACATCCCGATCCGCACGCAAGAGAGTCGCGAAATCCGCTCGGCGTTTGTGCCTGGCGAGTCAGGCTGGAAACTGCTGTGCGCCGACTATTCGCAGATTGAACTGCGGGTGCTGGCCCACTTCTCTGGCGATCCGGCGCTGATGGAGTCGTATCAGAACAACGAAGACATCCATGCCCGCGTCGCCAGCGAAGTGTATGGCGTGGCGCTCGACCAGGTCAGCTCCAGCCAAAGACGCAGCGCCAAGGCGATCAACTTTGGGGTCGTTTACGGGCAAAGTCCGTTTGGCCTGGCCAAGTCGCTCGACATCGACAAGGGCGAGGCGTTCGAGTTTATCGACGCCTACTTCAAACGATACCCGGGCGTTGATGAGTTCATGGATCGGACGCTGTTTGAATGTCAGCGGGATGGTAACGTCAGCACGATTCTGGGACGCCGCCGCGCGATCGACGGCGTGCGATCGCCCGAGAAACGGGATCGGCTCAAGCGGCAGCTGACCATGCCCGAGCGAACCGCGGTCAATACTGTGATCCAGGGTTCGGCCGCCGATATCATCAAGCTGGCGATGCTGCGGGTGCATGACCGGCTGATCAAGGAAGAGGCCCCGGCGAAGCTGCTGTTGCAGATCCATGACGAACTTGTCTTTGAAACCCCGCCGGAATATCTGGAAGAACTGGCGCAATTGGTACGGACCGAGATGGAATCGGCGCGAAACCTGGCCGTTCCGCTCGTCGTCGACGTGAAGAGCGGGGACAATTGGGCCCAGTGCGAGCCGATGTGATAGCTCGCTTGGGTGGCGTGCTGCGGATTGTCGGAACAAGTGTCCAGCCGAAGGCCGAAGGAGAAATGTGCCTCCCGGCGGCGCTGCGCGATTGGGCGCCAGCGAGGGCAAAGTCCAGTTAGCGGCGTGATATTCGCCAGAGGCCAAAGATGAAGATAATCGGGATCTTGGGAGGAATTGCGAGCGGCAAGAGCACTGTGGCGGAGTTGTTTCGCCAGCGGGGGGCGGTCGTGGCCAATGCTGACCAAATGGGTCACCAGTTGCTAAAGGATGAGGCAGCGAAGCAGGAAATCCGCGAAAGCTTCGGCAGCGAAATATTTGCCGAGGATGGGGAAGTTGACCGCCGCCGATTGGCCGCAAGAGTATTTGGTGGTGATGATCTCAGCCATAAGCGGCTGGCTGAGTTAGAAAAAATCACACATCCTCGCATAAAAACTAGTCTTCAGGCGAAAATTGATTCGGCGCTTAACGACCCCAATGGTGCGCCTCCGGCGTTGATTATGGATGCCGCCCTGCTAGTGAAGGCCGGCTGGTCTGATATTTGCGATTACCTCGTATTTATTGACACGCCCTACCCCGATCGGCTTAAGTATGCCACGCAAAGGGGGTGGGGTGAAGCCGAGTTTAACGCGAGAGAGGCAGTCCAGGAAAAATTGGAAGAGAAGCGGGCGTTATCCGATTACATAATTCGTAATGATGGCGATCTCACGCAGCTCGACGCTCAGGTCGAACAATATTGGCGAGATCGCGTCCTTTTTCCTACCACCTGATGCTTTTCTTTCCGTTCAAAAATTATTCGTAAAAGTAGATCCAGTCCATTTGCGCGGCTTGCCGATACGCCTTCCTTGACGTCCCAGTTAGGGGAAACCAAACCACTTTGAAATCACGCTCGGGGGCGACAAATCGCCTACGATCGACAATTGTCGGAAGAATCGCTAATTCGCTAAACGGTAACAAGTTAGCGCGTTACGGAGCACAACGATTCTCGACTCGTCGACGATGAGGCGATCTGTTACAACGGAAGTAACTCGTCTCCTCCCCAGCCAGGCGAATGCCGAGCCGAATCACTTCCTGCTCGGACTTTGCCCAGCAACCAAACTCCGCTCACGGCTTCCTTTTGAGGAAGTCGTCCGGTTCGTCTTTTCTCATCTTGGAGTTCAGTTCCATGCCTCATCGAAGCAGCGGAACAAAAAATCAGAATCATGATTCGCGATCAGGGCAGCCCAAATTTGGGGCTGGCATCCTGCCCGAATCAACTAATAACCACGAGCAGAGCGCTCGTAATCCGAAGTCGGAAGGAACAGACGCTGTGAATGAGTTACGTCGGCTCAACAATGTCGATGACGACGCTGAGCCTATGTCGCTGGCCGAGCAATTGGTCAGTCGATCGCGCCGCCCTCAGGAGGAGGACGCGGACGATCAACGCTACGAGAAGGTGAAGCAGGGCGAGATCCATATCGCCGAACTGCAAAAGATGTCGATGGCCCAACTGATCGAAGAAGCCCGCAAGGAGAATTTGGGCGAAGTGGCCGGCATCAAGCGCCAAGAGCTGATCTTCCGCATCCTCAAAGAGCGCGTGAAGATGAACGGCCTGATGTACGGCGAAGGGACCCTTGAGATCCTGCCGGACGGGTTCGGCTTCTTGCGCAGCCCCGACTATCACTATCTCTCTTGCCCGGACGACATCTACGTCTCGCCGAGCCAGATCCGCCGCTTCGGCATGAAAACCGGCAGCGTCGTCTCGGGCCAGATTCGCCCGCCCAAAGAAAACGAACGATATTTCGCGTTACTCCGCGTCGAAGCGGTCAACTACCAGGATCCGAACATCGCCGCTGACAAGGTGCAGTTCGACGACCTGACCCCGCTGCATCCTGACTCGCGGATCCGCATGGAGTCCGATCCGGACGAACTGGCGACCCGCGTCATCGACCTGATCGTGCCGATCGGGTTTGGTCAGCGCGGCCTGATCGTCAGCCCGCCGCGAGCCGGCAAAACCGTACTAATGCAGAAAATGTCGAAGGCGGTCCTGGCCAACTATCCCGACGCATACGTGATCATCTTGTTGATCGACGAGCGTCCGGAAGAAGTGACCGATATGGAACGCCAGGTCAAAGGCCCCAACTGCGAGGTCATTAGCTCGACCTTTGACGAACCGCCGTCGCGACACGTGCAAGTGTCGGAGATGGTGATCGAAAAGGCGAAGCGGATGGTCGAGTTTGGGACCGATGTCGTCATCTTCCTCGATTCGATCACGCGGTTGGCTCGCGCCTGGAACTCGGAATGCCCCTCGTCGGGCAAGCTCCTCTCCGGCGGTTTGGACGCCAACGCGCTGCAGCGGCCGAAGCGGTTCCTCGGTTCGGCTCGTAAGGTCGAAGAAGGGGGCTCGCTGACGATCATCGCCACCGCTTTGGTCGACACCGGCAGCAAGATGGATGACGTGATCTTTGAAGAGTTCAAAGGGACCGGCAACCAGGAAATCGTCCTCGATCGCAAGTTGGTCGACCGCCGCGTTTGGCCGGCGATCGACATCAACGCCAGCGGAACGCGTCGCGAAGAGATGCTGATGGACCCCGAAGAATATAAGCGGGTTTGCATCTTGCGACGCGTGCTGAACGACATGAATTCGCCCGACGCCATGGAATTCCTCCTCGGACGATTGGCCAAGACCAAGTCGAACGCCGAGTTCCTGATGGGGATGAATACCAACCGGTAGGAAATAGAATGGAGCGATTTCGCCCGCAAAACGAGTTTACGCCCAGGAAACCTCCTGGGCGTTTTTTCGTTCGCCTACGGTGGGCGGCGCTCTCAAGCGGCCAACTTTTTCTACAATAGAGAACCTTCCAGCCATTTACCGCTTCAGGATTCGTTATTTTGGTCCGGACTTACCGCGGCGAGCTGCAAGGCGAAGCCGTACGCGTGGCGATCGTCGTCGCTCGCTACAATGAAACCATTACCGGCAAACTCTGCGACGGCGCCTTGGCGACCTTGGCCGAGCGCGGAGTCGCCGACGACGCCATCGAAGTCGCCTGGGTTCCCGGAGCCTGGGAACTGCCGGTGGTGGCGGCCCGCATGGCCCGCAGCGGGCAGTTTCACGCGGTGATCTGCCTGGGGGCGGTCATCAAAGGGGAAACGACCCACGACCAGTACATCAACAGTCAGGTCAGCGACAGCCTGGGGCAATTGGCCCTAGAGTGCGAACTGCCGGTGATGTTTGGCGTCTTGACGGTCAACACGCTCGAGCAGGCGCTGCACCGGGCCGGCGGTAATGTCGGAAACAAGGGAAGCGAAGCGGCCGACGCGGCCCTCGAAATGGTTCACCTGATGAAACAGCTTCCCCGCGAAGAATAACTCCAACCCGGCCTTGGGCCGTTACTTGCATACCTATCTATGTCGAAACGAAGTCGAGTTCGTGAAGTCGTTCTCCAGATTCTCTATCAAGAGGATCTCAACCCTGACGCCGACATCGGCGTCTCTGAGCGATTCTTGCGCGGACGCCTGAAACATAACGAAGACCTGGTCTTGTTCGGCCGCTCGCTGCTGGTCGGCGCTCGTCTGCATCGCAAGGCGATCGACGCTAAGATCGAAGCCTTCGCCGACAACTGGAGCCTGGCCCGGATGGCGGTCACCGATCGCAACGTGCTGCGGATCGGGGCGTACGAGATCTTGTTTTCCGACACGCCGGATCGCGTGGCGATTAACGAAGCGGTCGAACTGTCGAAGCGGTTCGGCAGCAAACACTCGCCGCAATTCGTCAACGGAATTCTCGATCGCGTCCTGAAGTCAAAACAGTCAAACGCCAGCGGCTAAGTCGAACGCTGGGGTGCCGTTGCCACGTCTGCGTGGCAATGAATGCGTCATCCAAATAATTGATGATGGCGCTTGAATGACAGTCGAGACGGTAGAGCGGTTGCGGCTCAACGTCCAACGGAAAGTCCAACCACAATCATTGCCACGCAGACGTGGCGACGGCCCCCATGCCTGGAACCGAGGTCTTCCCTCACGAGGAAACGATGGGACTATTCAACCCGTTCAAAAAGTCGGAAGAAAAACCTGCCGAGCCAGCCCCTGCGGCGGAACAGCCGCAAGGCTTTTTCTCGCGGCTGAAAAGTGGCCTCGTCAAAACGTCGCGGGTGCTCAACACCGACATTCGCGACCTCTTCAAGCAGGAAGGGCGCCTGGTCGATGACGAGTTTCTGACCGAACTCTACGCGATCCTGGTTCGCACCGACATGGGCGCCGGTCCGGCCGGTAAGATCCGCGATCAGATCAAATCCGAATACCGCGGCCGCGTCGTCCACCTGGGCGAAGTGCTGCAAACGGTCAAAGACGAACTGGTCGCGCTGATGCAGCAGCCCGAGACGCCGATTGTCTTTGCCGAAAGCGGCCCGACCGTCGTGATGGTGGTCGGCGTCAATGGATCGGGCAAGACGACCTCGATCGCCAAGTTGGCGGGCCATCTGAAGGCGGAAGGCAAGAGCGTGGTGCTCGGCGCTGGCGATACCTTCCGGGCGGCGGCCGTTGAACAGCTCTCGATCTGGGCCGATCGGCTCGGCGTCGACATCGTCAAAGCAGAGCAGGGGACCGACCCGGCCAGCGTCGCTTTTAAAGCGGTCGACTTCGCCGTGCAGAACAACAAAGACATCGTCATCCTCGACACCGCCGGTCGTCTGCAAACGCAGAAGAACCTGATGAACGAACTCGACAAGATTCGCCGCGTCGCCGGCAAAAAGGTGCCGGAAGCGCCGCACGAAGTGCTGCTGGTCTTGGACGCCACCGCCGGTCAAAACGGCATCAGCCAGGCCCAAGGTTTCTCGGAAGCGGCCCAGTGCACCGGGATCATCCTGACCAAGCTCGACGGCTCGGCCAAAGGTGGCGTTGTGGTGCCGATCCGCCAGACGTTCAACCTGCCGGTCAAATACATCGGCGTCGGCGAAACCCCGGCCGACTTCGCTCTGTTCAACGCGGAGCAATTTGGCGACGCCCTCTTTGAAGACGCCCTCGGCGGCAGGTAGCCAAGCCGCCGCAGGCGATCCAACATTAGTCCGCAGCGCAAGCAAGGGAGTGCGGTCCCAGTTCGCAAAAAGAATGGAACACCGAGGCCGCGGAGAAGAGCACGGATAGGCGCGGTAGAAAGTGAAGCGGTCGGTGGGTAAGACGCCTGTCGAAACCTCTTTCAACGTAGGAAGTCCGAGGCGATTTTCCCCAAGATCGGCTGGCCGCCGACGAACTACCAGGATCGAATCGGCGCCAACGCTTCTCTCTTTCGCGGTCCTGCAACATGAAACGCCACCTGCAACGATTCTGGCGACGCGTTCCGCATCGGTTCAGCATCACCGGTTTGTTGATCTTGGTCGCGGTCTGCGCTCTCGTCTGCTCGGTCGCCGCTCCGTGGTTGCGGGCCGAGCCGCGGCAGTATCCGCAGCTGCGTGTTTCGAAATTCCACGACGAAGATCTTGAGGCTCCGCATAACCATTGCCTGGTGATCGTGCTGCAGTACCACGAAGGGCAAGAGGGGAGCGAGTTTTATTCCGACTACGCTCCCTACGGAACCCTTAATACCTCGGTCGAAAACTTCGGCGTAAGTCCCACGCAGTACTTTAACGAAACGCCTCTCGGCGAGCCGTCCGCTGAGGTTTCTCCGGTCGCTCAGGCTCGCTTCAACGCTTTACTGCATTATGTTGAGCGGCAGCAGATTGATGTTCAGAACCAACCTTGGGGATGGAAGCAGAAGTTTACCTTGCCGGAAGATTTTCCGACGTTCCAGCAATTCTTTAAAGAGTACAAGCAAGCGCACCCGCGGGCCAAGCTGACCCTGGTTGAACCGCCGACACCGGTCGGAGATTGTAGTTGCGATTAGCAGGTTACCTGGTCGATTTCAGCGCTCTTTCCGCGTAGGGCAGGCCGTGCCTGCCGGAATCGCGGGCGTATGCACCTCGGCAGGCACGGCCTGCCCTACGCAAGAGCAAGAACTAGTGGGGAAGGGGGGCCTGATCGCAGCGCGAGTGGTTTTGTACTACGATAAAGGGATGTTTTGTAGGTCGTTGCGGCCTGCATGGCGACCCTTCCCCGATCTCCTCCC
Source organism: Blastopirellula retiformator (assembly GCF_007859755.1). Taxonomy (NCBI): domain Bacteria; kingdom Pseudomonadati; phylum Planctomycetota; class Planctomycetia; order Pirellulales; family Pirellulaceae; genus Blastopirellula; species Blastopirellula retiformator. The sequence goes on along the minus strand of NZ_SJPF01000004.1, from coordinate 819,268 downwards.
ATCCAACCTTGCTGGCCGCTCATGATTCGCTCTGCCTGGTCTGTCTTACTCTTGCTTTCAATCGCCTCCGCTGGTCTGGCGCAAGACCCGATTCCGCCGATCAAACGTCTCTTGCCGCCGCCGGGGATCGAGATCGGCGGCAAGGTGAAAAAGGAGCTGACGACGCGGCTGAAACAATTGCAACAGAAGCTGGCCGCGATCGAAAGCAATCCATTGGCGGTCGACGCCGAGATCTACCTGAAGGCGGTCTCGCTGGCGCTGCGCAACGGTGAGTTCTACAAGCCGAAGGATGTCGATGTCGCCCGAGCGGCTCTCGACAAAGCGCAACAGCGGATCGAGCAGATCGAAGCCGGCAAGGCGGATTGGCCGAAAGCGGGTGGTTTGCTCGTACGCGGCTATCGCAGCCCGATCGACGATTCGGTTCAGCCGTACGGTTTGCATATTCCGGCGAAGCTCGATCGGTCGAACCCGGTTCCGCTGTACGTTTGGCTGCATGGTCGCGGCGACAAAGAGACCGATCTTTACTTCCTGGCCAATCGGGAAAAGAGCAAAGGCTATGTCGCCCCCGACGATGCGATCACGCTGCATCCCTTTGGTCGGCAGTGCATCGGTTTTAAGTCGGCCGGCGAGATCGACGTGCTCGACGCGATTGAAGATGTGAAGCGGCGATACTCGATTGATGCGGACCGGATCGTGTTGATGGGTTTTTCGATGGGAGGCGCCGGAGCCTGGCATCTGGGAGCGCACTACGCGGACGACTGGGTTGCAATCAGCCCTGGCGCCGGTTTCGCTGAAACGGCCCGTTACCAAAACTTGAAGCCGACCAACTATCCGCCCTCCTACACGCAAACGTTGTGGGGCTGTTATGACGTTCCCGACTATGTCCGCAATCTGCTGAATCAGCCGGTCATCGCCTACAGCGGCGAGATCGACAAGCAGATCCAGGCAGCCCGCGTGATGGAAGAAGCGTACGCCGCCGAAGGCAAGAAGTTACTGCACCTGATCGGCCCGAAGACGGCGCACAAGTACGAGCCGGAGACGCTCAAGACGCTGCTCGGTCAGATCAAAGAGTTCCGCGACGCCGGATTGAACCGCACGCCGAGCGAGGTCTCGCTGCAAACCCGCACGCTCCGCTACCCGCGGATGCATTGGGTTGAGGCGCTCCGTCTGGACGAGCATTGGCGAGACTCACGCATCGACGCCAAAGTTGCCTGGCCCGATTCGGTAACGATCAGCACCAAGAACATCGCCGCGCTGGCGCTCCACCTGCAAAAGATCCCGGCCGGCTTTGTCGTCGATATCGATGGCGAGAAATTGAAGGTCGAGGACGCCCCGGCCGACGACGCCCCGCTGACGCTGGTGAAGTCGGACGGCAAATGGTCGCTTGGCCCGGTCGCTGACGACGCCGCGTTGGCCAAGCAGACGGGTCTGCAGGGACCGATTGACGACGTCTTCTTGGAGCCGTTTCTGGTGGTCGTGCCCCGAGAGAAGTCGACCAACGCCAAGCTGCAGCAGTGGCTGGAGTTTGAGATCGCCCACTTTGACGATCGCTGGCAGGCCCTCTTCCGCGGCAAGCCGCGCTGGAAATATGAGGATCAGATCACGCCCGCCGACATCGCCAAGTACCACCTGATCGCCTGGGGAACGCCGAGCACCAACCAGGTGATTCGCGACTCGCTTGCGAAACTGCCGCTGACCTGGAACGCCGATGAGGTCAAGATCGCCGGGCAATCGTTCTCGGCCAAGACGCATGTGCCGCTGATGATTTTCCCGAATCCCCAGAACCCGCAAAAGTACCTGGTGCTCAACAGCGGCCCGACCTTCCGCGAGCTGGATGATAGCAGCAACTCGCGGCAAAACCCGCAGCTGCCCGACTGGGCGGTGATTGATATCACCACTCCCCCCGACGGCAAAACGCCGGGCAAAGTGGCCGCGGCCGATTTCTTTGACGAGGCCTGGCAGGCCAAACCGGCGGTCTCCGCTAAATAGGGGCGCGCATCAGAAAGGCCGGATGGTCGCATTGACCCTGTCTACCGTTCGCAGGTAAACTCCCCTCTCCATTTCCCGCTTGCCTAGCTTGTTCCTTTGGCGTGGGGAATTGGGAGGGAGACTGCTTTGCGGTTTCGCCCCAAAGAAGTGCGATTGCGCCAGGTCATCGGACGACCGGGACCGCACTTCGGTCGATATGATCTACTGGCCGCTCCCTGGCTACGAAATGGATGTCGTATGTCAACGGATGGGCAAAATGAGCGGGAAGCTGTGAAAGTAATTCTGAATTGGATCGTCGCCCACCTGGCGGCGCTGGCCGTACTGCTGCTGCGATTGACCTGCCGGGTAAGATTGCACGACGATCCCCGTCCCGCTTTACGTGACGCCGGCGTTTCTTACGTCTACTCGGTGCTGCATGCTCATCAGGTCGCCGCGGCGATGGGCGCCGAGCGTGGTACCGCCGCCATGGTCTCGCAATCGCTGGATGGGCAACTTATCGTACCAACGCTGCAGGTGATGGGCGTCACGCCGATCCGGGGATCCAATCGCACCCGCGGACAGGTCAAAGGAGGCCGCGAGGCGCTAGCCGGACTGATGGAACATGTCTCCAGCGGCAAACCGGCTTACCTGGCGGTCGATGGACCGCGGGGCCCGCGTAATCGGGTTCATAAGGGAGTCGCGTTGCTGTCGCAGAAGACCGGCGCCGCCGTCGTCAACCTGGTGGCCAAGCCCGAGCGACGCTGGATCTTGACCAAGACTTGGGACCGGCTGCAGATTCCGAAACCGTTCTGTCGCATCAACGGCTACTTCGCCGAGCCGGTCTATCCGATCGCCGGCGAATCGCTGGAAGATTACCGCCGCCGCATCGAGGCGTCGCTCAGCGGATTGGAGCTGTTGCACGATCCGGAAGAAGCTCCCCAGCCGGTCGCCGAGACCAATGTCGCCGGCGACGAACTGGCGGCATAAAAAAACGCCGACGAGTATGACTCGCCGGCGTCGTAAGCTTTCGCAAGTAAGGCCCCTGCGGCGTTACTTCTTGATCACCCAGATGTTCTTGTAGACGACCGGGTTGCCGTGACCTTGCAGGTACAGCGAGGCCGGCTTGTTCGCTTCTTGTTCGCGACCCGGGGTGTGCATCGGCAGTTCGAGATCGTCATGAATGACGACGCCGTTGTGCTTGACGGTGACGCGAGCGTTCTCGGTCTTCTCGTCCGCTTCGTTGTACTTGGCGGCGGTGAAGTCGATGTCATAGGTTTGCCAGGTCAGCGGCGGATAGCACATGTTGACGATCGGCTTCGAGACCTTGTAGATGCCGCCGCATTCGTTGTCAGCGCCATCCAGGCCGAACGAATCGAGCACCTGCACTTCGTAGCGACCTTGGACGTAAACGCCGCTGTTGCCGCGAGCCTGACCGCGAGCTTCCGGCTTGAACGGCGGCATGAACTCGATATGCAGCGAGTGATCGCCCAGCTTTTCTTTGGTGTAGGTGTCGGCCAACAGCAAGTTGTCTTGGACGATCTGACCTTTTTCAAAGGCGTCGGTGTTCGAGCCGTCAAACAGCACGGTCGCCCCCTTCGGCGGCTTGGCGCCCAAGGTCGGGCTCTTGCGAACCGTCTTCTTCAGCGTGCCGATCTTGTCGCCGTCGGTGGTGTAGACGGTGATCATGCCGTCGGCGATGGTGACCTTACCATGATCGCCTTCCATGGTGACGACGCCATCTTTCAGCTTGCCTTGGGCTTTGTGCGTTTCCATGCCGCGCGACCAGCCTTCGCCCGGCAGTCCGCCCGGGTAGCCAACCCCGTCAAATTCGCCGTTGCCCAAAGCGATGACCTGGGCGCCAAACGGAACTTCGTTGCCGTTGATGACCAGCTTGCCGACGTATTCGCCTTGGATCTGGTAGTCGACGCCAGCTTCTTTGGGCTTGGTGTAGGTGGGCAAATTATCGGCGGCTTGAGCCAGACCGACGGTCGCCAGCGACAGGAGGCCGGCAAGCGCAATGCGAGTGAGGTTCAATTTCATGGGGTGGTCTCTAAGGGGGGCGTAAAAAACCGTGAACAGAACCGACTATTGTGGCCTGCCCGAGAAGGCGACGCAACCAAACCGATTATGCCGGCTGACGAAATTAGCCCGACTTTTTGGCCGCCGTGGCGAGGTCGCGAATCTGCTGCACCATGTTGTAAAAGCCGTTGGCGCGGGACGGGGTGATCGTCTGAGCCAAGCCAACCTGCTCGAACAGGGACTCCAAATCGTACGCCAGGATTTCGTCCGGCGTCTTATAAGAGAGCAACATCGAGAGGAGCGCGGCCAAGCCTTTGACGATCTGGGCGTCGCTGTCCCCCAAAAAGTAGAGTTGCTGACCATCCTCGGTTGCCTGGGGGATCAGCCAGACTTGGCTTTGGCATCCCTGGACGCGGTAGGCTTCGACCTTATAGACATCGTCCAACGGGGGCATCTGCCGACCGAGTTCGATCAGATATTGAAAACGATCCATAGGATCGTCATAGAACTCAAATTCTTCGACGAGTTCCGCGGCTGTCAGGGTTGGAATATCGCTCACGCGTGCCTATTTCTCCCACAGGAATTGATCGAGTGCTTTCATCATGGGCAGTTGCATTCATTTTAGGCAACCGGCTTGGTGGAAATTCGAGGAGGTTTCAGGGGGGTAGGACGCGATTTCACCGAGAAACCAGGGCGATTCGTACAATTGTGGAATGTTTTTTCGTTTTGGCACGCTGAATGCAATTGCCTTTAGCCAGCAAAGAAGCGTTGAAGTTCATTCGGCAAATCATGGACGACCAGGATGGTCAACGATTTGTCGAGGCGACTGATTCGGCGCCGCTTTGTAGACGCGTGGTCCACTTCTCAATTTACTCAGCAGGATGCAGAGTGAGCCGGGAACTGGCCAACGCATCGCTCTCTTGCAGAAGAGAGTCCAAACTCGACCTACTACGAGGCAAGACCTCGTTTACCCAAAGCATGATGGGGTGTTGTTCCTGACGACGGGGCTGTTGGGAACGGCGGTCGAGGCTGAGGAGATTTCGGTCTCTTTGGCCTCGGCCGTTTTTTTATGCGCCCCTCTGGCGCAAGTCTTTTTCATTTCTGTGCATGCATTTCGCGCGTATTGCGCCCCATTCTGCTGATTTCACCGGCAATCTTGGTACTATTCGGGATTGCAATGTTGTCCGTAACCCCCTTTAGGGTAAGGGGTTGTGGCATGCTGTTAGTCGCTTTGCGGCAATTGGCATAATGATTGCATCCCGTGGGTCAAGACGCTCAAATTTTCACAGCGGTCCGATTGACGGTCTGCGCTGGCCTTCCAGCAGTCTCTCTCGTCTGCCTAATTCAAATGAGTTTTGGAGGCAGATGACCGTTGGGGCTGGTTAAGTGAGTTTTTGAGTGCAGCAAAGGCCAATGCCCTTGCAGCGCCCGATCCATGTCACGTCAGAATACGGAGATGTTCGTCCATGAAGAAAATTGAAGCGATTGTCCGTCATCACAAGCTCGATGAGATCAAAGACGCCTTGGTGAGCAAGGGTTTCGGTGGGATGACCGCAATCGAAGTCCAAGGCTTTGGTCGCCAGAAGGGTCAGACCGAAACCTACCGCGGCGCCGAGTACTCGATTGATTTCGTTCCGAAAATCAAGATCGAGATCGTCGCCACCGACGAACAGTTCCAGGAAATCGTCGACACCGTTATCGAAAAGGCGCAGTCGGGCCAGATCGGCGACGGCAAGATCTTCATCAGCGAATTGACCGACGTCATTCGCATCCGCACCTCCGAGTCGGGTTCGGCCGCGATCTAGGTCCGTGATTTAGGTCGATACCACTCGCCGATTCCTCGGAATCTCTGGTCGTGGGGCGCTGCGTGCGTCCCTTCGTCAGAACACGAAGAACACGCAATCACGCAAAGCGATTGCAAATCCTCCTGAAAACCGCTTTGGCCGATACCAAAGCGGTTTTTTTCGTTCTTGCGGCCTTGGTATTGAGCGGCCGCTATTCGGTTTCGTGGTCGACGTAGCGACTGCGGCGCGAACGAAAGAAGCGCGGGCGACGTACCGTGACATGACCACCTTCGTCGATCACCCGACCCGAGAGCAGACGATAGAAACCCAAAATCATAAACGCCCCAGCCACCGCCACGACAAAGCCCAAGGGGCTGATCGGCGATACCTGTTTGCCGCCATAGAAATAGGCCAGCACGGCGCAGCCAATCACCGAACCGCCAATGCCCATCGCCAGCGTGGCGATCGGCCCGCCTGGATCACGCCCCGGCATGATCGCCTTGGCCAACAGTCCGGTAACTGTCCCAAACCCGACCCACATCAAGACAATTTCGCACCAATGTTGGACCTGGTCTGCAAATTCGCCATCCATGATCGTCGCTTCCTCTTCGCTAGCACCTACGCGCTGGGGGGTTTTTAGTTGGAATCGGTCATTGTTCCTGGTAAAGTTTTCTCGATGTAGGAAAATTCACGGATTTGTCCTGCACTTCTCGCCACAATAAGCCCATCGCCGCACTGGGGCAGCGGGAGCTCGCCCAAAGGGCCTCCCTCCACCAGCGCTGTTTGCGCACCTGTTCACTCGATGGGGGGAACGTTCAAGTTTCTCCCTTCCTTTAGTTGACCCCCATTTCTGGAGTATCCACATGAAGAAGCTTGTGTTTGGTCTCGCCATGGCGCTTTGCTTGGGTCTGTCGGCCCAGTCCCTGATGGCCGCCGAAGCGGAAGAAGTGAAGTCGGGCCCCGAAGTCGGTTCGCAGCCGGCCGCGTTCACCGTCGAAGACGTCACCGGTCCCGCCAAGGGCGAATCCCTTTGCTACCGTTGCCGCTACAGCGGTCGTCCGACCATTGCGATCTTCGCCCGCGACATGGACGCCAACGTCCAAGACCTGGTCAAGCAGATCGACGCGACGGTCGCCAAGAACTCGGATCAGAAACTGTCGGCGTTCGTCGTCATGCTGAGCGATACCCCGGCCGATTGCAAAAGCGAACTGGAAAAGGTCGCCGCCGCCAACAAGATCGAAGAAACCCCGCTGACCGTCTTCAAGAACAGCAAAGGCCCGTCGCCTTACAAGGTCTCGAAGGACGCCAAGGTCAGCGTCATGATGTGGAATGCCGAGGGCGTGAAGGTGAAGCACGCGTATTCGGCCAACCCGTCGAAAGAGCAGATCTCGACGATCGTCGCCGACACCAAGAAGATCCTCGAGTAAAGCTCGTGCGACATTCGCGTGAAAATTCCTTCAACGCGATTGAGTTTCCACTGAAGAGCCGCGGAACAAATGGTTTCGCGGCTCTTTTTTTGATTTTTGGGTCGCATGGGACGCCCTTTACGAGCAATCAAAATCCGTGATAGGCTAGAACCCTTTGCCGAAAACCTCCTACAGTCCGTCCATGCACGACCGGATCAAAAAGATCTACCCTGACGCGCTCGGCTGGATTACGCAGCGTTTCCGGCGGGGCACGATACCCGCGGCGCCGCTGACGATTGTGCTGGCCGCAATCGCCGGCGTGTTGACGGGTTACGGCGCGGTGGCGTTCGCCTATCTCTTTGAACTCATTCACGATCTGACCGTCCTTAACTTCGTCCAGTGGAGCGAGTCGACGATCTGGGGATTCGTCGCACTGGCCGTTTCTCCCATGTTGGGCGTGCTGCTGGTCGGCTGGTTTACCCGGCTGCTGCGACTAGAAGGTCAGGCCGTTCCCGAGGTGATCAAGTCCGTCGCCCGCAAGGATGGCGTGATCCGCCCGTTCTGGTCGCTCGCTAAGGTCTTCTCCAGCGCCATTTGCATCGGCATGGGCGGATCAGTCGGTCCGGAAGGTCCGATGGTGTTGATCGGCTCTTCGATCGCCAGCGCCGCCGGGCAGTTTTTTCGCTTATCCTCGCGAAACCTCCGTACATTGGTCGCCGCGGGCGCCGCGGCCGGCATCAGCGCTGCGTTTCATGCCCCGATCGCCGGCGTGATTTTCTCTTGCGAAATCATCCTAGGAAGCTTCGCCGTTGAGAGCCTGACTCCGATCGTCATCGCCGCCGTGCTGGCCGACGTGGTGCAGCAGCAAGTGGGCGAACATGGCGTCAACGTCGCGTTTCGTCAGATCCCGCACGAGTTCTCGGGCAACTGGGTCGAACTGCCGACCTACTTTGTGTTGGGCATCATCTGCGGCTTCGCGTCGATCGGCTTCGTCCGGCTGCTTTACTGGACGGAAGACTTCGCCAAGACGCACATGGCCAAGTGGTGGATCCGGGCGCTCGTTTACGGTTCGCTGGTGGGTGTGATCGGGACTGGCTATTTCATCATCTTTCCGGCGCCGCCGACGCAGTCGGTCGAAGGGCAGGAAGCGCGGGCCCATCATCCGCTCAGTCCCGCGCTGTATGGCGTCGGTTACGAAACGGTCGAGCACTCTTTGCATTTGGAGAACGCCGACGACCCGACCCCCGTAAAATTGAAAAACGGCGCCGACAACACCTCCAAGACGGTGATGCTCAACCGCGAGCAGATGATCGCACATCTGTGGTGGTTGATTCCGCTGGTCTTGCTGAAACCGGTCTGTACGAGCCTGACCCTCAGCGGCGGCGGTGCAGGCGGCATCTTCGCGCCGTCGTTGTTTCTGGGAGCGGTGCTGGGAGGCGCCTACGGCATTATCTGCAATTTGATCTCGCCGGAGATGTCGGCCAGTCCTGGCGCCTATGCGCTGGTTGGCATGGGCGCCGTGGTCGCCGGTACGACGCATGGCGTGCTAAGTGCGATTTTGATCGTGTACGAACTGACCGGCGACTACCACATTATCTTGCCGATCATGGGGGCCGCCTGCATCTCGAGCCTAGTCGCCTGGTTTAGCGACCGAGAGAACATCTACTCGAAGCGGCTGGCCCGCAGCGGCGAGTCGATCGCCCGCAGTCATGACTTGCATGGCGCCGAGCATATCAAAGTGCGCGACGTGATGATTCGCCGGTTCCCCACGGTGAAGAACACCGACAACCTGGTGCAGATCATCAAAGTGGCTCGGCAAAATCCGCACATCGAGAGTCTGCCGGTGATGGACGACGAGAATCGGTTGATCGGGATTATCCGGCCCGAAGACCTTCACCGGGTGCTGGATACCGATGTCTCGCCGTACCTGGTGAATGCGGATGATATCGCGCTGATGATGCCGATCTCGGTATCGCCGGACGAGAACCTGCTCGAAGCGCTCCGCGACTTCGGCTCGCGCGATGTCGACACGCTGCCGGTCGAGATCGGGGAAGGGGAACGTCGCCAACTGATCGGACTGCTTTTGCGGGCAGATGTGATGAGCCGCTACCGCGAAGCGATGCTCTCATGCCACTAAATCCGGTGGATTTGCGGGGCCAGACGCCCCTCATCTTCGACTTTGGCCACATAACTGCCTGTTGAAAAATGCCATCGTGGCATTTTTCAACCTCGCTAGGCTCAGAGTATAGCTCTTCGCAGCTCGCAAAATAACGACTTACGTCGTTATTTTGGGATCGCATCCGTGCGATCACGCAGTCCGTCGAGAAAATCAACGGACTGTTAGTAATGCGCTCAGCGCACCAAAAAACGGCTCGCCTCGAGCGAGACGAACCGTTTTGAAGATCCGATGGCGAAGTCGACGCAATTACTTCTTGCTGTCTAGATCGAAGTCCAAGTCCTGTTGCGGACCGTCAATGGTGACCGTCAGCGGAGTCGTCTGCAGGGCATTGTAGCGGGCCGGCACGATGCTCTCATACTTGTCGCGGGTGGGGCTATCGGGCGTATCGTACAGCTTCTCCTGGCCGACGACCTTGTTGCCGACGACCAGCACCTTCTTTTCGCCGGGCATCGTGAAGGCGGTGTAGCGGCCATCTTTGATTACGCCGCCGCCGGTCGGAGTCGACTTATCGACGGAGACGAAAGACATCGAACCATTGGGAATCGGGACGCCATCAATCGTCATGGCGCCTTCAATTTGCACCTCTCCCGTTTTTGTGCCGGAGCTGCAACCGACAAGAGAGAATACTCCTGACAGCAAGATCAGGGCAGCGATGGAGTTATTACGCATAATGCACTCGCTAAGTAGAACGCTTAGGGCAAGATTTGAGAATCGCCGACCATGCAATCGTACGTCGCCGCATGGCCGGCGAAATGCGATTATTGACCAATGACTTCGCCGCCATAGGTGGAGAGAGTCGCTTCCCAGATTCCCTGGCTTACCGTTTCAGAAACGAAGCGGACGGAGCCGTCACACATGCTGACCATCACGCCGCCAGGGTGCTGACTGCGAGCGGCAATCTGCATCTCATGATTCTGGCCAACGGTCGAACACGGAATCGAGCGATACAGGTTGTTTGCCGGATCCATCGACGACGCGGTGCAGCTGCGGCATTGATCGGGGCTCGAAGCGTTCGGCGTCAGGAGCGACATGAAGCCGGGACTGCCCTCGTTATTGAGAAAGTCGCCGCGATTGTCGTCCAACTGACCAGGAGACGCGATGATCAACTCGGAGAAGAGGGCGGTGTTTGACGTCCCGTCGGTCACTTCGCTCAAACGCGAAACGTGGCGGATGCGGAACGGCGAACCGCGGAAGGCGGCGGCGTCGGTGCTGGTTTGATGGAGGTGGGCGTTCCCCATGTTCCCGACATAGTTGCCCAGCACCCGCCAATAGGTATCGGTCGTGGCCTGCGTAGCGCCCACTTTATCCGAGGGGCAGTAGTAACCGTCGATCGCGTGCCGCAGGGTGTCGCGGTTGGGAGTATCGTGGAAATGGCGAGTGAAATCGTACTGATCGTACAGGGCGGTTTGCTCGATGTACGGCCACAGCTGAACTGCCCAGGTGACGCGATGATACGATCGGCCGTTTTCTACGCGTGTAGGGTTGTCGGTGCCGTTCATTCCCCCGAGCGGAAACCAGTCGGTGTACGTATCGGCGAACATGTGCGAGGCCAACGTCCATTGCTTCAAATTGTTGGTGCATTGGGCGCGACGGGCCGCTTCGCGGGCCTGCTGCACCGCAGGCAGCAACAAGGCGATCAAGACGCCGATAATGGCGATCACAACTAACAACTCGACGAGCGTAAAACCGCTGCGTCGTTGCTCAATCTGCTTGAGAAGTTTCACGGACAAGCTCCAGGTTCAACGAAAAAGAGGGAAAACGAAAACGTCGGGAGAAGAACGCAGAGGACCGAATAGCGTGCTCAGCGATACTAAAACGCTTGGTGATGTCTCATAGTCATCTGATGACCATCGAGATGGTAGTTCATTTTCGAAATGCGGTTGTCAGCTTTAACAGTTCGAAAATGCCAAATTCGCAAGCGATCGATTGTAGTCGTCACGATTGGCGATGTCGAGACCTTCCAGGTGTGTGCTGCGACTGCCCGTGGATGCGCGCCTGGGAAAAGAAGCTTCGCCAGAGGAGGGGGCGATCGCCGCTTGGCGTGATCGCTTTCATAAGAGCTGTGAAGTTCTAGTAATGAAAGTTACTGCAACCCAAAAGGGCTCTTGCCCGAGGGATTTGGACATCATGCGCGAATTGCGCCGAGAACGTTTCAATTTCGCTCGGCGAATTGATTACGGAACTCATCGCCTCTGTACTCCATCGCGATTTCGTCCCAAGCTAAATTCATTTGGGGTTATTGTGGTGGGTTATGGCGTAGTTTGAATGGGTTGTCTTGGGCGGGGTTGCGATTGTTAATAGGTTCTTCATCGATTCGTGGATCGATATGTGTTTTTAATATGTCGAGGTATAAATGACTCATGAGGGCATGCGATGGATTGTATCGGTGTGTGCTGATGCATTGCTGCGTCCGATAGCGGATCTCTTCAATGAACATTCTGGATTTTGTTTTTTGCTGACACGGGTTTGGAAAATGCCACGATCGCATTTTTCAACAGGCAGCTAGGTCCAGGGCGTATTGCCGGGTATCGTGGAGGCCAGTTCCAACCTGGAAGTATTGGAGAACCGCCATGTTTGCTCTCGCCAGATTGACCTCGCTTGGTTGTCTTCTTGCGATCGGCAGTGTCGTGCTCGCGCAGGGCGCGAACGCCGAGGAGCCTGAGGTTGAAAAACTGTTTGACGGCAAGACGCTCGCCGGTTGGAAGATCGCCGATCAGAAGTCGTTCGATCGACATGGCGAAGTGACCGTCAAAGAGGGCGAGTTGCATCTGGCGAAGGGAAACTCGGCGACCGGCATCTATCGCGCTGATCAACCGCCGAAGATGGACTACGAGATCACCCTGGAAGCGAAGCGGACTGCCGGCGACGACTTCTTCTGCGGGCTCACCTTTCCGATCCATGACCAGCACTGCACGATGATCATCGGCGGCTGGGGGGGCGGCGTGACGGGATTGTCGAACGTCGACGATCTAACGGCGGTCGAGAATGGCGCTACCGGCTATCAAGAGTTCAAGAACGACCAGTGGTACAAGATCAAGTTGCGGGTCACGCCCGAGTGGGTGACCGCGTGGGTCGATGGGGACTCAATCTTCAGCGTCAGTCCGAAAGAGGTGAAGTTCAGCGTCTGGTGGGAACAAGAGCCGATGCGGCCGCTGGGAATCTCGACCTGGAACACATCGGCGGCATTTCGAAAGATCGAACTGAAGAAGTTGAAGTAGGGCGGCCTGCTTTGCCGCCGGAGCTGTCGGCGGACCGAATTGGCGGAAGGGGAGATTCTCGCCCTCAATGCGATCGGATAGTCCTGCAACGGCGCGCATTTTTTGCTTGCCCGCTTGGCGCCTGTGCCGCAGATGGGGAGTCGCGAGCGGCGCCGTGACAAATAAATTCTCGAAAAAAACGGCGATCTATCGCTTGCCATTTATATGTCTTAAGATGGATTCCGGCTCCCTAGAAGTGGGAATTACGGATTCATCTCGTATGTAGTGGGTGTTCTATGCAAGCGGTGAAGAAAAGGAAAGGGTTCACGCTGGTCGAGCTGTTGGTGGTGATCGCCATCATCGGCGTCTTGATCGCGCTCTTGTTGCCGGCGGTTCAGCAGGCTCGGGAAGCGGCGCGGCGGATGAGTTGCAGCAATAACCTGAAGAACATTGGTCTGGGGCTGCACAACTATCACGACACGTTCGGCTCGTTTCCCTCGGGCTTTATCGCCGATCGCGACGCTCCGGCGACCAGCGGCAACTGCTATTCGAGCGGCGGCAACAATCGCGAATACGCGCCGTGGACCGTGTTGATGCTGCCGTTTATCGAACAGTCGGCGCTTCACGACTCGTTTAACTTCAACGAGCGGTTCACGATGAACCCGATTGACGGCGCCGGAAGCGCGACCAATCAAGCGGCCTGGCTACAGGTGTTGCCGATTTACCAGTGTCCGTCTGATCCGCGGACGTCGATTCAAGAGAACCTGCTCTGCTACATGGGAGTGCAGGGGGGCGGTCCTGATTTTCAGTGCCGGGCCGCCAGCGACGCCAATCGCGGATTGGATACCGACGGCATGCTCTACATCAACTCGAAGGTTGGTTTCAACAGTGCGGTCGACGGTTCGACCAATGTGATCATCGTCGGCGAAAGCAAGTACCAGACGCACGATCGCACCGACGGAAAGAACTTCGGCTGGGCCAGCAGCGCCAACTCGACCAACAATTGGGTCCTGGGAGGAACGATCGCCAGCGCCATCGTTTCGATCAATTCGCTGACCGATGCGACGCACAGTACGCAGTCGCGCGGTTTCGGCAGTTATCACCCCGGCGGTTGCCAGATGCTGATGACCGACGCTTCGGTGCAGTTCTTCGTCGAGACGATGGACGTCGACATGTATCGTCAGTTGGCGATTCGCAACGATGGTCTGCCGGTCTCTGGTTTTGGACGCAACTAGGATAAGACGCATCATGAAGCGAAGTTTTCGACAGACCGCGGCGTTTGCCCTGATCCTATCGGCAGCCTGGACGCTGGGATGCAGTCGGCAAGATGGGCCGCCGCGCTATCACTTGTCGGGCGCCGCCACCTTCGGTGGACAGCCGATCCCGGTTGGCGAGATCGAGTTCTCGCCTGATTCCAAACAAGGCAACACCGGCCCCGGCACGGTCGCCAAGATCGAGAACGGCCAGTACCAAACGCCGCACGATCGTGGGGTCATCGGCGGTCCGCATAACGTGCGAATCACCGGCTACGACGGCGTCGCCAACTCCGAAAACGATAGCGGCATCACGATCTTTGTGCCCCACATGGAAACGATCGATCTGCCGCAGGAAGATTCGCAGCACGACTTTGCCGTGCCGCGGAAGTAACGGATCGATTCGATACCCGCCAATAAAAAAGGCCGCGAGCATGCTCGCGGCCTTTTTGCGTTTTTCACGGCGTCTTACTTCGCTTCGATACAGTAGAGCGTCTTCTCGCCGCGCAGGTACATCGTGTCGCCGATGATCGCTGGCGACGCGTCGAACTCGTCATCCAGCTTATTCTCGGCGACGATCTCAAACGTCTTGCCGCACTTGACCACCATCGCGGCGCCATTGCGGGCAAAGAAGTACAGATTGCCTCCGGCGGCGACCGGCGAAGCGTACAGGGTATCAAGCCCGTCGAGCCTTTCGTTCTCGAAGTAGGTTTCGCCGGTGTTGGGATCGACGCAGCTGAGCACCGCATTGCGTCCCTTGGTGATAAACAGCAGACCGTCGCAAAGAATAGGCGAAGCGATGTACGGCGTCCCATTCTCGCGGCTCCACGCGACCTTGTCGGTGTCGGTGATGTCGCCGGTCGAGTTGAGCGGAATCGCGTACAACGCGTAGCCGCGGTAGCCGGTCATGCAGTAGACCAGGTTGTCATGGCGAATCGGCGAGGGAATCGCGTTGGTCGCCTGACCGCCGCACTCCCAGATGACGTCGCCCGTCTTCAGGTCATAGCTGCGCGAGCGATTGGCGCCGTTGACGATCACCTGCTTGCGGCCGTCCAGTTCGGTCACCAGCGGCGTGTTCCAACTGGTCGGCTCGTCTCGCTCTTTTTTCCAGAGCGTGTCGCCGGTGGCGGCGTCGAGGGCTGTGATGAACGAGTCCCCTTCATGATCCCAATTGACCACCAGCGCGTCATCGGCCAACACCGGCGAGGCGCCTTCGCCAAACGCGGCCCGCGTCTGCATCTTGCCGAGGTCCTTCTTCCAGATCAGGTCGCCATCCAGCGAGTAGGCGAAGATGCCGTACGACCCGAACGAAACGTAGAGCCGTTTGCCGTCGGTGACCGGCGACGCGGAAGCGAGCGTGTTGGTCGCGTGACCCGCTTCGTGCGGCACCGCTTCGGCGGCGACCTGCTGCCACAGCGTCTTGCCAGTGTTGCGGTCCAAGCAGATCACCACAAACTGGTGCAGCTTGCTCGGCGCTTCACGGCGACCAAAACCGCCTCGTCCGCCACCCCGGCCAAAGCCGCCGGGCCCGCCAGGGCCAGCGCCCGGCGGACGTCCCCCTTCGCCGCGCGGTCTGCGGGGGCGATCTCCTTCGCTACGCTCCGGGCGCGGTTGCTCTTCTTCGGCTTCGGTTGCTTCGCTCGCCTCTTCGGCGGCTGGTTGGTCGGTTTCGATCGCGGTCAGCAGGAAGAGCTTGTCCCCCCAGATGATCGGCGTCGAACTGCCGCGGCCCGGCACATCGACCTTCCAGGCAATGTTTTTCTCGGCCGACCACTCGGTCGACGGCGTGCCGGTCGAGACGCCGTCGGCGCTGGGGCCGCGCCATTGCGGCCAACTGTCGGCCGCCATCACGACGTTGCCGACCAGAAGCAGGCAGGCGGTTAACAAACGAAGCAGGTTGCGGTGCATAGGAAACCTCTGGGCTGAAAGGCAAAGCGATTGCGACCTTGATCTTACCCCGCAAGGTGGCCTAAGGGCCGTTGGAAGGCTCACAAAACGACGAATTGACGAAGACTGATCGGTTGTTTTGAGACTATGCACGCCTGTACAGTCCGCTATGATAAATCATCATGATCCTCGACCAGTTTCATCCGATCGTTCGCGAGTGGTTTCAGACCAAGTTTGGCGAGCCGACCGATGCGCAGGCCCAAGGTTGGCCTTCGATCGCCGGTCGGCAAAATACGCTGATCGCTGCGCCGACCGGCTCTGGTAAGACGCTGGCGGCGTTTATGGTCTGTCTCGACCGCCTGTTCCGCCGCTGGATGGCCGGCACGCTGCGTGACGCTACCTACGTCGTCTACGTTTCGCCGCTGAAAGCGCTGTCGAACGACATCCAGCGAAACCTGGAAACGCCGCTCGAAGAAATCTGCAATCTGGCCGAGCGCCGCGGAATTTTGCCGCCGCAAATCCGGACCGCCGTCCGCACCGGCGACACGCCGGCCAGCCAACGTCAGGCGATGCTCCGCCGGCCCCCGCACATTTTGGTGACGACGCCGGAGTCGCTCTACCTGATTCTGACCGCCGCCAAAGCGCGGCACACGCTCAAGCATGTCGACACGGTGATCGTCGACGAAATCCATGCTTTGGCCCGCGACAAACGAGGATCGCACCTGACGCTCACCCTCGAGCGACTCGGCCTGGTTAGTCACGAGCGCCCCGTGCGGATTGGCTTGTCGGCGACGCAAAAACCGATCGAAGAAATCGCCGCCTTCCTGGTTGGAGCCTCCGATGACGAAGGCAACACGCCCCAGTGTGCCATCGTCGACGCTGGGCATCGCCGCGATCTTGATCTGGAGATCGCCGTGCCGCCGACGCCGCTCGAAGCGGTTTGCTCCAACGAACAATGGAGCGAGGTCTACGATCAGCTGATCGAACTGATTAACTCGCACCGCAGCACGCTCGTCTTCGTCAACACCCGCCGCATGGCCGAGCGGGTCGCGCATCGTCTGACCGAGGCGCTTGGCGAAGAAGTGATCACATCGCACCATGGCAGTTTGGCGAAAGAGATTCGCCACTCGGCCGAGCAGCGACTGAAGGCGGGCCAACTCAAGGCGATCGTCGCCACCGCATCGCTCGAGATGGGTATCGACGTTGGCTACATCGATTTGGTCGTGCAGATCGGTTCGTCGCGATCGATCGCCAACTTCCTGCAGCGAGTCGGTCGTTCGGGCCACTCCTTGCGCGCTACGCCCAAGGGTCGGCTGATGCCGCTGACCCGCGACGAACTGATCGAATGCTGCGCGCTAATGCGGTCGATTCGCAAAGGAGTGCTCGACAGGATCGAGATCCCCGAGCAGCCGCTCGACATTCTCGCTCAGCAGATCGTCGCCGAAGTCGCTGCCGAAGAGTGCGACGAAGGGGAGCTGTACGACGTCTTCCGCAAGGCGTACCCCTATCGCAACCTATCGCGAGAAGATTACGACGGCGTTCTCGAAATCCTCAATCGCGGTCTCACCCGGTCGATCAAAAACGGCGCCTATCTCCATCGCGACCCGATCAACGGCAAGCTGAAAGCCCGCCGTGGCGCCCGGATTGCCGCCAGCACCAGCGGCGGGGCGATTCCTGATACGGCCCAGTACCGCGTCGTGACCGAAGGAGACAAAACGTTCGTCGGTTCGGTCGACGAAGACTTCGCGATCGAAAGCCTGGCCGGCGACGTCTTTTTGCTCGGCAATACGTCGTGGCGGATCGCTTACGTCCGTAATGGCGAGGTGGTGGTGAATGACGCCGAGGGGCAACCGCCCAGCATCCCGTTTTGGTTTGGCGAGTCGCCTGGCCGCACGATCGAACTGTCGAGCGAGATTTCGCAGCTGCGCGAAGAGATGGCGGCCTGCATTGTGGCGGCCGATCGCGACAAGAGCAAAGAGAAGATCAAGCTGCCGGCATTAGCGGAAGGAGTGCTCGAAAACTCGTTCGATCAACTCGACGCCGAGACGGTCGCGTGGGTCGAGACCGAGTGTTCCGCGTCACGCTACGCCGCCATGCAGGCAGTCCGCTATGTCGCCGCCCAGCAATCGTCGATCGGCATGGTGCCGACCCAGCGGCAGATCGTCTTCGAGCGGTTCTTCGACGAGTCAGGCGCCATGCAACTGGTCGTCCATTCGCCGCTCGGCACGCGCATCAACCGCGCCTGGGGTTTGGCGTTTCGTAAACGGTTTTGTCGATCGTTCGACTTCGAACTGCAGGCGAGCGCCGACGACGACGGCATCGTCTTGTCGCTGGGTCCGCAACATAGTTTTCCGCTAGAAGACATGTTTCGCATGCTGACGATCGACTCGGGCCCGCGACTGCTCGAGCAGGCGCTGTTGGCGGCGCCGATGTTTGGCGTGCGCTGGCGGTGGAACGTGACGCGGGCGCTGGCGCTGCTTCGGTTTATCGGCGGCAAGAAGGTCCCCCCGCACATGTTGCGGTTCCGGGCAGACGACCTGTTGGCGGCGGCGTTTCCCGACCAGGTCGGCTGTTTGGAAAACCATGGCGCCGACATCGAGTATCCCGATCATCCGATCGTGCAGCAGACGCTACATGACTGCATGACCGAGGCGATGGATATCGTCCGCTGGAAGCAGATGTTGATCGACGTGCAGGAAGGGCGGGTTGAGTTCGTCCCGCGCGATACCCGCGAACCGTCCCCTTTCGCCCATGAGCGGATCAACGCCAACCCGTACTCCTTCCTCGATCCGGCGCCGCTGGAAGAACGCCGCACGCGGGCCGTCGCCACGCGGCGTACTTTGTCGACCAGCGAAATGAAAGAGCTAGGCAAGTTGTCGTACGAGGCGATTGCGACCGTGCGGCAAGAAGCCTGGCCGACGGTGCGCGATTCGGACGAACTGCATGACGTGCTGGCGTCGATGATCGTTCTGCCCGAGACGCAGGCCATCGATTGGCGGTCTCACTTTGCGCGTCTGAAAGAGGAGGGGAGAGCGATTCGTTACTTGCGCACCGCCGGTGATCCGCTATGGGTGGCGCTGGAGAATTTGCCGATCGTGCAAGCGGTCTGGCCAGAAGGGAAGTCCGAGCCGGCGCTGGAGCTGCCTGCCTCGTTTGCTCGCGAGATCGAAGAGCATGTCGCCCGGGTCGAAGTGATTCGGGGCATGACGCCTTACTTGGGGCCGTTTAGCGCCGAGGAACTGGGCCAGCAACTCGACCTACCGCCGGCGAGCGTCTTCGCCGCGTGCGAAGCGTTGGAAGGAGAAGGGACCGTCCTCCGCGGCCAGTTCTATGACAACCCGCAGCAAACGGCTGAGACGGTGCAGTGGTGCGACCGCCGGCTATTGGCGCGAATTCATCGCCTGACGATTTCTGGCCTGCGCGAGCAGATCAAGCCGGCGTCGCCGGAAACGTATCTCCGCTTTTTGGTGCGGCATCATGATCTGCTTCGTACGGCGAAAAACAGCGGCGTGCGGGCGCTGCGGAATTCGCTGGAACAACTGCAAGGATTTCAAGCGGCGGCCGGTAGTTGGGAGCGGAGTCTACTGGCTGGCCGGATGGACGACTACGACGGCACGTGGTTTGACGAACTGCTCGCCTCAGGCGAAGCGACCTGGGGACGATTGCGTCCACCGGCGCCCAGCGGCGAAGAGCGGAAGAGCATGGCGTCGCTCCGCAAGAGCTTGCCGATGACGATCGCGCTGCGAGCTAATCTTGGCTGGCTGTTGCCGACCGATCATCAAGACGCCGAGTCGCTGGCCCGCGGCAACGCGACCGAAGTGCTCGACGCTCTCAAGCAGCGCGGCGCCTTGTTTGATCAAGACTTGCGAATCTTGACGAAGCTGTTGCCGACCCACCTGGAAGAAGCGCTCCGCGAGTTGGCGGCGCTTGGCCTGATTTCGTGCGACTCGTTTGTTGGCGTGCGGGAGATGGTCGACGAAGTGTTGAAGAAGCGAAAAGCGAAACGTCGCGGTAGCGTCGTGACCCGCACCGGCCGCTGGTCGCTCTTCCCCGGCATCGTCGAAACGCCCTTGAGCGACGAGCACGCCCAGAACTGGTGCTGGCTGCTATTGGCCCGGTATGGCGTCGTGTTTCGCGACGTGTTGACCCGCGAATCGACCGCGCCGTCGTGGTGGCGTTTGGTTGCGGCTTTCCGCCGGATGGAGCGCAGAGGGGAAATCCGGGGTGGGAGGTTTATCGCGGATGTAGCAGGCGAGCAATACGCGACCGAAGCGACGATCTACGCGCTCCGCAAACTGCGAAATGACGACTCGGTTGACGACTGGATTGCGATCAGCGCCGCCGATCCGGTGAACCTGTTTGGCGTGGTTACGCCTGGCGGTCGAATTCCGGCAATTGCGGGGAACTCGCTGGTGATTCGCAACGGGCAAATTGTCGCCTCGAAACGGTCGGGAAAGATTGATTTTCATTTAGAAACGCCGCCCGACCAGATGCACGAAATGACGCGGGCTCTCCATGCCGGCAGACGCGTCGAACCCCGAGAAATTCCCTTGGGAATGCCGCGAAAGCGCTCCACGGCCGGCTAGCGCAAGCGGGTCGAATCTGACGGCGTGCGACCGTTTGCCGCACAAGAGACAGGTTCTCTAAATTGCCGCTGCGCGATAAAATTGAGAAGCGAGTCGAGGCCGTTTGCGCTGGATAGTCGCAATGGTTCGATTACGCCGCCTTCGTCCGTTTTGATCGCAATCGGCGATCCCCACACGGCGGATCGCTGTGGTATAGTTTTGCGGTATCCCATAGCCGCCCAACAGGTCGAATCAAGAGGAACTTCGCCGGCAGAAAGCTGAGCGAGCAATTGTTTGACCGGGGCTAGAAAGGAATGATTCGATGATCCGCAGCGTGCTACTGGCGCTTGACGCCAGCGAAGCGAGTCAAACCGCCAAGCGAATGGCCATTCGATTCTGTCGCGACCACAATCAGCGCGAGGACATGCCGAGCGTGGCGATTCATCTGACCGGCGTGGCGGTTGTCGACACTCCCAACATCTGCGCACCGATGGCGGTGCCGCTAGGCGCCGGGGCCTACAAGAAAGATCGCGACGAAACTTTGCTCGCCAAGGCGAACGAAGAAGCGGAAGCGATCCTCAGCCAGTTCGAGGCTGACTGCGTCGAAGCGGGCGTACCGCATACCGCGGTCCGTAGTGAAGGTCTACCGTACGAACAGATCGAAGCGGTATCGCGTACCCACGACGTGATCATGATCGGTCACGACACCAACTTCCACTACGAGACGCACAAGACGATTAGCGAGACGGTTCGCCGCTTGTTGCTCGACAACGCCCGGCCGGTGATCGTCTTCCCGAAAGAGGCGCCGACCAACGACTCGGTGGTGATCAGCTACGACGGCAGCATCCCCGCGTCGCACGCGCTGCACATGTGGACGCTGCTGCGGCTGCGTCGCCCCGAGACCAAGGTGCACGTCGTCAGCGTCGATCGCGATCTGGCGGTCGCCCAAAGGCACTGCGACGAAGCGGCCGAACTGCTCCGTTATCATCAGGTCCAAGCGACGTTGCATCCGACCAAGTTGACCAGCAGCGTCGTCAACCAATTGTCGGAAGTGATCGACGAAATCGCGCCCCGCACGGTGATCATGGGCGCCTACGGCAGCGGCGGTTTCCGCGAAGCGCTGTTTGGGTCGTCGACCAACAAGATGCTGGAGAACGCCAAGACGCTATTGTTCTTGTACAAGTAAGCGTCTCCGCAGGATCGCAGACCGCGTCGTCGCCAATCGACGACGCGGATCAGATCCGGCAGACGACTGCAAGTGCGATCGCAGCTACGGGATGAAACGGGCCACCAACTGAACCGGACTGCAATAGTCGTGGATCTTGGTGAGCGTGGCGATCAGCTTGTCGACCTCGGCATCAGTTGACTTGCACTGGTAACCGTTCGCTTCCAGTCGGGCTAAGATCGACTCGTAGACAGGATGCAGATATCCGTGCATCCAAGTGTGAACGCCAATCGCAACCTTGTCGTCATCAAACTGCAGAACGGCCCACTGCCAGACGCCATTCTTCTTATTGCGCCCATCGATATGTTGGCAAATCTGAGCAAAATCGGGCGATAGCGATTGAAAGTGCAGTACTGTCCCAAAGCCAAACCCACGCAACCAGCCTGGTCTAAATTCGGTTTTCACGCCGGTGCGAATATGCGTCGCCAAATCATGAACCGACTCGAACGGTTGATCGACATGCCATTCGACGACACCGCGATGGATGTTCAGATTCTTTTTTTCCCACAGTCGCCAGGCGACTTCGGAAATCGGCGATTTCGGCGTCAGCTTTTTGGGATCGATGTCTGCATTCACGTGGATGAGGTCTCGCTTGGTTTCGCTTGCAGTTCTAGTTCCGGCTTTCGCTCTAGCAGCGCGTGAAAGAACGCTTTCAGGTCTTCTTCTTTGAAGTAGGCCAGCGCGCCGATCCAATGAACTTGCTTGCCGTCATGCTTCGTTAGCGTCAGGCTGTAATCGCGCAGTTGTTGTCGGCCCGCCTTCGCCCCCTCAATCTTGGCCGACGCGGTAATCGGGTTCGAGGCGATAACGGCCGCTTTCTCAAGGGTCGAAAAGTTGCGTTCCATGAATCCTTGGAACTGGCCAGTCGAAATGCTCTTTAAGTCGGCCAGTTGGACGCTGGAGCCGCCAAAGCGGACCTCCTCTGCGTTGATCGACAGTCGCTTGCTGCGATGCCGCTGGTAAAGCTTCCACTCGAAAAAGATCGGCGGACCGAGCGACATCACGGCGGCCAAGACCCACCATACGGGATCTCGGAGCAACGGGGCAGGGCGGCCCAGCACCTTGGTACACAGGAAGACCGACAAGATGAGCCCGCCGAAAAGCAGGAGGAGCATCGAAACGCCGGAGAATATCGAGCCGGCGGTGGCGAGTCGCGGGCACTTGTCGCGGGGCATCGGTTCCCAGACGTTGGAGTTGGAATTGGGGGACAGTTCGCTGGCAGTCGTCATCGTGCGTTCTCGTGAATCGGCGAAGAAGAACACGAGTATACGGGATCGCCAATCTCGCATCAAAACGCCAAAGCCCCTTCCAGAAAACTTAACGAAAGGCGTTGGAAAGGATCGCGAAGTGTTCAGTAATTCCTGGTTACCGATTCGCTCCAGAAGAGCGCATCTCGATCTGCTCGAGCCGCGTTTGCAATTGCTGCTGATATTCGCCCGTCGCGGTATCGATCGCCGAGCGATAGAAGAGTTTGGCGATGTTCAGCTTGCCTTGCTTCACGCAGGTTTCGGCCATATCGGCGTACTTGATCGCCTTGCGGTTGGCGGCGGCGTCTTCGGCCGATAGTTGCCGGCGGATCGCCGCCAGGCTGCCGGTCGCCGGCTCTCGGGCGGCGCCGATCATTCGCAGGGGAGAGTTCGAGGAAGTGGGATCAACCGTCGACGGCTTACCCAGCAAGATCTCATCCATTTCGGCGGGCGTCGGATGAATGTAAGCGTGGACCCAGCTGTTGGAGGCCGACGTGCCGGTCGACATGCTGCGGCCGCTGGGAAAGGTCAACGAACCAACTTGGCCGCTCGTCTCGCTGCGACGCATCACGCCGCCGCCATACGTGGCGCCCCGATCAGGAACCAGTACCGACGTGCCGACTGAGAAGTTGCGGAGCTCTGGCAACTGGACCACCTGCGCGGACGAGACGCTGGCCAGGACTAGGCTCATCCCTATCGATAGGCAAAAAAGTAGGCGCATCGTTGGTTCCCATCCGCAATCCATCGACCGGTGGCGACGCCCACGACGCCGCTTCCTGATCAATTTTAGAGACGATTGCGAATCGGAGGCAAGCGAGCGGCGCCGCAAGAACGAAAAAAGGCCGCCAGCGGAGCTTACGGCCTTCAATGCGATAACCGATCGGACTATTCCGATTTGTTGAGCTGATCGCGGAGCTGTTCGGGGTCGACTTCGCCGGCGTCAAACGGCATGGCGGAGTGAGGATCGAGGATCTTCACTTCCTCAGAATTGACCACTTTGCGGGCGCTGCGGACCTGGCCGTAGACGATCGCCGCCTGAAAGGCCCAGAAGATCGAGATGATGATCCCGATCGCGGCGCCCAGGAACTGCAGCGAAACGAGGCTATCGGTTTCGATCAACAAGCAGATCGCGGTCACAAAGGCGACGACCGAAACGATCACCTTGGTAACGTACATGTTGCTCCACCGCTTCAGCGTATGGACGTCGATCGCCGAGCGGGCCGATTGATTCGCCAGGTCTCGTAAGGCTCGCAGGTCGGAAGTTTGCTCCGGCGCTTTCCGAGACGGGATGAACTCGCCGAAGTTGAGCGGCGTCTGTTGCTCGACCGGTTTGGGCGGTTCGGGCTTCTTGGGCGGTTCCGGTTTGGCGTTGCCTTGTGCCTTCTCGGCTTCGCGACCACGGACGCGATTCATCAGGCTCGACATGTATTCTTCGATCGAGACGTCATCGTCATCGGCGTTCGCCCCAGGCGTCGGCTCTTCTGCGTAGCTCTCCGAGACGGGGGGAGGCGTCGGTTCGTACTCCTCTTCCTCTTCGTCCTCTTCGGCATGCGGATCAAAGCCGAACTTGGCCAGCACGTCGGCCACGCTGGTTTGCGAGGTCGGTTGCGGCGGCGCGACTTCCTCTTCGTCTTCTTCCGGCGCTTCCTCTTCTTCGTAGCGATCTTCCGGCGGACTCGACTCGAACTGGGCGGGAGCATCGGTCAGCTTCTGCGACATTCCTTCCAACTCTTCGATCCGCCGCATCAACTCTTGTTCGCGCTGCGACCAGCCGCGCGACAACACCTGCAGACGCTCGTTGGCGTCGGCGACGTCGCGCTGCGCTTTCTCTTGCGCTTCGATCAGATCGGCGGGCGTTGCGCCGCCGCTGTTGGCCTGTAGCGCTTGGTTCTCTTGCTGCAACGCGTCGAGCTGTTGTTCGAGCTGGGCGACTCGCACTTCGCTGGCTTGTTGAATCTGCGCCAGCTCTTGCCGTAGATGCTCGGCTTCGACCGGTTCTGCATGGTCGGCGGCGTTCTCGATCGCCGACTGCAGCTCTTCGTTTTGCTGTAGCAGCGTCTGCAGTTGTTGCCGCAGGTCGGCGATCTGGGCGTCGCTCTGCTCGCGCGATTGCTGCAGGTCGTGTTGCAGTTGTTCGATTTCGGCGTTGCTATGGCCAGCATCACTGTGGTCCGTTGCCGGTTCCGGCGTCGGCGTCGTGGCGTCGGTGCGCATCGACTGGCGGACGATATCGACTAGGCGGTGCATGCGGCGACGATTGCGGCCGCGGATTTCGCCCAGACGACGTTCTAGCGTTTGCACGCGACGTTCGTTCTGCGGCTGCAGGTCTTCGGCCGACTCGGGATCGATGCGAAAGCTGACCGCGCCGAGCGTGATCCGATCGCCGGGGACCAGGGCCGACTCCGGCACGCTTTGTCCATTGACCAACACCTCGCCGTCGATCCGCTGCAGCACCATGCCGGCCGCGCCCCGCCAGATCACGCAGTGACGCGGTTGGATGCCGGCGGCGGTCAATCGAAGCGAACAGCTAGCGGCCGAGCCGATGACGCATTTGGTCCGCTGCAACTGTACGACCTGACCGTCCCGTTCCGTCCCTTCGACGCGCAGCACGAGCGGGCTCAGCGGCTTGCCAAGTAAGGGAGATTGCAGCAAATCGACTTGCGTAACCATAGCGTCGCCTAACGTCTTGACCGAGGCTTTGGGGGAGGAAGCTGCCGCCGGATCTGAAGGACTAAACCCAGCCGCGATAAGGGGATATAGCTCACCTCTGGGCGACGGTCAAAGAACGGGCCCGCCTGCCACGGCGGTGCGCCTCAAGAAATCAGCCGGCATTTCCGAAAAACGGCTTGAATCGGTTTCTCCGATTGGTCGATGACGGTAACACGCGTGGGCGAAAGTGTCCCAAGAGAAAAAAAGAAGAGATTCGCAAGCAAATTTTCTCCAGGAAATCAACCCGAATCTTTGAACCGAACCCCTTTCTCCCTCGTATTTTATGATGGTGAACCGATAATTCGGAGCGACCTGAGAGAATTTGGAATTTGAAGACTTCCCCTATTCCGAACCGGTACTATATTTTCGTTACGCATGAAACCGTGATGTCGATCCCCTCGACAGGGCGGTCTCTTGGCAATGACGAGAATGGGCAAGGCCAATTTCGGAAACTGACGGACCCACAATCGTATTGAGTCCACCTGCTACGGTTTCCGCCACACGAAGGTGACCACCATGGGTAAATCACGAACGGACTTCATTGACAAGACGAAGGAGATCTTGTTGAAGCGCCGCGACGCACTCCGCAAGGCTCTCGCGGGCGACTTGAGCATGTTGAAAGAGCTTGAGCAAACCGCTGGAGACGTCGTCGATTTCGCGCTCGACAGCGCTCAAGACGAATTGAGTTCGCAACTGGCCGAAGTCGAAAGTCGCGAATTGGCGCAAATTGACAAAGCGCTCGAGCGGATTCGGGGCGGTTCCTTCGGCGAATGCGAAGGTTGCGGCTGCAAGATTCCGGTCGCTCGCCTGCAAGCGCTCCCCTACGCTACGCTCTGCATCAAGTGCCAACGCGAGTTGGAAGAACTGGGCGAAGATGGCGTCAGCTGGCTCCAGAACTCTGACGAAGTCTCGATCTAAGCGGCCCACCGCTTCGCGATATTCCGAACAACAAGAAGGCGGTATGCCCCTGCGGCAGGCCGCCTTTTTCTATGCGCTGCCCGGGGTTACGTCGACAGGCGCCCGCACGAAAGACTTGCGTTCACCTCAGTACAGCCTAGAATTCGACGGAGAATCACTATTTCGGCGGCTTCCAGCGCAGGATGGCTTTACATGAACACGCACAAATCCCGTATGACTCTCGCGATCGTCGCGACCCTGCTGTTGTGCGTACCATTCTCCAGTCTCGCGCTTTCCCAAGAACAAGCGGTATCGCCGCGCGATCAACTCCGTCAGGCGATTCTGGCGGAAGTGGCCGAGATCGAAACGCATGGCAACCTGCTGAAAAAGGTCTGTCGCTACGTCCGTCCTTCGGTCGTGCATATCGAAGCGCGGAAGAAAGAAGGGGAGTCGCTCGCCTATGGCGGCAGCATCGTTGACGAAGCCGGCTCCGGCGTCATCATTCTCCACAACAAGAAGCATTACATCCTGACCAATCGCCACGTGATCAGTCAGGCCGCCAATCAAGATATCAAGATCCATCTCGACGACGGCCGCATCTTGCGCCCGACGCAAGTCTGGACCGATCGCGAAACCGACGTCGCCGCCATGGCGGTCGAAGCCGATCGTCTGGTGCCGGCCCAAGTCGCCAATAGCTCGGATGTCGAGATCGGCGAGTTCGTTCTGGCGGTCGGCAGTCCGTTTGGACTCAGCCAATCGGTTACGTATGGCATCATCAGCGCCAAGGGGCGTCGCGATCTGCAATTAGGTCGCCAAGGTTTGAAGTTTCAGAACTTCATGCAGACCGACGCCGCCATCAATCCCGGCAACAGCGGCGGTCCGCTGCTCAACATGCGGGGCGAAGTGATCGGCATCAATACGGCGATCGCCAGCAACTCGGGGGGCAACGACGGCATCGGCTTTACGATTCCGATCAACTCGGCGCTCAACATCGCTCGGCAGATGATCGACGACGGCAAAGTCTCGCGGGCCTTTCTGGGAGTCGTGCTCGACTCGCAGTACGACAGCAAGAAGGCCGAGATGTTGGGTCTGCCGATGGCGAAGGGAACCCGCGTTAACGGCGTGACCGAAGGTTCGCCAGCCGACGCGGCCGGCATCCTGGTCGGCGACGTCATTGTGCGGTTCAACAACCAAGAAATCGAAGACGACTCGCACCTGGTCAACGTCGTCAGTCTGTCGCCGCTAGGCGTCAAGCTGCCGGTCGATCTCTACCGCGATGGCAAGCTGATGGTTGTCGAACTGGAACTAGCCGTCCGCGACTCGTCGGTGAAGTAGAGGACTGCCAGCGATTTTGGGCGCCGTTGCCAGGAAGACGTGACAACGGCGCCCGCGCTACACACTGCTGGACAAGCCAGCAGTGGCGCACCAGATAGGTTTCGCCAAGTATTTGTAGGGTGGGTGGAGCAAGCGCAACACAAGTTGTTTCGCTTGTTCGCCGAGACTCGCTTGCGCAACCCATCTTGTTCTTGCGACCGCATCGTTGGGTTTCGCTCCGCTGCACCAAAACGCATGGGGGAAAACGTAAAAACCGCTTGACGTTCAAGACAGTCGCTACATCGGTCTCACTACGTTCCCCGAATCGCGGCGCGTAGTCCTTGAATGACGCAATCCTGCACCCGGGGAACATCGATCTTCGAGGCGACTTCCATGTTGGTCGCCCAGGCGCGATGTTCGCGGCGATCGAAGACAGTGGCGCCCAAGGTGATCTCGCCGGTCGTTTCGACGTCGCCGGCCATCTCTTCCATCTCGAAGAACTCGGGATGCAGCACCGCCGCCAGTGCGACGGCGTCATGCAAATAAATCCCCTCGATCCCCAGCGACTGACGATGGCTGCGATAGACGAACGGAATCAATTGATGCAGCAACTGCGACGCCGGCGAAGATTCGATGTTCGGCAGTTGATCGAGCAGGTCGAGAGCAAACGCCGCCTGACGGGTGACGTCGAGCGGAATCAGCGTCTTGGTGGTGCGCGACTTGAAGACGGTCCGGGCCGCCATCGCATCGAAGTGGCAATTGAACTCGGCGGCTGGGGTGACGTTGCCGATGCCGTTGTACGCGCCCCCCATGATGACGATGCGGCCGATTTGGGCGGCGATCATCGGATCGCGCTGCAGGGCTCGGGCGATGTTGGTCATCGGGCCCAAAGCGACCAGCGTCACTTCTTCGGGCGCGGCCCGTATCTCGTCACAGATCAGTTTCTCGGCCGGGTGCCGCTGGTGTAGCGAAGAGACGACCAGTTCTAAGTTGGCCAAGCCATCGGTCCCGTTCAGGTCGGTTCCGTCGACCGGCGGCGCCGTTTTCGGTCCCGTACCTACCCCGATGCGGGGGCGACGGGGCGGATCAAGACGCTCGACCAGGCCCTGTAGATTGCGTCCTGCCTGATCGGCTGGGACATTGCCGGCGGTCGAGGTGACCGCAACCACGTCCAATTCAGCGTCGAACAGGGCGACCATCAGGGCGACGGCGTCGTCGATCCCGGGATCGCAGTCAATGATAACCTTCCTGGCCATAGTCGATCTTCGACCTCTCGCTCGCAGCGGTAATTGTCCTAAATTTCGCCTCGCGAGACGATCTTGTCTCGCCTCCTGCAAGGCCTGCCCACTCTATTTATATCAGAATGCCGTCGGCAGGTGCAGTCGAACGCGGGTGGGAGCCGGCCCCGCGAGTCGGTAGAATCAATCCTCGATTGGCAAAGTTTGGCGAGGAAGCGAATGGGAAACGAAGCGATCTGGAACGAACTGGAAGCGGGCCGCGATTTGACGGTCGACCAAATGGCGGCGGCGATCGACGAGATCATGCAGGGCGCTTGGCCGGATGACCAGATTGCCCGGCTGTTGACCGGCATCAACGCCAAAGGTCCGGCCGTCGACGAACTGGCGGGCGCCGCGATCGCGATGCGGCGGAACATGACCGCGATTCAGACCGACCGGACCGACGTGATCGACACCTGCGGCACCGGCGGCGACGGCAGCGGCACCTTCAACATCAGCACCGCCGCGGCAATTGTGACGGCGGCCGCCGGAGTTCCGGTCGCCAAGCATGGCAATCGCAGCGTCACCAGCAAGACCGGCAGCGCCGACGTACTGGCCAAGCTGGGCGTGAACATCGAAGCGACCGTGCCGCAGATCGAACGCTGCCTGAACAAGATCGGCATCTGTTTCTGTTTCGCCCCGCTGGCGCATCAATCGATGCGTCACGTCTCGGCGGTTCGCAAGAGTTTGGGCGTGCCGACGATCTTCAATCTGTTGGGCCCGCTCTGCAATCCCGCCCAAGCGCAGTACCAATTGCTCGGCGTTGGCCGACCTGGCATGCGCGATCCGATGGCGGCCGCAGTGCTGAAGCTCGGCGTGCGCCGTGCGGTTTTAGTGACCGGCGAAGATGGCTTGGACGAAGTGACCCTGACCGGCAAGACGCATGTGACGCTCGCCGCCGACGATCAGCTTGCGAAATGGGACTGGAGCCCCAGCGACTTTGACATTCCGGTTGACAGTCTTGAGACGATGAAGGTCGCCGATCCGGAAGAAAGCGCCACGATGATTCGTCGCGTCTTAAACAAAGAGAAGTGCCCATCGCGCGACATCGTCGTCCTGAACGCCGCCGCCGCCATCTGGACCGCCGAAAAAGCAAGCAGCCCCAACGAAGCCGCCGCCATGGCCGACGTAGCGATCGACAGCGGCGCGGCGCTGGCCAAGCTGCAGCAGTTGGCGGAGCTTTCGCACAAGGGCGCGTAAGCAGGTTCAGGCGATCAGTTGGGTGGCCCAGGCAGGTCGAAGCAGACGTGATCAGGCCATTCGTGGGAATTGGAAATGGTCCAGTCCAACTTAAAGCCCCGGAGGGGCGGCCCAAATCGAAGGACGATCCAGTTCGGCGTCAACGATCAATTGAACGCACCGACCTGGGGCTGCGTCGCAATGTGCGACTGCGCCCCAGGCTAGATTAGGACGGCCCTCCGGGCCTTGGAAGTTGGTGGCGATTGGGGAAATCATCGCGCCTGGTTCGTCATTGAATGCACGCCGCATTTCCCTCGCTGGCGCTGCGGGCTACTGTTGAGGACCCTATCGCCCGCGTTGGCCGGCCATTTGTGTGGCTAAGAGATCGAGTTGGCCTTTGACGTCGGCCAGCAATACGTGCGGGCTGGCGCCTTCGGCCATGTGCAGGTAGAAGTTTTGACCCGGCGACGAATGTGAAGAGCCGGCCAGGCGGGTCGTCGCTTTTTGGTCTTCTAGCTCTTCTTTGACCTCATGCAGTTGGCGATGCAAGCGGCGATTGGTTTGCATCACGCTGTCGAGTTGGAAGACGACGCCGACCAGCATCGCGGCGATTCCCACGGCGGTCAGCGGTTGTCCGACCAACGACAAAATCGGCCGCGGTTCAAACATCGCCCAGCCCAGCAGCACCAGGCCGCAGACCAGCATGATCGAGCCGAGCGAGGTCGCCAGCCACGAGAAGATCGACGTGCGAGGCCCCCGTAGTTTTTTGCGGGCCGGTCGCGGCGGTGCGGGCGCTTGGGGAGCGGCCGGTTCGCGCGGCGGCGGGTCAGGGGAGGGGATCGGCGTTTTTTCTTTCGCCGGTTCGCGGCCCATCATCGCCACGATGCGATCGATCGTTTGCAGATCTTCCTGCAGGCGGAGCGTATCAATCCGCAGCGACGGGGGAGCTTCCGGCTTCGCTTCCAACGTATTCTGGCATCGGCCGCAGAGGATGCGCGCATCCTCCGCCGCAGCGATGGGAGTTACGTCTTGGCGGCAATGTTCGCACCACATGGGGAGCCGGATTCGCAAGTGTAGATCAAGGGTCGGCTAGCAACCGCCAGCCGCGCCATGCTTGGCGTCTTCTCTTGCATCGGCCAACGCAGAGGCTCGACCTGAACGATTTTGCCGGGTTCTCCGGTAAAGAAGAGTTGCAGGGAGGCTGGCGCTGCTAGCGGTGGAGATTCAACAAGTCATGATCGGAATGCCCGCACCGAGTCGCCGTGGCAGCGGCGTCACGCCCAATGACCCCAAGCCCAAAGGGCCGATCTAAAGTAGCCCAGGGTGGAGTCGCGTCAGCGACGCAGCCCTGGGTCAGCAGGCCCCAATCGGTCGCAAGCCCCACCGGGGCGATCTAACGGGAATCGCCAAAGGGGCCGACCATGCCGCAATCGCTGGCGCGCATCTGGTGTCATCTCATATTCTCGACGAAACGTCGCCAGGCGTTCTTTCGCGATGAGGGAATTCGAACAGAGCTTCACGCCTATCTCGCAACCTGCCTAACCAGTTCCGATTGCGAACCGAAAATCGTCGGCGGCGCTGAAGATCACGTCCACCTTTTGTTCCTGTTGTCGCGAACGACGACGTTGGCAGATATCGTCGCCAAGGTGAAGGCCGCGTCTTCGAAATGGTTGAAGTCGAAAGGGGCCGGGTATCACGATTTCGGTTGGCAGGCGGGATACGGCGTTTTTTCGGTGAGCGAATCGAAGGTTCCTGATGTTGTCGACTACATCCGAAATCAAGTCGAGCACCACCGTCGATTCGATTTTCAAGCGGAGTTTCGCGAGATCTGTCGACGGCATGGTGTGGAGTTGGACGAACGTTTCGTCTGGGATTAGATCGCCCCGATGGGGCTTGGGGATTCTAATGGGCGCATTACCCAGGGCTACCTTAGCGGCGCCCCTTTGGGGCTGAAGAACGAAAGCTTAACCCAAACCTTGCTGCATCACCGGCAGGACGCTTTCCATCGCTTTGGTGAGCGTGGTCGACAGCGTGGCGCCGGCCGCCATCTTGTGGCCGCCGCCGCCGAAGTTGGCGGCGACTTGCGAGACGTCGAGCGCCGAGCGGCTGCGGAAGCTCGCTTTGATGCCGCCGTCGGGAAGTTCGATAAACAGGACCGCCGCTTTGACCCCCTGGATGACCAGCATCATGTTGATCGCATCTTCGGTATCGCTGGTGGTCGAACCGGTCAACTCGAAGTCGGATGACTCGGCGGTGCTGTAGGCGAGTCGGCCGTCGGAGATGACGTTCACCTTCGCCAGGATACGTCCCCGCAACAGCACGCGGGCCAACCGATCCCGTTCGTAGAGATCGGCGTAGACGGCGGCCGGCGAGGCGCCAGCGTCGACCAGGCCGGCGATCGCGCGATAGGTGCCGCTGGTGACCGAGCTAAAACGGAACCAGCCGGTATCGGTGGCGATGGCGGTGAACAGCTGCGAGGCGGTTTGCGGGTCGAGCGAAAGTCCCCAGGCCTCGGCCGCTTCGTAGATCAACCGGCCGGTCGCTTCGGCGGTCGAGTCTTTGAAGACCTCGGCGCCCAGATCATCTTCGCTGACGTGATGATCCAGGACGAACTTGGGGCCAGCGAACGCTTTGAGCACCTCGCCCATTTCGGCCAGTTGAATCCAGGCGCCGGTATCGACGACCATTAGCGCGTCGAAGGTTCCTTCGAGCGCCGCGGCGGTGACGTCGCGACCCAATACGCGAACTTCGCCGGTGGGGTCGATAAACGAGAGATGCGGCGGGGTTTCGGAAGCGTTGACGATCAACGCTTCTTTCCCCATCTGCCGCAGCAGCGCCGCCATTCCCAATTCGCTGCCGAGGGCGTCGCAGTCGGGGCGTACGTGGCTGGTCAGCAGAAAGCGTTGGTACGGAGCGATCGCTTCGCCCAATTTTTTCCAGTCGATGTTGATGTCGCTCATTTCGTTTCTTCCCTGACGTCGGGCGTCAGCCAATCGCTGTACGCACGCTTCACCGCTTCGACGTCTTGATGTATCTGACTGGTTAATTGCTCTGCATCGTCAAAGGTGCGCACGTCACGCAATCGAGCCAGGAACGCCAACTCGAGCGGCTCGCCATACAGCGAGCCTTCAAAATCTAACAGGTGCGCTTCGACTTTCGGATGCCCCTCGCCGAAAGTTGGATTGGGTCCGATGTGAATCGCGGCGGCATGCGTCAGTTCTTTCCGCACGACATAGCCGGCATAGACGCCATGCGCCGGCACGATGGTATCGATCGCCTCCAGGTTGGCGGTGGCGAACCCCAGCGTGTTACCGCGGCCAGCGCCATGCGTCACCATGCCCCGCAGGCGATAAGGTTCGGTCAGCATTCGCCGCGCGGTTTCGATTTCGCCGGCGGCGATCGCCTGACGGACGCGACTGCTGGAAATGATCTCGGCGTCGCCGGGCAGCTCGAGCGGCTGTACGATTTCGAGTTCCAGCGCATGTTGCTGACAAAGTTCGCCCAGCAGTTGGGTGTTGCCGCGGCGGTCGCGGCCGAAGTAGAAGTTCGGCCCTTCGACCATCGCTTTGGCTTGCAGCTTGTCGACGACGATCTGTTGAAAGAAGTCTTCGGCCGAGAGTTCTAGCAGAGCGCGATCGGTTGGATAGGCGATCATCGCGTCGACCCCCAGTTGCGCCAGCAGTTGCGCTTTGCGGCGCGTCCAGGTCAGCGGCGGCGGCGTTTGCTGTGGCCGCAGCAGACGCACCGGATGCGGGTCGAACGTGAAGACGATCGTCGGGCCTTGCACGGCGCGCGCTTGCCGGCGGATCGCCTCGACGATCCGGGCATGTCCGCGATGGACGCCGTCAAAGTTTCCGATGGTGAGCGCGCCGCCCAGAATTTCGGACGGAACGTGCTCGAGATCGTGCAGCAAACGCACGCGACTGCCTGGCTTAAAGTAGGGGGGAGCGGACGAAGCTACTTATTTTTGTACGTCGAACCGCTCTCGACAAGCGACAACGGAGAATCCTGTGAGGTTTCTCTGAAATATGAGCGACTTTCGGACGAAAAACAGTCGGAATTCCTCCAATCGGTTTAAGATAAATCGCCGTGCCCCGATTCGCCGTCGGCCGCTTTGGCGCGGTAGACTGGCAAATGGTAAGGGCAAGTCAGCCGCATAACAGACCATTCGATTAGGCAGCCGAAGACGCGACGCCGAGACTTGTTATGGAAATCTTGAAATTCGCCTGTACTTCCTGCAGCGCCCAATTGCAGGCCGCCGCTTCGGCCGCCGGGGACTCGTTTACTTGTCCGCATTGCGAACATTCGCTGCGCGTGCCGCAGCCGGACGCGGTCGGCGTGATTCGCTCGGGCGGGCGCGACAATGAGGAGACCGAAGCGGTCGTCTGTCCGCTTTGCAACACGCGGGTCACGATCCAGTCGGCCGACTTGGGCAAGAAGGTGAAGTGCCCCGACTGCGAGACGGCGTTTGTGGCCAAGGCGCCGGCCAAGAAACTGCCCCCCAAACCGCAGACGACGGATGACGACGACTTCTACTCGCTGAAGGAAGAGACGCACGACGACAGCGCTTCGAAACAGATGGCGGCCCGCTACTTTGAAGAAGCGGAGCGTCAGGCCAAAGTTGAACGCGAACGCCACACCTACGCCGACAAGCCCTATCAGAAAGCGGTCGAGCAAACGGCGGCGACCGCGTACGAAGCGGAGCCGTATGCCGAGAAGAAGCGGGAGAGCCTGACGCCGGAGGACTACGATCCGCGGGCGACGCGGGTGAAGAACCCGGTTTCGCTGGCGCCCGATGCGATCAAGACCGATTTCAAGTTTTTTTGCGAAGTCCAATTTCTGACGCGGTGGATCGTGGCGGCGTTGGGGATGGCGGTCGTGCTGTATACCGGAATCAACGCGATGTTGGTTCGAATCAACGTCACCGATGGGATTGGCGGCTTTGGCGCCTACTTGACCAGCTTTGTGCTATCGGCTTTGACGGTGGTGATTGGCGCGATCGTGCTGGTCTATCTCGCTTCGGCGTTCATGAACATTTCGACGTCAATCGCCAGCGGGGTCGCCCATTTGGTATGGCCCGAGACCCCAGCGTTTGAGCGGATCATGGAGACCGTCTTTTTCGTCATTGCATTGATGATGGCGCTGTTGCCGTCCGGGCTGGTCAGCGCCCTGATTTCGCCCTACTTGGGCGTGCCGCTGGGGGGGCTCAGCTTTGTGCTGTTTCCCTACTTCTATTTGTCGCTGCTTGACTCCGGCACGCCGCTGGTTCCGCTCAGCAGTTCGATTCTGGCCGCCGTCGGACGCAAACTACACAAATGGATTTTGTTCTACATGGTGACCGGCGCCGTGCTGGCAGTGGTCCTGGTAGCGATGGGGATCGGGTACTTTTTTTGCGGCGAAGAGTACCAGTACGTGAAATATATGGTGCTGCCGGCTGGGGTGCTGACGACCGGATACGCCCTGTTTTACGCCGTTTGGCTCGGAAAACTGGGGTGGGAGTGCTCGCAGGACGTCGGCGAAACGCCTGAGAATGCCGCTGACGGCTGATACCGCCCTCAACGAGAGCCGGCGTCTGCGGTATTATGTTGGCCATGAACCGCAGCGAAATGGAAAAACTAGCGAAATCGCTCCGTGCCGGACGCGTTTCGCTTCCCGACTTTATTGATCAAATCGCCCAGATGGCGACGCCGGAGCCGGCTGCCAAGACCGCTCCGCTGCAAGGCGCTTCGCTCGACCTCGACCGCTCGGGCCGATGCGGATTTCCGGAGGTCGTCTATGGCGAAGGCAAATCGGCCGAAACGATCCTGGAGATCTTTCAGCGTCAGCAGGAAGCCGGACAGTCGTGCATGGCGACCCGCATCGACGCTGAAAAAGGCGCCGCCATCGTCGCCAAGTTGGACGGCGCGACCTACAACCCGGTCGGACGAACGGTTCGCCTAGGCAGCGCCGGTCAACCGTCGCAAGGGAAGGTCGGTTTGATCACCGCCGGCTCTAGCGACTTGCCGGTTGCCGAAGAGGCCCGCGAGACGTTGTTATGGATGAACGTCGATGTGACGACGATCCATGACGTCGGCGTCGCCGGACCCCACCGTCTGCCGGAGCGCATTGGCGAGCTTGCCGATTGCGATGCGGTCATCGTCGTCGCCGGCATGGAAGGGGCGTTGCCCAGCGTGGTCGGCGGCTATCTCGCTTGTCCTGTGATTGCGACTCCTACCAGCGTCGGCTACGGCGCTAGTTTCGGCGGAGTCGCGGCTCTTCTCGGGATGCTCAACAGTTGCGCCTCGAACGTCACGGTGGTAAACATCGACGCCGGATTTCGAGCCGCTTACAACGCAGGAATCATCGCGACGCGTCGGCGTCGCTAACCGCAAAAAGGAATTCAAGGATGGATCGCTCTCACCGCAAAGACGACGCGTCAGTCGCCTTGCCCCGTCTGCAACAGCGCAAGACCAACAGCCACAAGGGAGACTATGGTCGCGTGCTGGCCATCGGCGGTTCGCCGGGCATGTCCGGCTCGATCTCGCTGACCGGCGTCGCTTCGCTCCGCTGCGGCGCGGGACTGACGACGATCGCGACTCCCAAAAGCGTCCAGCCGCTGGTCGCGCAGGTCGAACCTTCCTGCATGACGATCGCGCTGCCCGAAGATCGCAGTGGCCTCTTGCCGATGCATGCCCGCGATCAAATCGCCAAGGTTGCAAAAAATTCGGACGTGGTTGCCGTTGGTCCGGGACTGGGGCGTTCGCATGGTTTGGACATGCTCGTGCAAGATATCTACTGCGATCTGAAGACGCCGATGGTGGTCGACGCCGATGCGATTAACGCGCTCGGCTCGCGCGAAAATCCGCTGGCCGAACCAGGCGGTCCGCGCGTGTTGACGCCGCATCCCGGCGAATTCCGCCGTTTGGCCCGCGATCGCGAATTGCCGAAAGGCCGCTGGACCGACGTCGCCGCCGATATGGCCAAACGA
The DNA here is from genome assembly GCF_007859755.1 of Blastopirellula retiformator. Classification (NCBI taxonomy): domain Bacteria; kingdom Pseudomonadati; phylum Planctomycetota; class Planctomycetia; order Pirellulales; family Pirellulaceae; genus Blastopirellula; species Blastopirellula retiformator. The sequence goes on along the minus strand of NZ_SJPF01000004.1, from coordinate 782,195 downwards.
AACGGCGTCGTTCTCGTCCTAAAGGGGCATCGTACCACGGTGACCGATGGCGAGCAGGTTTACTCCAACGAGACCGGCAACCCCGGCATGGCGACTGCCGGCGCAGGGGATGTTCTGACAGGCGTCATTGCCGCGCTATTAGGGCAAGGGATTTCCGCATTCGAAGCCGCGCAGCTGGGCGTTTATCTGCATGGGCTGGCTGGCGATCTAGCGGCTAAAACGATTGGCGGCGATGGGATGATCGCATCGGATTTGCTCGACTATTTAGAGTCCGCCTTTCAGCAGCACCGACGTCGGCGTTAACCGCGTATTCCGGTCGTGACGATTCGCTCCTCGCCGCGTGTGGCAAGCCGTATCCAAAATGCGCTTGGATTGCGCACGCGCCGGGAGTATTCTTTCAATGCGACCCAGAGGGGCATCCCCTCCAGTTTTTTCCCCTGGGTCAAGTCGTTTCAGGGATTTGAAGCGGCGACAATGTTGAAACGTTCGCTGGACCGATCCGCGGAAGTTTCCTGTTAGTCAAGAGACTTAGAGGCGAATCGGTTTTCACGCCAGGGAGGACATGGCGCCATGAATCAAGCGGTCAATGCAATCGTCTACGAAAAGAACGGCGAAACCTACATCTGGACTTTCGAGGCCGAAAACGAACGAGCCGCTCTCGGTTCGATTTGCGAATTCGCGCACCGAAACGATCTCTCATTGGATTGGGAAGACGCCAATCTGATCTGGCAGCGCATGGGGCAGCAGCCCGAGACGATCCATGTCCGCGATCTGGCCCGGATGCTGAGCCACCGCCCGTCGTAGGAGGGACGCTCGGCGGCTCTTGCGACCCTATCTCAAATTCGGCAGAAAAGCGCCATGGTTGGCCCGGTCACTGTCGTTTGGGCGTCGATCCAGGTAAGATCGAGAGAATCGAACACTTACCCACGCGATGCAATAGTCAGGACTCAAGTATGCTGCCGCGGCGCGAGATTTTTCCGAACGTCATCGAGATGAACTTTCAGGCGGGCCATCTGCTGGGCTGTAACGTCTATCTCATCTTTGATGAGAACGAATGGATCATGATTGATATCGGCTACGAGGAAGTGGTCGACGAGATTGTCGAACTGGTCCGCCAGCTCGATTTCCCGCTGTCGCAATGCAAGACGTTGATCGCCACCCATGCCGACGTCGACCATATCCAGGGCCTGGCCAAGACGAAGCAACTGCTCGGCACGACGATCACTTCGCATCCGCTGGCGGTCAAGCCGCTGGAATCAGGGGACAAGCTGATCACCTTCGCTGAGATCGCCGCCCAGGATATCCACCTCGAGATGCCGATGGTGCAGATCGAGCATCAGATCGAAGATGGCGACGTCGTCACCGTCGGCAAGCTGAAGTTGGAAGTCTGGCACACGCCCGGCCATACCGACAGCCAACTCAGCTTCCGCATGGGCGACTTGCTCTTCTCCGGCGACAACATCTACCGCGACGGTTGCGTCGGCGCCATCGACGCCCACCATGGCAGCGACATTCCGGCGTTCATCAAGTCGCTAAAAAGAATTCGCGAAAGCGACGTCAAATGGCTGCTTCCCAGCCATGGTCCGATCTTCAAGAAGGACGACGCTTTGCTCGACAAGACGATCGCCCGGCTCGAGTCGTATCAGCACATGGCCGACTTCGGCACCTGCGCCGTCGACTGGCCGCTGATGGACGAGTGGGAAGACGAAATCATCGAAGGGAAGGGGCCTCAGTAAATGAGGCTCCAGTAAAGAGGCTCTGCTTTCGGCAATCAATCGTGGTAGGGTCCGCTGTGCGGACCAAGTCCTGTCATGGAGCGTCCATGATCGAATGGCTAACCTGGATGGCGCTTCCTGGTCCGCACAGCGGACCCTACGTGCCTGTTGAAAAATGCCCTCGTGGCATTTTCCAACCTCGCCAGGCTCAGAGCATAGCTCTTCGCGGATCCCAAAATAACGACTTACGTCGCTATTTTGGGATCGCATCCCTGCGATCCAGCAGCCCGTTGAGAAAATCAACGGACTGCTACGTGGCAAAACGTGTGGATTGGCGTTGGTCATCCCCCAAAGTCTCCAGCTTCCCCCAGGGGCGATTCGGTCGCATTGTGCCGGTTCTAGCGGATTTTCGTTAAAACCAGGCCGACCCGATTGCCGAAACAAAGAGCAGCGGAACCGTCGTCGAGCGTCGGCCGCGCTACGGTTTCGTGGAAGCAAATATTGATTTTGGGGGGAAACGATGTTGAAGCGCATCGTCTTGGGACTAATTGTCGCGACAGCATTGCTATCAGCGACCCAATCGGTCGAAGCTCAAGAACGCGCCTTCGGTCGCGCTTGGGGCGGGACCTACGGTACGTATGACTGGGAGCGGTTCTACCACTATCCCTACGTCTACTACCCGCAAAACTTCTACGGCGAAGAGTACTACAAGAGCAGCGACAGCCTGTACTATCGCTATCCGGCCGAAATGCGAATTCCGGTCTACAACAAAGGGTGGCAAAACTACTACCCGAACGGCCGCCTGTACCACAGCGGCCACCACTTCGAACTCGACGTCTTTTAATCGACGCTCGTGGTCAAACACTGCACAACAAAAAACGGACGGACCGAGAAGGCCCGTCCGTTTTTTTGCGCGCAAAAATACTAGAGCGTTTTTCTGATAGCTGTAGCGTTTCTGGCGTTGGTGAGGCAAGCTGGTCAAGGCGACCGAAGCAGGCGAATCCTCAAGATTCGTCGATGCAGGTCAACGCCGACCAGCGCGGCCGCAACCAGCCAGAACCATACAGATGGAGGAAAACCGCTCTAACCCGAGGCGCAAGCCGAGGGAATGCGGCCGCAAGGTCAATGACGAATGACGAACAACAAACCGGGTGGCCCGGTCACGTCGGCTTCCGACTGGCCGGGTTGCGCAGCAACAAGATGCCTCACCATCCGGATTGTCTCTTCAGCAACGCCTCCATCCGTCATGCCCTGCAACCAACATCCCCATCCTTCTTCCGCCCCGGAGGGGCAAGCCAACCTAGCCTAGGGCGAAGTCGCCCACCAGGCGACGCAGCCCTAGGTAACGTCGCCACCCTGATCGAAAGCCCCGGAGGGGCGAACCTAACGAGCGACCAATCCGGTCCAACGTCAACGATTGATTTCGTGCACCGTTCCTGGGGCTGCGTCGCGAAGCGCGACTACGCCCCAGGCTAGGTTGGAACGGCCCTCCGGGCCTGATGACGTTCGTCATTCGGACCTTCGGATTTGATTCGACATTCGTCATTGAAATGGACGCCGCATTCCCTCGGCTCGCGCCTCGGGCTACGATTTTGTGCGATTTCGCCCTTGTTTTCTCGGGTCAAAATTGGTTTGACAAATTGCTCGACTTTTGGGCTAATGCCTCTCGCAACATGGGTGACGGATGCCCGTCGATTCTTCCCGCCGGCCTGGCGACGCTCTTCGCCGTGGCCATCAAACATGACGAAATGTAACGAAACGTGTGCCACTGCTGGCTTGTCCAGCCGTGTCTGCAGGCAGCGTAAATAACTCGTAGGGTCCGCTGTGCGGACTACGGCAGCGCGTTTGCTTGCGCGATTCGAAAAAGGGTCAGGTCGCTTTTTCGCGGTCGCGTGCTGCGCGTGTGGAAAACTTACTCGCGAAAAAGAGACCAGATCCTGTTTCTCAATCGGCTCTGTTTCTCATTCCGGCCGGTTTCTCGTTCAACTTTTTGGGGGAGGCAAAATCATGAATCGTAGTGATCGGATCGAGCGGCTGCGGGAGTTGTTGCAAGGGCAAGGGATGTTCCCGATCGCGGTGCCTGATCCGATGATCGAGGCGGCGGTCGACCGGTTTGACTCGACCAACAAACCGCTGCAAGAGTTCACCTCGGTCGAACTGCTCGAGCAGCCGCACGAAGTCGACTGGCTGGTGCCCGGCCTGCTCTCGCGCGGCGCTCCGGCGGTGATTTGCGGGCCGAGCAAATGTTTGAAAACGTCGCTGGCGGTCGACCTGGTGGCGGCCTTGTCGACGGGCGAAAAGTTCTTGGGGCGATTTGCGACCAAGCGCAAGGTGCGCGTCGGCTTCTTCAGCGGCGAGCAAGCGAAGCATGCGCTGACCGACTTAACGCGGCGGTGGATGACGAGCAAACAGAAACAAGAGACGCCCCGGTTCGTCTGCGCGCTGCAAGGGGCGAGCGCGAATCTTGAAAAACAGCTGCGGCAGTTGCGCGCGTGGATCGGCAAGTACGAGTTGGAAGTGGTGATGATCGACCCGCTCGACGTCGCGGCCAAAACAAAACGGGCTCACACGTTGCACCTGCAGGCGATGATCCGCTGTTGTCTTGAGTGCGGCGCGACGCCGATTTTGTGCTGCGCGACGCGCAAGACGATTCGCCCGCGAACGCTCGACGTGACCGACTTGCAAAGCGCCGGCTGTCACGATTTGGCCCGGCAATGGCTGCTGGTGAATCGCCGCCAAAGCTATGAACTTGGCAGCGGGCAGCACAAGTTGTGGCTGACCGTGGGCGGCGACGCTGGGCAAGATAGTCTGTGGGGCGTTGATGTGGAGGAAGGAAGACTCGATGATTCCGCCGGCCGCAGATGGTCGACGAAGGTTCGTACTGTCGATTCGCTGAAGAACGAACAAGCCGCCCGCGAAGCGATGACCCGCGACGAGCGGCACGACGCCAAACTGCGCGTCGTGATCGAAAACCTCGGCCCCGACCGAGCGATGAAGCAAACGGTCCGTGAACATGCCGGGATGAACGGCACAATGTTCGCGGCCGCGTGGGAGCGGCTAGAAGAAGCCGGCGAAATCGAAAAAGTAACCCCCTCCCGGCGAAGCGGCTTCGCCACCTTCCAGTTGAAAAACGTAGGGCAATCCAGCGTAGGGCAGGCCGTGCCTGCCGAGAGCACGAGCGACCACCCCGAACAAAGTCCACCCACCCAAAAAAACGAAACAGTCCAGTCCAGCCCGCCCGAGTTGCAAGAACCACCCGTAGGGTCCGCTATGCGGACCAAGACCCCGCCAAACGATGACGATGATCAAATCATCAACAACGCCACGAACAAGAAAGAGTCGCCAGCGAGTCCCGTCGCGGAAAAACCAAAACAGTCCAGTCCGGTTGCGGATAAATCAAAACAGTCCAGTCCCGTCGAACCGCACGAATCCACGAAACAGTCCAGTCCGACCCAAAAAGCCCCGGAGGGGCGCCGCCAATCTAGCCTAGGGCGAAGTCGCGCCAGCGACGCAGCCCTAGGAAAAGTCGCCACCAAGATCGCAAGCCCCGGAGGGGCGACCCAATAAGAGAAACGGTCCAGTCCAGCGTCAACGATCGATTGAATCGCACCAACCTGGGGCTGCGTCGCGAAGCGCGACTGCGCCCCAGGCTAGGTTGGAACGGCCCTCCGGGCCTGAGATGTTGGCGGGGCTGAAGATTGAGGGCGATGGAGACGAATGTTGTTGTGCCATCTGGATGGTGAGGCATCTTGTTGCTGCGCAACGTGAGCCAGTCTTGGCAGACTGGTCGGGCCACCCGGGATTGGTTGAATCGTCCGGTCCGGTTCGTCATTCGGGCATTCGGATTCGATTCGTCATTCGAGCTTCGGCATTCGTCCTTTGGAATGAACGCCGCATTCCCTCGCTGGCGCGTCGGGCTACGATTGCTTCGCTTTTCCTCAAAACTTTCGGCAGAAGGCTTCGTAGACTTCGACGCTTTTTTCGAGTTGGTCAATCGCCAGCCATTCGTCGTGGGTGTGGGCTTGGGCGATGTGGCCGGGGCCGCAGACGACGGTGGGGACGGCGCCTTGGCTGAGGATCGCGCCGTCGGTTCCGTAGGGGACGCCGATCGTCTTGGCGGTCACGCCACACTCGCTAAGCGTTTCCAGCAGCGAGGCGGCCAAGTTTTGATTGTGCTCCGGCGCCAGGCCGGGCGAAATGATGAACGGTTCGCTGTGCTCAATCCAATCAGGATCGCCGAGCGCTTGGTTGACGAAGTCGATCGCCGCTTGTTGGGCGGCCAGCGGATCGTCGCCTGGCGCCAGACGGCGATCGATTTCGATCACGCAGTGGTCCGGCACTGTATTGACGCTGACGCCGCCGGTAATCATGCCGACGCTCAACGTGGGGCCGCCAATCAGCGGCGCAACCTTGCCTGGCAAGTCGTCGGCATGTTGCTCAAACGCATTGGCGATTTTTGCCATGCGATAGATCGCGTTGGCGCCGATTTTCGGATTGCTGCTATGGGTGGCGACGCCATGGGCGTGACACTTCCAGCGGACGACTCCTTTATGCGAAATCACGACATCCAGCATCGTCGGTTCGGCGACCAAGACCGCCGCCGGAGCTCGAGTGAGCAGTTGCGATTCGCCATCGGTCCAGCTGCGAATCATCCGCTTGGCGCCGGAGAAGCCATGCTCTTCATTGATCGCCAAGGCGAGTACAACGGCCGGGCGATCCGCTTCCGGCAGATCACGAAAGCGGGAGAGCGCCGTCAGCATCGCGGCCATGCCCCCTTTGATGTCGCACGAACCGCGCCCGTAGATGCGGCCCTCTTTGATCTCGGCGGCGAATGGATCGATCGACATGCCGTCGATCGGCACGGTGTCTTGGTGCGCCTCGAGCATCAAGATCGGCCGATCCGCAGGCAGCTTGGCCAGGTCGATCGTCGCGATCAGCAGATTGTCGCGCTGCGGCGCGACCGCTTGACGCTCGCAGTAGTAACCCCAATCGGCGACGTACTGTTCCAAAAAATGGGTCAAGCGGGTCTCGAGATAGATGTCGCTGGCGACATCGCGTCCGATGGAGCGTCCCATGGGATTGACGCTGGGAATCCGAACCAAATCCTGCAGCAGAGAGACGACGTCCGACGTCATGGGGATACTCTTCCGAAAATCGAGCGAAAAACATGCGCCTTCATCATATCGAAGCGACAGGAGAGGGCCAGCCGAGTTGCGCTCTTGGCGTCTATAATAGGGGGCGTATCGCAAGTCCCGGACTCTGGATTATTCATGGCGCGACCACGTACCCGACCTGCCAGTTTGTTGGCTCAAATCTTGAACGACCATGCGTTTCCGGTCTACGCCATCGATCAGGATCAGCAGTTGGCCTATCTGAATGACGCCTGTCGCAGGGCGCTGGGAGATCAGGCCGAAGAATTGATTGGGCGGAAATGTCGTTATCATGCCGTGGGACAGTTGCCGCCGCTCGATCAATTGGCGGCCGATCTGGCGCCGCCGCCTGACGTGTTCGCCGGTCGGCGTGCCGAAACGCCGCTGACGCTGCCAGGTGAAGGGGGCGGTGGTTCGTACCTGGTCCAATTCTCTCCGCTGACCTACGAAGGGGGCGCGGTCGGCGCGCTGGCGATTTGCTATCCGCACAATGGGGTAGGGGAGGGGCGTCAGGCCGATCTGCGGCACGACCAGTTGCGGCAATGGCGACGGAGTTGGCGTCAGCGGTTTTCGACCAGTCAATTGATGGGGGAGAGCGCCGCGATCGGCCGCGTGCGGCGGCAGATTTCGCTTTCGGCGGCGACGCGGCTGCCGGTGGTGATTTTTGGTCCGCCGGGGAGCGGCCGAGAGCATACCGCCCGGACGGTTTGCTATGCGCGACATGGCGAAGGGAGCGGCCCAGTGATTTCGATCCGCAGCGGATTGATGGACGCCGAAATGATTCAAAGTGCGGTTCGCTCGTTCGTCCGTCGGTGTGAAGAGGCGGACGACGCGTCCAACGCGTCGCTGATCTTGCTGGACGCCGATCAACTGCCAGGCGACGCCCAGTCGGAGCTGTCGCACCTGTTGCGGTTGATTGAGATGGATCTGCGGATCGTCTCGACGGCGCGGCAGTCGCTATTGGCGTGGGCCGAACAGGGGAAGTTTCGCGAAGACCTGGCGTATCAACTGTCGACCATCGAGATTGCGCTGCCCCCCCTTTGTGATCGCCCCGAAGATATCCCGCTATTGTCGCAGACGCTGGTTGAGCAACTGAACCTGGAACGAAAAGAACAACTGCGGGGGCTGACCGAGGGGGCCGCCGATGCGCTGTTGGACTACGACTGGCCAGGCAACATTGATGAGTTGGCGGCGGTGATCGCCGAGGCGGCGTCGGCGACCGATTCGGTTTGGATTGACGCCGACCATTTGCCGCAGAAGATTCGTCACGCGCTGGAGGCGAAGCGGTTTGCCGCCAAGCCGGCCGAGCCGATTGAGTTGGACGCGTTTCTGGCGGGGGTCGAGGAAGAGCTGATCCGCCGCGCCTTGGAGCAGACCAAGGGAAACAAGTCGAAAGCGGCTGAACTGTTGGGCGTTTCACGCGCCCGGCTGCATCGACGGCTCGAATCGGCCGAATCGAGCGATCCAGGGGACGAGTAACGGCTCGGTCTGGTTGTCATCCTATCCACCCGAACTTACCATGAATTCCAGTAGTCGAATGACGTCACGATCGACATGCGTGTTGTACGAGACCGATGGGCGGTGGGCTGTGGCGCTTCGCGCGGCGGCCGAGGACCTGCCGATCTTGGAGACGCGTAGCCCCGAGCGGTGGCTGGCTCACTTTCGCGAGAGTCCGGCCTCGATCTTGGCGGTGGCGGCGCCCAGCGGTTGCGATGCGATCCGCTTCGCCCGGCTGCTGGAGGCGTCGGCGCTGTTAGGGCGGCGATTTCCTGAGATGTGCCTGATCGTTCTGTTGTCTGAAGAGGATCGTTCTCTTGCGACGGCCGCCTACGAAGCGGGGGCCGCTTGGGTCCAGATCGGGCGGTGGCGTCTCGACCCCTTAATCCGCCTGGTGCGACGTCATCAGGCGATGTTTCCGGATCTGCCTGCGGAGACGCCGATCGAATCGATCTGGCGAACGCTGCCGTGGGGCGATCTACCTGAATCATAGAAAGAGGCCGGAGTTAATTCCTATGTCCGATACGCAACCGCAAGTTGCCGACGTCATTCGCGTGCTGGAGAAGTTGGCCGATCCGTTGACCGGACGCCCCGTCACGAAGACCGACCAGGTCAAAGAGATTGATCTGCTGGACGGCAAGCTGACGCTGACGCTCGAGCTGACGACCCACTCGGCGCCGCTGTGGGAAGAGACGCGGCAGAAAGGGATCGGCCTGCTGAAGTCGGCGCTGCCGCAGCTGACAGAGGTGACGATCAACCTGGCCGAGCACAAGAGCAAGATCGAAGCGATCGGCCAGGTTGGCTTGACCGTGCGAAGCGTGATCGCCGTTGGGTCAGGGAAGGGGGGCGTCGGTAAGAGCACCATCGCGGCGAGCCTGGCTTTTGCGCTGAAAGACGCCGGGGCGAAGGTCGGCTTGTTGGACGCCGACGTCTACGGACCGAGCGTGCCTCACTTGCTGGGCCTAAGCGGTCGGCCCGAGCTGATCGCCGAGAAGAAGATCGCTCCGCTGGAGCGCGACGGCGTGAAGGTGATGTCGATGGGCTTTCTGGTCGAACCAGAGCGAGCCGTCATTTGGCGCGGCCCGATGTTGCACGGCGCGATCACCCAGTTCCTGCGCGATACCGCATGGGGCGAGCTCGACTATCTGATCATCGACATGCCGCCGGGGACGGGCGACATCGCGTTGACGTTAAGTCAACTGCTGCCGCTGACGGGCTCGGTGGTCGTCTGCACGCCGCAAGATGTGGCGCTGCTCGACGCGGTGAAGGCGATCGCGATGTTCAACACGGTAAAGATCCCGGTTCTGGGGGTTGTGGAGAACATGAGCGGTTTCATCTGCCCCGACACCGGCAAGGAGTGGGACATCTTTGGCAAGGGTGGCGCGAAGAAGAAGGCGGAAGAGATGAACGTGCCGTTCTTAGGCGACGTGCCGATCACGATCTCGATCCGCGAGAAGGGAGATCAAGGCGCCGCGCCGCAGGTGGTGCAGGATGAGCAAACCGCCGGGCACTTCCAAACGATCTGTCAGAACCTGGTTCGAGGCTTGGCCGAATCGGCCGCTGCGAACCCGCCGATGCCAACTTTGACGGTGTTATAGCGCCAGTTGGGCAAGCTGGGAAAGCAAGAAAAGGATAGAGCCGCCAATTGGCGGCTCTTTCTCGTTGTATCGGGTTTGCGTAAAGCAAGTAGTCGACACTTCGAAAAGGTGCGTCGAAGCAGGCGACTAGGCCTTCTTCTTGGCAACTTTCTTCTTCTTGGCGACCTTCTTCTTCTTCACGGTCTTCTTCGGCGAGGCCTTTTTGGCGACCTTCTTCTTAGCGACCTTCTTCTTCTTGACGGTCTTCTTCGGCGAGGCCTTTTTGGCGACCTTCTTCTTAGCGACCTTCTTCTTGACGGTCTTCTTCGGCGAAGCCTTCTTAGCAACCTTCTTCTTGGCTACTTTCTTCTTCGCAACTTTCTTCTTGGTGGCCACGATACGTCCTCCGTTTCGTTAGCGCCGTCGACGTGATTCGTTCATCCGACTTCCTACCATGGAAGAACGCCAATGAGCGAAAGCGCCTACGGCAAAACATGAATTCCTACGAAGCGTTCTCGTCGCCGTGCAGCTAAGTGAATCGCTTCGCTCTAGCAATTGGCCCATGCTAGACAAAGTTGTTTTAAGTTGTACGCATAATCGGATTTTTTGCAACATGTTTTCCACACAAATTGCGGCGCGCTTGAAAGAACTTGAAACTTTTTTCAAGTCGTAGCGCCGCTTAAGCGTAGCGCGCGTTAGCGCGAAGCGGCGCGTTTGATGAAGCGCAAGCGATGTCGCGCATGAAGCGGAAGAGCAACGTCGCGCGCGACGTCAGCGCGCCGTTTAATAAAGCGAAACGACGCTGCCGCTGGTGAGTTGTATCGATGGTTGCGCGCGTTGTTGTCGACGCCCCATGAGCCAACGTTCATGCGGCGTAATTGCTTGATAGTAAAGGGAATTCGACGCTTTGATCGTTCGCTGCGGCGCTGTCGTTACGCCTGTTAAGTAACGTCGCCAAGCGGCTTGCGCATGACGCGCGCGCAAGTGAATTGGATCAACGCCATACCAACTTGGATCAGGCTCAACGAACGTCGCGCCATACTGCTGCGCCGCTTCGCGCAGACGCCAATCGACCTCTTCAGCGCGCGCTAAAGTGCGCTGCAAATTCATGCGACTGCGCGGGATGAGGAAAGTCCGAAAAAAATAGAACGCGGCGGCGCTTAGTCGTCGAACGCGCGTCAAAGGAAGACCAACCAACGTGATCTTCGCGTCGAAACCGCATAACCGCGCCAGACATTCGCTGACCCAACCGACGATCGTTTCGACGTCGCAACCATACAGAATGTCGTTACCAATATCGGTGACGACGGCGGTGGTCGTTCGTTGCGGCTGCGCGCTTGCGGCGTTCCATAGTTCGCACTCAAGGATGCTGGGCAGCCGGCGGATCGCAAGGTAACTCGGCGATCCAAAAGAACGACCGCGCCCCCCGGCGATCATCAGGTTCATCCGCGGACCGTACGCTTCGTCGGCCAAATAGATAATGCGGCCTAGCGATTGGGCGACGTTACTGGCCCCGATCACGATCAAGCGATGCGCGTTCGCATCCAGGGTAGGGGAGGGGAGTGCGTTACCAGGGACGTCCGCCAAACGAATTCCCTCCGGAGAGTTGTTGGTAGTTACCCATCGCCATTATGGCGAACATGATCACTAGAAAGGTCTGATGTAAGCTCATGCAGAACATCGCCGCCAGGATCGCAAACCCGATCGACGCGAACAGCGAATAGCGCAAGCCGTTGTAGGGCGTGAGCCAGAGGAACAGTTCGCGCGCGATCTGTCCGCCGTCCAAAGGATACACCGGCAGCAGGTTGAACACGCCCCACCAGATGTTGATGAACAAGATGATCCAGACGAGCGATCGCACGCCGCTGGTTGCGTCGCCCAGGACTTCGCCGCCGCCGAAGAGGATATCCCAGGCCAGCGGAGGTCGACCCGACAGGAAACCGGCGCCGACTAGAATCAAGACCGTCGCTCCAGCGAATAAGAAGCCTGCCAATGGCCCTGCGAATGAAATCGCAATTTGCGCCCAAGTCGAATTGCCGGCGCGGCGATACGAAGCGCCATGGGGATTGAACCCGCCGTCGTAGTGCGCCAAGCCGCCCAGATGATAAAGCGTGATGCTGGGAGAGAAGCCGTACCACCGCATCAAGACGGCGTGGCCTAGTTCATGAATCAGAATCGATAGGAAGATCACCACGACCGTCAGGCCAAATACCCGCGGATCGGCGATGCCGTTTCCTCCCTGGGCAAACGTATAACCGATCAGGCCTGCCATGATCCAGAAGTAAGCGCTGACGCGGACCGGAATGCCGAAGGCGTTGAAGTTGAAGTCGAAACTGGTCGGCTGCGGAGCGCTAAGGTTCACGTTGCTTCCTAAGAGCTTGCGGAGGTGACTGCTGTCGGAATTTTAGCACGAAGGCTAGATCGACTCGATCCGAAACGAAAAAACGCCACACATTTCTATGCGGCGTTTTCCGTAGGCCAAATTGCGAAAGAGCGTTAGTCGAGCTCTTTGATCATGATGTTCTTCCAGCGAACTTGGGTACCATCCTTCGACTTGTCGTTGCCGATGCCATGCACCTGCAGGGCGATCAAGCCTTTCGACGTCAGGCCATCCTTCAGGTCAGCGGCCGGCACGCCGTTGATCCAGGTCTTGATCGAGTCGCCGCGGCATTCGATGCGGTAGTGATTCCAATCGTCTTGCTTGAACGCCTTCTGCGCTTCCGGGTTGTCCTTCAGGTTGTTCAACCAGCCGCGTCGCGCTTCGTCATAGATGCCGCCGCTCCAAGCGCGGGCGGAAGGATCGATTTCGACCTGGTAACCATGAACGCGATCTTTGGACATCTTCTTCGTCTTGCCGTCTCCGACTTCAATTTCCTTGTCTTCGGCAAAGACCTGGCTGCGAATCTGGATGCCCGAGTTGAGCTTCGGATCGACTTTGAAGTCGACTTCCAGGATGAAGTCGCCATATTCCTTGTCGGTGCACAAGAAGGTGTTGGGCGTGTTCAGCGTCGAGGTGCCGACGATTTCGTCCCCTTCGATCGCGTAGGTCGCCTTGCCGCCATGTTTGGTAAAGCCTTCCAGGTTCTTGCCGTTAAACAGCGGCTGGAAACCTTCCTTATCTTCTGCGTGCGAGAACGAGCAGAGAGCTAAGCCCAGCATCAGGGCCGGTACGATTCGCTTCAACATATTTGATTCCAAGAGTAGGGCAGGGGGGGTGAACGGGGCGAGTGTCAGAATCTCAGAATAGTTGAGAATCTGAGCATTGTCGATCAGTCCTCTCGTTTTGTACCCCATGATTGACTAGTGGGCTCGAATCAACCGAAAATAGTTGCCATTTCTTGTGAAATGCCATTTGCACGTTTGGCAACTATAATGGCCGATTCCCACCAAACGGATCCCACCACCCAGTTCACCTCACCAGGGAGATTCTTGATGAAGCTACGATTTCGCCACCTGGCCGCCGCGGCCCTTGGTTTGTCGGCGCTGTTTTCGGCCGGCCAACTGCAGGCCGAAGTAAAAGTGCCGGCCTTGTTTACTGATCACATGGTCCTGCAACGCGACATCCCGGTCGTCGTCTGGGGAACCGCCGCCAAAGGGGAAGAAGTCGCCGTCTCGGTCGCTTCGCTCGAAGGCAAAACGACCGCCGACGGCGATGGCAATTGGAAGGTCAAGTTGGATGCGCTCCCCGCCGGTGGTCCGCATCGCTTGGTGATCAAGGGCCAGAATGAAATCGCGATCGAAGACGTGCTGGTCGGCGAGGTCTGGGTTTGCTCCGGCCAGTCGAACATGCAGTGGCCGGTCTCGCGGGCCAACGATCATTTGCTGGAAGAGATGACCGCTAAGCTGCCCGAGCTGCGGTTGATCACTGTTCCCAATCGCGCCGCGCAATCGCCGCAAGGCGACTTCAATGGCAAATGGGAAGTTTGCACGCCGGAGACGGTCAAGGATTTCTCCGCCGTTGGCTACTTCTTTGGTCGCCAACTGCAGCAGACGCTCGACGTGCCGGTCGGTTTGATCGACAACTCGTGGGGCGGTTCAGCGGCGGAAGCCTGGGTGCGCCGCGACGTGTTGGAAGGAGAAGACCGTTACGCCGGCATGCTCGACGGTTGGGACAAACGAGTCGCCGACTACGAAGCGAAAATGGAAGCCTTCAAGACGGCCTCCGCCAATGGCGAAAAGCTAGAGAAGCCGAAAGACCCCGGCGCCAACGGCAACCATCGCCCGGCCAATCTGTACAACGGTTGCCTGGCGCCGATCGTCGGCTATGGAATTCGTGGCGCCATCTGGTACCAGGGAGAATCGAACGCCGGTCGTCCGCAAGAGTATGGTCATCTCTTCCCGCTGATGATTTCCAACTGGCGCGAAGATTGGCAGCAAGGGGACTTCCCGTTTTACTGGGTGCAGTTGGCCGACTTCATGGCCGAGCAGCCGGAGCCAGGCGAGAGCAACTGGGCGATCTTGCGCGAGTCGCAAACCTCGACGATGGACAAGCTGCCCAACACCGGCGAAGCGGTCATCATCGACATCGGCGAAGGTCGCGACATTCATCCCCGCAACAAGCAAGACGTCGCCAAGCGTCTGGCGCGTATCGCGCTGGCTCGCGACTACGGCATCAACGTTCCGTATCGCAGCCCGCGATTCAAGAGCCTGGAAGTGAAGGGGAAGAAGGCGGTCGTGACGTTTGATACGTTCGGCATTCCGCTCTATTCGTTCGACGCCAAAGAGCCGAAAGGTTTCGCCATCGCCGGCGCCGACGGCCAGTATGTCTGGGCCGACGCCAAGCTGGTCGGTGAAGACAAGGTCGAAGTCTGGAGCAGCGAAGTCGCCGAGCCGGTCAGCGTTCGCTACGCGTGGGCCAACAACCCGGTCTGCACGCTGCAAAACAACGCAGGCCTTCCCGCTACGCCGTTCCGCAGCGACAAGCCGGCCGAATAAGTTGGTCGCCGAAAGTTGAAACTCAGAACGCTCGCGTCGAACAGGCGCGAGCGTTTTTTTGCGCGCAATCCAACACTAACCCGAGGCGCAAGCCGCGGGAATGCGGCGACCATCAAGTCAACGCGTAGATCTATAGTATCGACAAGTCAACGCGTAGATCTATAGTATCGAGGGTAGCCCGGGCAGTTCGAGAGAACTGGCCGGGTTGCTTCAGCAACAAGACGCTTCACCATTCGGTTGAAGATATCGACAAGGTTTGCATAGGGCAAACCGCCTGGTAAGGCATCTTGTTGCTGCGCAACCCAATCAGCCTGCAGCAGACATGGTCGGGCCACCCGGTTGAGGCGCGCGTTCCCTTGCTCGCGCGATCGCGTGCTGATCTAATCGGCGCTTTCGTTATTTTGCGACATTGATAGAGCAGGGCAGGGGGGCTTCGTTTAGAATCTCGCCGCCGCCCCAGGAGCAAATTCCCGTGAGAGCGGTTGTGCAGCGAGTTTCTTCCGCCAGCGTTCGTGTTGATGGCGAAGTGGTTGGCCAGATAGAGCGCGGCTTGTTGGTGCTATTGGGCGTCGAGCCGGAAGATGGCGCGGCCGACGTCGCTTACATCGCGGACAAGACGGCCAACTTGCGGATCTTTGAAGATGACGCCGGCAAGATGAATCTCTCGGTCGTCGACATCGGCGGCGCGGTCTTGGCGGTCAGTCAGTTCACGCTGCTAGGCGACTGTCGCAAAGGGCGTCGGCCCGGCTTCACCGGCGCGGCGCCGCC
Organism: Blastopirellula retiformator; assembly: GCF_007859755.1. Lineage (NCBI taxonomy): Bacteria > Pseudomonadati > Planctomycetota > Planctomycetia > Pirellulales > Pirellulaceae > Blastopirellula > Blastopirellula retiformator. The sequence goes on along the minus strand of NZ_SJPF01000004.1, from coordinate 766,553 downwards.
TGAGTTGGCCAACGCGCTGTACGAAGAGTATGTCGCCGCCGTGCGGAATTTGGGGCTGCCGGTCGAGACCGGGATCTTTCGCGCTGATATGAAAGTGTCGCTGATCAACGACGGGCCGGTGACGTTGCTGCTTGATAGCGGCAAAAAGTTTTGACGCCGACGACGTCGGCAGGAAGCATCAGGCCGAGATACGGTTCTCGATCGGCGGATGGCTATGTCGTTTGAGATTGGACATCTTCGCCCCGCTACCAGCCGCGAGTTGATGCTTCCTGCGGCTGCGCCGCCCCGACAGAAGGATCTGTCGCGGCTAACCTGATGGCTGCGGATCTTCTACGAAGTGCTGACGATATTCATTCAGCAGTTTCGCCAACGACTTGGCGTCGCGGCCAAAGTTGTTCGGCAGCAGTTCGTCCAGGCGATAGCGTTTGTTGGACGGCTCGTTTCGATTGACATAGTTGAGTCCGACCATCTGTTGCCCCCACAGGCCCGAGTGGCTGACCAGTTCGGTCTCGAAGTTGGCGATCTCGTTCCACGCGATGTGATGCGACGTAAACAGGTAGCAGTATCGGATGCCGGTCTCGTCGATTCGCAGCGAAGAACTGCCGGGCCAAATTTCCATCGTGCCAAGCGCGCCGCAGCCGACGAAGAACGCCGCTGCGATGTATCCGATCTCTTTGCCGGTCAGTCCAAGTCCAACGCAAGACAGGGCCAGGATCGTACTAGCGCAAGCGATCAGGATCGCGCGGCGACCGCTGGGATAAAGCGTAAGCGGAGTTTGCATATCAGCGGGTGATCGGAAAGGTCAACGGCTCGGTCGCGATTTCCGGCGGTTGCGTCGGCACAGTCCCAGGAGCTGCGGCCTGCATTTCTTCCGGCGTGCGATGTAGATGGTATTGTTGCATGAGAATCGGATCGCCGACCGCGGCCATCACCAGGATCGCCAGCTTGGAATAGGTCGAGAAGTTCGACCACATGCTGTTGGGGTTCCAGAACTTGATCGCGGTACCGAACGACTTCTTGAAGCGCGGCATCACTCCATGCCATTCGACGCTCCATATCTCGTCCAGGGTCAGGTGCACCATGAAACCAAGGAAAACGGCGCTCGCTTTCAATAGCCGCACGTCGAGCCGTTCGCCCGAGACGACCAGAAACGCCACGAGCGCAACGCTGATGGCGGCCGGGATGCTGTGCCACATGCCGCGATGCTTGGTGTATTTCTTAAAGACCTCGGCGACGCCGAAGCGGATCACCATATAGATGATGGCGCCGGCCAGCGCGATCTCTTCCGGCCCCATGCCGAATCGCCGAAAGCGGTCGATCATCAACATCGGCGCCATCGCGGCGACGAAGGCCGAGATCTCTTTCACCGGGCGGCCCGATCCGCTGTCGAGGTCGGGCAAGATGCCGGCGATGCTGCAGAGTCCGGCGGTCAGCATGCAGGTGGTGATCGTGACGGTTTCGCCATTGGCGACTTCCGGCATAAAGACGTAGGCCGCGGCGCCATAGCCAATGCCGACGATGGTGCTGGTCGTGATGTGGGTGTTGAAACCGGCCATGAGTCCCCTGCTTCGATCCTTCGAAATCGGTCCGCGTCATTCTATTGTTTGGCGAGGTGCGGTTGTACGCGAAACCGCCGAGCCGACGCCAGTCCAAAACGATTGGACTGCTAGCAGCTGGGTGAAACTGATCTTCGAGCCCGCGTCGCGGACCGATATACTGCTTCGCCGCGGTGCGCATGTCCGCACTGCATCTAGGACCGAGTTGAAGCAAGAAGGCGCCCCGCGATGGCGAATGGATACGACGTATTGATGGTGATTGTGCTGCTCGGGGCGACTGCCTGGGGTTTGTACAAAGGAATGGCGTGGCAGATCGCCTCGTTCGCGTCGATTTTCGCCAGCTACGTTCTGTCGGTCCAACTGCGTGAGCCGGTCGCCGCCCTCTTTCCGATGGAGCCGCCGTGGAACAAGCTGGCCGCGATGCTAGCACTTTACGTCGGCTGCTCGCTGGTCGTCTGGGTCGGTTTTCGCTTTATCTCGAAGACGATCGAAAGCATGAAGCTAAAGGACTTCGATCGTCAGGTCGGCGCTTTGCTGGGCGCGGCCAAAGGCGCCCTGCTGTGCATCATCATCACGATGTTCGCCGTCGCCTTCGCCACCGGCGATCGCCGACAAGAGATCGTGTCGTCGAGGTCGGGCTACTATATCTCTCGCGTGATCGACAAAGCGCAAGCGATCATGCCGCAGGAAGTTCACGCGGCTGTGAAGCCGTACATCGATAATTTCCAGCAGCAGATTGGCGAACAGCCGTCGATCACCACCGCCAATATCTTGCCTGGCGGCGGCCAGGATCCGGCTGCTCCAGCGACGAATGCTCCGGTGGGCGGACAGCAGCCGGGCGAGTTCCAGCCGATTCCTCAGCAATGGACGCAGAACTGGCAGCAGACCTATGGTCAGCTGAAGGCGGACTATGGCCAGATCCAAGGCGCCGTCGATCAGGCTCTTCAGAATCCGCAGCAAACGACCCAGCCGTACGTGAACCAGTTTCAGCAGAACCTGCGTGATCAAGTGCAGCAGCAAATCGATCAGCGCTGGGGCCCGGCTTCGCAAGGTTATCAACAGCAACCGAGCTACGCTCCGCAAGGCTATCAACAGCCGATGTACCAGCAGCCCAATTACGCGCCGCAGCCGAACTATCCGCAGCAGGCGCCGCCGCAAGGTTATTATCCCCAGGGCTATCTTCCGCAGCCCAACGGCGGGCAATATCGGCGGTACTAATCATCGGCCGAATTCTTAACTTTGTGTTAATGATTCTGTAGTCGCATGTGGCTGTATGGCGCCCCCCTGCAATGCTCGGCATAATCCCTGGTTTGGACGGGATTGGTGTCGAAGGGGCAGGGCGTGGCGAAATTCTTGAATACGAGTGCGACAACGTATTACCTGGAAGAGTTGATCAAGAAGTGCACTGGCAATCTGTTCTTGGTCAGTCCCTTTGTGAAGGTCGCGCCTCGATTGCGCGACTTGATTGTTGAGCGAGCCGCATCTGGGGTCGATGTTCGTCTCGTCTATGGGAAGACCAGCTTGTCTGCGGCCGAGGTCGATTGGCTTCGCGGCGTCGATTCGATAAAGACAAGCTATTGCGAAAATCTGCATGCGAAGTGCTATCTAACTGAGGCTGGCGGCGTAATAACCAGCTTGAATCTCTATGAATTCAGTCAGGTGAACAACTACGAAATGGGCGTCTATTTCTCGCGACGATCCGACCCGGAAATCTTTGAAAACGCCTTTGAAGAAATCAAGCGAATTCTGCGCGTCTCGCATGCTGTCGATCTCACTGGAGATGACGAGGAAGGGGACCTGGTTTTGGCGGAAGCGGTCTACGAGAAATTGACGACGTCCAAGCTTGCGAAGCAGGTCGGCGTGAGCACTGAATCGATCTCGAAAAGCTTGGTCGAAAGCGGCTATCTTGAGCTGCGTGAAGGACGCCAATTTATCACTGAAGCCGGCAAGGCAGCCGGTGGTGAATTCAAGTTCAGCAAACGCTTTGGGCCATACTTTCTGTGGCCGCCGAGTGTCGGTGAGCAGTTGAAAAACGACGCCAGATAACCCCGTCCCGGCTTCTCGGTGCAGGGAACCGGGTTTTGGCCCCAATTGCCAAAACCCGGTAAAAATAGGCCCGTAACCGAACATAACAAACATTATCGGACGTTGAAGTGGGGTTCTGGCTGGGCCCTGCTTTTCCGGGGATTGGCTTGCCCAGGGCCGTTTCTAGGGCGTTGGTGGGTTCTCTGTTGTCGCTACGTCGGCTTTGGCTGCTCGCCGTAAGGCGATTGGAAATGCGGATGCATTTTGGGCGCGAGTTGCGTCTGTCGGCTGAGAGAAAGTCGCCGCTCTGGCGCGGCGTTAGGTGGGCGCAATTTGGTCTCGCGTGAAGCGGAGTCGGCTTGGTCGCCGGAGCATGTTTTTGATCGCCGACAGGCGTCGCCGCGCGAGCTGAATTCGGTTGGGTTTTCGCTGCTGGCGCCGCCCCTGATTTGAAGCGTCTTCAAGCCGCATGATTTGGAGATTCTGGGCGGTGGTTTGGGAGGCAACTTGACGGGCCCAAAAACGGGTGCTACTCCCCTGCTCTGTTGCGTCGCTCGCTTTAGCATGGCAGGATGTGGACTCACGCTGGTGGCTTGCTGGTGACGGTCAATTGGATGGGGCTCTGGTCTGGTGAAACGTCTTAGTACAGTGCAGATGGCTTGGCATGGGTTCGCGTCTTGGTGCGGCAACGTCGGGATATGGATTGGCAAGTGGGCTGGTTGGTTATTTGGGAAGCCGCGAGGCTGCTGGGTGACGGTTAGCTGGGACATCGTGCCGCCGAAGGATTCTGACGGCGTCGCAGCGAAGGATCCTGATTGTTGGACGATGCGATTGTTGGTGGTGAACCAAAGTCGCTATCCCGTCGTGGTGGTCGACGCGGGCTGGTTGGTATTTACGCCGGGCCGCGAGGCGGTCGAGATTCCGCTGCTGGGGAGCGCCACCGTCGAAGGGGGACGCTATGAAGTCGCGGCAAGAGGCCAGGTCTATCTCGCGGTTGACGGAGGGACGGCTTGGGGGCAGATGTCGCCGGAGTTCGCCGAGGCGTTGGGGCTGGACGGCGGAACGTTCGACCCGCGGTTTGATTGGGCCGCCTATGTTCGCCTGGAGTCTGGCCGACTCTTTCGGTCGTACGCCAATTTCTGACGGCGCTCGCTTGGCGACATCTGCGGCATGGCAGGGGTGGGGCGATCAAATTGCCTGCGGTGAGTTGGGTTGTTTCGTAAGAAATTTCGCCTGGGAGGTGGAGGTAGGGGGCGGAAATGCAGTCGTGAGTCTGCCGGCTGCAGAAGGCCCAGCGGTTCTGCCAAATGGCCAGATAAAAAAAGGGCCCGGTCTGAATCGATCAAACCGGACCCTGCATTTGGTCGCATGGGGAAAGCATGCCTGATTAGGCGGTCGCTTCCGCTTCGGCCGATTCTCGTTCCAGGAATTCGCCCATCTTGCGGAACTTGTCGTAGCGCTGCTGGACCAGGGCGTCGGGTTCGGTGCCGTTCAGTTCTTTGAGGGTCTTCAGCAGGTACATCTTCAAGCGAGCCGCCATCTGACGGTGATCGCGATGGGCGCCGCCGAGCGGTTCTTCAATCACGTCGTCAACCACGCCGAACTGCGGCAGGTACTTGGAAGTGAAGCGAAGGGCGTCGGCCGCTTTCTCTTTAAATTGGTGGCTCTTCCAAAGAATGCCGGCACAGCCTTCGGGCGAAATGACGGAGTAGTAGGAGTGCTGCAGCATCGCCACGCGATCGCCGACGCCAATACCCAGGGCGCCGCCAGAGCCGCCTTCGCCGATCACGACGCAGATCACCGGGGTGCGAAGCCGCGACATGGCGAACATCGCGTCGGCCACGGCCATCGCCTGACCGCGTTCTTCGGCGCCGACGCCGGGGTAGGCGCCAGGGGTGTCGATGAACGAGATGACCGGGATCTGGTACTTCTCGGCCATCTGCATCTTGGTGATCGCTTTGCGGTAGCCTTCGGGGTGAGCGCAACCGAAGTAGCACTCGCTCCGTTCCTTCAAGTTGCGACCCTTGAAGTGACCCATGAACATCACCTTGAACGCGTCGAGTTTGGCGAAGCCGGTTCGCAGCGCGCGGTCGTCGCCAAACTTGCGATCGCCATGCAACTCGACGAACTCATCGAACACCAGGTTCAAGTAGTCGGCCGATTGCGGGCGTTGTTGGTGACGAGCGACTTCGACGGTTTGCCAGGCCGAGAGGTTCTCGTAGATCGACTTCGTCTTGTCGGCGATCTCGCGCTTCAGCGAACGAATCTCTTCTTGCGTTTCGGCGCTGTCGTCTTTTCTCGCTTCGAGGTCGTGCAGTTGCTTTTCGAGGCGTTCGATCGGCTCTTCAAAACCGAGGTAAATTCTGGCGGCCATTCGTGGAGTTCACTCCCGTAGGATTGCGTGATTTCGGGAAAACGCGGCGGCGTCTCCGTTATTTGGTTTCTTCTTCGACCGGAGGAATCTCTTCCAGCGCTTTGCGATCTTGTTCGGCTAAAGCCGGCGGCTTTTTCGGCGGGATCTTATAGATCTTGGTCGTTTGAAAAAGACGCAACAACGTATCCATGTCGTCGGGACGGTCCTCTTTTTTCTTCGCCATCATCCGGGCAACCAGCGTTGAGAACTCGTCGGTGACGTTGGGGTTGGCGGCCAGCAGCGTGGGAATCGGACCGCGGATATGTTTGTCGAGCAGGTGATCGGCGCTGGTCGCGGTGTAGGGCAACTTGCCGCTCATCAGTTCAAAGATCGAGCAGCCGAAGCTGTACAAGTCGGCGCGACCATCGAGCGCTTCGCCTTTGATCTGCTCGGGCGACATGTAGCTGCGGGTGCCTTGCACCTTGGAGCCGCCGAACCACTTTGACAAGCCGCTCCGTTTCTTCTCGGCAATTGAGAAGTCGATCAGCTTGACGTTTCCTTCGTAGTCGAGCAGGAAGTTGTCTGGCTTTACGTCGCGATGGATCCAGCCCAGCTTATGAATGTAGCCGAGCCCTTTGGCCGCATCGGAGATGATCTTGGGAGTCCAATAGGCGAGGTTTTCGCCATCCTCACGCAGCGCCATTTTCATGTTGCGTGAGATGCCGCATTCCATGGTGATATACGGAATGTTGCGGTGGATGTTGTATTCGTAGATATGAATGACCAGCGGATGGTCAAAATGATGGCCGACGTCGTACTCGTGCTTCAGCGCTTGGATCTGCTCTTTGTCGCGGCAGAACTTGTCGTGCAGCGCCTTCAGCGCCACGCGGCGACGATCCAAGTCGTTGATCGCTTCCCAGACCTGACATGTCTGACTCGCGCGTAGCATTCGCACCAAGCGATACGAACCAATGTAGTTTCGGCCTGACGTAGCCACTCGCAGTCACCTGACGTCGACGGGGCCGACGATTCTTCTGTGTTCCCAGGGAGAAGCGCTACGGGCCGCGCTCCACTCGATAAGTCCGTCAATTCTACCCTAATCGCTACAAATTCAAAAGAGCGAGCCAGGGTGCGGCCTTCGCGACAAGAAAAAGACAAGTCGTTAGCGGAAAAGCCTTTAGGACTTATCGGCCAGGACCTGCTCGTAGGTCTTGCGAATCTCGGCGGTCATGTGCCGATGGGGAAAAACCTGGGCGGCGCGGCGGCGCCCCTCTTCTCCCAGGCGTTGTCGCAAGGCGGCGTCGCTGGCCAGCCGGATTAGCGCGTCGGCCAGTTGATCAACATCTTTGGGGGGGATCAGCTCGCCGGTTTCGCCAGTGACGACCACTTCGCGGGCCCCGTCGACGTCAAAACTGACTGCCGGTTTGCCCGAGAGGAGCGCCTGCGGCAGTGCCCGGGCCAACCCTTCCCGCAGACTGGCGTGGACCAGGATATCCATCGCCCCGCAGTACTTCGGGATGTCGGTCGGCGGAACGAGCCCGGCCAACTGGAAGTGGTCGGTCAGGCCGGCGGCGCTAATCTCTTCGACGTACTTGTCATGAAGCAGCCCGTCGCCGATCCAGAGAAAGCGGACGTTCGGAACAGCCTCGATCACTCGCTTGGCGGCGGCCAGGACAAACTCGTGCCCTTTCAGATGAAACAGCCGGGCGATCTTGCCGATGACGACATGCTCTTCGCTGTAGCCCAGCTTCTGTCGCATTTCGTTGCGCCAGTCGCCTGACTGCAGAAATGGCTCGACTTCCATCCCGCTGTAGATCGTGGTGAACTTTTCCCGCGGCGCAACCTGAGCGTCGACCATCAGGTCGGTCATGGCGTCGGCGACGCAGATCATCTTGTCGCACCGCTTGGCGGCGTATCGCTCGCAGGCGATGAAGAACTTGCGGGCCGCCGCTGATTGGTAGGGATGAAAGGGCGCGCCATGAACCGTATGAATGACCGCCGGCACGCGCAGCGACGTTGCGGCAAGGCGACCGAGCATGCCCCCTTTCGCACTGTGCGTATGAACAACGTCAGGGCGAAAATCGCGGAGGATCTTTTTGAGTTCGTAATAGCCGCGGACGTCATGCCACGGATAGATGTTGCGAACCAAGTGTGGCGCCAGGGCAACCGGAACCTGGTGATTGGTTCGATCGAGCAGCGTGCCTTCGCGGCCCGGCGACGGACCGGTGATCAGTAGAACGTCGTCGCCGAAGTCGCGGATCAGATCTTGGCAGTTGTAGAGCGTATTCTCTTGCGCGCCGCCGACGATCATGCGCGTAATGACGTGCGCGATGCGCATAGAACCGGTCGCTTTCGTTAATCGAGCCAACAACTTTCAGGATAATCGACGCGCAGCAAGTATAGCCCATGCGCCGGCGCCGTCATCCCGCCGATGGTGCGGTCTTTGGCGGCCAGGACTTCGGCGACCCACTCCGGCGGGCGCTTCCCCTTGCCCACTTCGACCAGCGTACCGACGATGATGCGGACCATGTTGTACAAGAAACCGTTCGCTTCGACCTCGATCGCCAGCTTGTCGAACTCGTGCCGCTCGCTCTTGGCGACCTGCAGATCGTAGACGTGGCGCACGGTCGAAAGCCGCTCGGATCCGGCCGCTTCAAAACTGGCGAAGTCATGCTCGCCAATCAGGTGCTGGGCGGCGGCCTGCATCGCCGGCAAGTCGAGCTCTTTCTTCACGAACCAAGCGTACTGCCGCGAGAAGACGTCGTTGATCCGCCCTTCCTGCAGTAGATAGCGATATCGCTTTTTGGTCGCGCAGTCGATGGCGTTGAAATGGGACGCCGCGTTACGCGAACTGCGGACGACGATATCAGCCGGCAACTCGGCGTTGAGCGCCCGTCGCAACACGTCGGCCGAGAGTTGCGACTGCGTCTTGAAGCTGACGACCTGGCCGATCGCGTGCACGCCCGAGTCGGTGCGTCCGCTGCCGGTGACGCGAATCTTCTCACCGGTAATCGAGAGTAGCGCTTTTTCAATCGACTCCTGAATCGTCGGCTGGTCGTTCTGAATCTGCCAACCGGCGTAGTTGGTTCCGTCGTAAGAGACGATGAGTTGGATCGTTCGCTCAGACATGTGCGGCTCCCCTGCGGAAGCGCAAAACACTAGCCCGCTGCGCGAGCGAGGAAATGCGGCCTGGCGGCAATGACGAATGTCCGAGCATTAGACATTGGTCATTAAATACCAGACATTCTTGCCGCCGTTTCCCCTCGCTTGCGCTGCGGGCTAGCGTCGTGTTTTGCGAACGACTGGCCACTTAAACCGCGGCGGCCGAGTTGACCAGCAGTTCCGCGATTTGCACGGCGTTGGTCGCGGCGCCTTTGCGGAGGTTGTCGCTAACGCACCAGAAGGTGATGCCGTTTTCGCACGACAGGTCTTTGCGGATGCGGCCGATGTAGACGTCGTCTTCGCCACTGCAGCTTAGCGGCATCGGGTACTGACCGTTGGCCAGGTCGTCGATCACCGTGATGCCGGGGAAGTCGCGGAACAACTGCGTCGCTTCTTCGGCCGAAAGCGGTTTCTCGGTTTCGACCAGGATGCTTTCGCTGTGGCAGTTGGTGACCGGTACGCGAACGCAGGTCGGGCAAACCTGGAGCGACTCGTCGCCGAAGATCTTGCGGGTCTCGTAGACCATCTTTATTTCTTCGGAGGTGTACCCTTCGTGCTTCAAGCTGCCGATCTGCGGGATCAGGTTGAAGGCGATCGGGTGGGCGAACGCTTTGCGCTCGTATTCTTGACCGTCGAGCGAGGCTCGCGAACTGTCGACCAGTTCGGCTTGACCGGCAACCCCTGCTCCGCTGGTCGCCTGATAAGTCGAGACGACGACGCGGCGAATCTTGGCCGCTTCATGCAACGGCTTCATGGCGACGACCATCTGCGTGGTCGAGCAGTTGGGGCTCGAGATCAGCCCCTTGTGATCCTTGATCGCTTCCGGGTTCACTTCCGGCACGATCAGCGGCACCGAGGGATCCATCCGCCAGTAACCGCTTTCGTCGATGACGACGCAGCCCCGCTCGGTCGCCCACGGCGCGAAATCCTTGGCGGTTTCGTCCGGGGTGCTGCCGATGACCAGGTCGAGATTGTCAAACGCCTCGGGCGTAAGTTCGACGACGGTGTGTTCTTCGCCTTTGAACGTCAGCGTCGTGCCTGCCGAACGTTTGGATGCGAGAAACGTGATCGTCTTGTAAGGAAAGTTTCGTTCTTCCAGTAACTGGCGAATGATACTACCGACGGCCCCGGTGGCCCCAACGATTCCGATGTTCTCGTACACCCTCAACTCCTGTGGCGAAATAGTTCGTTTTGGTCCCTGCCGCGGCACGAGCGGCCAGGACAAACCCGCATTATAGCGGGTTTTCAACTGACAGTTCAATCCTGCCCAGGGTTCACAGACCGAACCTGGGCGGACCGGAGGGGGCTAAGAATTGCCGTATCCCCCTACTCCGTAACGAGATCCCCCGGCAGCTGAATCTGGCCAATCCAGAGGTTGGTTCCGGTGTATTTCGGCGATTTCAGCTCGGTTTCGGGATCCTTCAGGCGGTCGGCGACCGGTTGGCGGTCGGGCTGCTCGGCGTCCAGTTTGATCGTCACGGTGTGAACTTCGTTCGGATCGAGATCGGCCGCAATCTTGAGCAGCGACAGTCGATGGTAAGTGCAGTATCTGTCGAACCGCGGAAGCAGCTTGTCGCGGGTCTGACCGTCGATGGTGATGCTGACTTGTCCGCCGTTGGGGCCAACCAGGTCGTACAGCTGCACCAGCGATCCGCGGAACTTGAAGGTCAGTTCGCTGCCCGGCTCGCTGGCATGCCAGATTTGTCCCAGACGTTTGCCGAAGCTCCGCTGCAGGGAGTTGGTCTCCGGCAGCTTCTCCCAGTTTCCCTTCAACATCGACGGGGCAAGCGGAATCATCTTCGCCGATTCCCAGTTGTCGGCGACAAAGGGAGTCGCCAGCTTCGCAGCGTGATCGACTGGCGGCAGCTCTTTCATCTGCTCAACCGCGGCGGCGACGTCGGCCGCATACAGTTCATGTCCGGCGTCGAGCGGATGAACGCCATCCGACGAAAAGCGGATCACTCCGTCGGCAGTTTCTTTGGCTGACTTGAAGATGAGAGTCCCCTCCCCTTCTCGCTTGACCACTTCTGGGCAGAAGTTGACCGACGGAATGCCGTAATGCTCGGCCAGCATCTCCATTGAACCCGCGGCTCGCGAGCAGAGCCCTTCGCGAGTCGGCTCTTCGTAGCCAACCTTGAAGGTATAGACGAAGCAGATGTCGGTCTCGGGGTTCGCTTGCCACGTTTGACGAACGATCCCTTCCATCGCTTTCCAGATTCGCTCCGGCGCGGCGCCGCCGTCATTGACCGAGAACTCGACGAACAGCAGATCGGGTTTGTACTGCAGTGCATCTTGTTGCACGCGGAAGACCCCCAGGTCGCTGCCGGTGCCGCCGATCGCCGCGTGGATTTCTTTCACCTCGGCCTTGGGAAATTGTTCGGCAAACCACTCGCGGGTCTTTACGCGCCAGCCATTGGCGGCCGTGATCGATCCGCCCAGGTAGCCGATCGTGACCGGCTCGCCGGCGTTGAGCTTTTTCAGCACATTACCGAGACCGTCGCGTGAGACGATCCGCTGGGCTGGCTGCGGCTGGTAGGTCGGCTCGACCGACGCGTGTTTGGCGATGAAGTCGACGATCGGCGTTGGATCTTCCAGGCCATGGGGATGATGGTCGACGCCCGGTTTGGCGATCAGCTGGATGTCGCCCCCTAGCTTCTTGTAGCGCTCGGCGATGACGCCGGTGTTTTCGTCCCAGGGGACGACTCGATCGGCGTCGCCATAAACATGCAGTAGCGGCACGCCAGCCTTGGCGAGCGGGGCCAGCTTGTCGATCGGGTTTTGATCGTAGGCGAGCGCTTCCGCTTCGTCGGCGAAACCATAGACTTCGATCGCCCGCTTCCACTCGCCGGCGCTCCCCTGCCCATTCCCTTTGCCGCCGGGCCAGCTTTTGATGTCGCAAACCGGGGCGTCGCCATAAATGCAGGCAACCTTGTCAGGATTGGCGGCGGCCCAGTTGTAAGCGTACAGTCCGCCACGGCTCAATCCGGTTAGCGCTGGCTTTTTGGCCAGGCCATACTTCTCGGTCAGTTCCTTGTACAGGGCGTTCCAGTGGGCGACGGCGGTTGGCGAACCGAGCATGTTCGGCACGTGCATATAGACGACATGGAATCCACGCTTGAGCAGCATCACGTCGGGCTCGGTCTTGTGTCCGAAGAACTCGCCATGCCACAGCCAAGGATTGCCGGGCGCCGCCGCTTTGGGCGCGACGACGGTTACCTGCTTGCCGTCGACCGGAAAGTCAAAGCGGTCGAAACCTTGGTATTGGCTTTTTTGGCCGGGGAACTGCGGAGATGCGGCGGTCGCAGTTCCGACGAACAATAGTAGCGCGGCAAAACAAAGTGCGGATCGAATCATGGCGGAGGTTTTCAGGGGGGAATTGGGGGGCGGGACAGAGCGTCAGACCTTCTATTATGGTCGACCCTGCGTGGAGTCGCAATCAATGGTCTGATAGAGCGATCGTCTGATGGCCGCCGACTTATTCCCTGCTTCCCCCTGCCCTGCCTTTTTGTGGCGGCTGGGCCTAAATAACGGAGGAATAGCTCACCTAGGCTGGCGGGGATCGATTTCGAACCCCGCCAACGACCGCCGTTATGATTTCAGTGATCGCGAGCGGTTCTAACAGTCCGTTGATTTTCTCAACAGGCAGCTAAATATCTCGCCGTAGCTAGTAATCGCCGATCACATTGCCGTCGATCGGATTGGTCAGGTTGGCCCAGATCGTCAGATCAATCGTGCCGGGGACATTGCTGACGCTACCGTCGCCGAAGCCGATGTTCATCGCGCCGGGGTACGGCGAACTGCCACCGCTGCTGGAGTCGCCAGCGCTGGTGTAAAGCGGCGTGATTTGCGGTAAAGGACAAGTGCCGCTGTTGACGTTGCGGCCGCGGCAAATTTGCGGGGCCCAGGTACCGGACGAGTTGGCCCAGAGACTCAATTTGCTGGAAGTGCACTGTCCGTACCGTTCACCGAAGAAGACGGTGTTGGACAAACCGTCGGTCATCATGGCGATGTTCGAGGCGCCTTCCTGGTTGTTGGTCGCCCGGTCGCAAAACGGCATGTAGTTGACGCCGTAGTTCGAGATCGCATGGGTGCCGTCGGGGCCGGTCGGATAACCGTAGCCAGTGACGGCCGCTGGGCTCCGTTCCGAAGGACAGCGATACGCTTCGATAATGTAGTTATTCACCCGTCAGCTATTGAAGGTGCTGTTCATATTGCCGGCGGCGGCGACGGCGCCGTCGTACAGGGCGTTTTGCTCAATGTAGGGCAACAGGTGAAAGAAGAACGAGCCGGCCAGATCCTTGAATGGCCCCTGCCGCTCGACTCGCGCGTCATGCGAGCCTGACTTGCCCTCGGCCGGCGGGAAGATGCCGTACGTATCGTGCACATTGTGGGAGGCGAGCACAAGTTGTTTGATCTTGTTGGTGCGCTCCATCCGGCGAGCCGCTTCGCGGGCTTGCTGCACCGCCGGCAGCAACAGCGCGATCGATACGCCGATAATTGCGATGACCACCAATAGTTCGACTAGCGAAAAAACTGGAGCGTCGGTTCATGATCAACTCCTTGTGGGGAAGGTTATGGATGCGCGCTTAGTTCAATCGGCGGCAACTTCGTGCTGCCATCGGAGATCGTCATTTTCAGGGGCGTCTTTTTCTGGTCGCGGTAGATGTCGGCGACAACGCTTTTGCCGCCCATCTCGGTCGGCGCCTTGTCGACAACAACGACGTACTCGCCGGCGGAAAGCGGATTGGCGCTCTCTTCAACGATGGTGAAGTTGCCCTGCTCGTCGGTCGTCGAGAAGTGGACCCCCTTCCCTCCCCCTTCAGGAATCAGCTGAACGCCGGCGCTGGCCAGCGGCGCGCCATCCATCGAGACTGATCCGCTGAAGGTTTTCGTCTTGCCGCAGCCGATCACGGTCACCGCGACCAGCGCGACGCACGCCAATGATGCTGCAAATTTGAATTTCATCGTTCCATCGCTCCTATACCTGGAAAAGCGCTGCGGCCAGACGTCTGGCCGCAGCGAGTTCGCACAAATTAGAAGAGTCGCCAGCAGAGACCTAATAGTCGCCGATCACCTTGCCATCGATTGGATTGGTCAGATTGGCCCAGATCGTTGGATCAATCGTGCCAGGCACGTTGCTGACGCTGCCGTCGCCGAAGCCGATGTTCATCGCGCCCGGGTGAGGCGAACTGCCGCCGCTGCTCGAATCGCCGGCGCTGGTATAGATCGGCGTGATCTGCGGTACAGGGCAGGTACCGCTATTGACGTTTCGACCGCGGCAGATTTGCGGGGCCCAGGTACCGGACGAGTTGGCCCAAAGACTCGATTTGCCGGAAGCGCACTGTCCGTACCGTTCACCGAAGAAGACGGTGTTGGACAAACCATCGGTCATCATCGCGATGTTCGAGGCGCCTTCCTGGTTGTTGGTCGCCCGATCGCAAAACGGCATGTAGTTGACGCCGTAGTTCGAGATCGCATGGGTGCCGTCGGGGCCGGTCGGATAGCCAAGACCGGTAGCGGCGGCGGGGCTGCGTTCCGACGGGCAGCGATACGCTTCGATGATGTGTCTGTAGCACTGCTTGCCATTGACGCTGTTGTTCATGTTGCCCCCTGCAGCGATCGTACCGTCGTACAAGGCGTTTTGCTCGATGTACGGCAACAGATGGAAGAGGAACGAGCCGGCCAGTCCCTTGAACGGACCATCGCGTTGGACGGTGGCGTTCCAACCATTCGACTTGCCGCCGGCCGGGGGAAAGGTGCCGTAGGTGTCGTGCACATTGTGCGAAGCGAGAACCAACTGCTTGATCTTGTTGGTGCATTCCATGCGGCGGGCCGCTTCGCGGGCCTGTTGAACCGCCGGCAGCAAGAGAGCGATAAGGACGCCGATGATCGCAATCACCACCAGCAATTCCACGAGCGTAAATCCATAACGTCGTGACATGAGAACTCCTTTGGTGCGAACAAAGAAAAGAGAGAGTAGAGTTCGCCGCCGGTGCGGGGAAGCGACCAGCGGGCTATTGGAAAAGGTGTCTTCACGCGATTTCTTGGCGTCCGGGGAGGGCGAGCGCCAATTGTGAAAAATCACAAAGGACAGCGACTATTTTTGCACATTGACTTCGTTGGCAAAAGATTGAAAACATGAAAATTTGTATTGATATTGAGCGAATGGAGTCTGTGGCTTCGTTGTGGATAATTCAGTGGTTGCTTGTTCTCCCTTGGTGCTCTCCCTGGAAGGGTTTATCCACAGGACGGGGTTCGTTTCCCCCGTTAGAGACAAGTTCTGACTGAAAGCGACATGACTCAAGATGGGACCCGGCATGGCAGCGCTGGATGTTGACGTTCTGCCTGGAAATCGCCGCTCTGAGCGGTTTGACCTGCCCCCCGAGGAAAGATTACGCTGTTTGGTTCGACGACGAAGAATTGCCGGCTCTTCCCTGCTGCCGGCGGTTTCTTTTTTTGACGAATCGCAGGGTGCTAGCTGGTTAGGGATGGTGTCAGGGCGCCGCATGGATACGACTTCTCAGGGAACGCGCGAGCAACTACTCGCCACCATGCGGCAATATTGGGGCTACGAAGGATTTCGCCCGTTGCAGCTTGAAGCGATGGAGGCGGTCCTTGAAGATCGCGACTCGGTCGTCGTCATGCCGACCGGCGGTGGCAAATCGCTTTGCTACCAGGTGCCTGCCCTTTGCAAGTCGGGCTTGGCAGTGATCGCTTCGCCGCTGATCTCATTGATGAAGGACCAGGTCGACGCACTGACCGCCTGCGGTATTCCGGCCGCTTGTCTGAACAGCACCAACACGCCGGAAGAACGCCGGCAGATTGCGGCCGATATCCGCAGCGGGGCGATTCAGATCTTGTACCTGGCGCCAGAGCGGCTGTTAAGCGAACGGATGCTGGAGTTTCTGGCCGGCGTCGACGTCTCCTTTTTCGCGATCGACGAATCGCACTGCATCAGCGAATGGGGGCATGACTTCCGTCCTGAGTATCGCATGATGCACATGCTGAAAGAGACCTTCCCCGGCGTTGGCGTGCACGCTTACACCGCCACCGCGACCGAGCGAGTTCGCGAAGACATCGCCCAGCAACTTGGCTTGAGTGAACCGGAGATGCTGGTCGGTTCGTTCGATCGCCCGAACCTCAACTATCGGATCGTTCGTCGCGCTGATCGCTTCGCCCAGATCCAAGAAGTGATCTCGCGGCATCCCAACGAGTCTGGCGTCGTCTATTGCATTCGCCGCGCCGATGTCGAGTCGATCGCCGAACAGTTGAACGAAGTTGGCGTGAAAGCCCTCCCCTACCATGCCGGCCTCAGCGACGAAAAGCGGGCCTCCAACCAAGAGGCGTTCATTCAAGAGCGAACCGACGTGATCGTGGCGACGGTTGCCTTTGGGATGGGGATCGATAAGTCGAATGTGCGGTATGTGGTGCACGCCGGCATGCCGAAGTCGCTGGAGAGCTACCAGCAGGAAAGTGGTCGCGCCGGCCGTGACGGGCTTGAGGCGGAATGCGTCATGCTTTACTCCAGCGGCGACCTGGTCACTTGGAAACGGATGCTGGGAGACCTGCCGGGCAACGCCCAAGATGCGGCGATGCGGTCGCTCGACGCGCTCGATCATTTCTGCATCGGTACCGAATGTCGCCACCGCATGTTGGTCAGCTACTTCGGCCAAGAGTTGGAAGCGGAAGAGTGCGAAGCGTGCGACGTCTGTCTCGGCACGGTCGATCTGGTCGAGGATGCGACGGTGCTCGGGCAAAAGATCTTGTCCTGCATTCTGCGAACCGGCGAACGCTTTGGCGCCGATCACAACGCCAAGGTGTTGTGCGGTTCGCGCGATAAGCGAGTGCTGGAGCTGGAACATGACCAATTGAGCACTTACGGCCTGCTGCGAAACGACAGCCTCCGCAGCGTGCGGATGTGGATCGAACAGCTGATCGGTCAGCGTTTTCTAGCGAAAGTGGGCGAGTACAACGTGCTGAAGGTGACTCCGGCTGGTCGCGAATTGCTGCGTGGTGAAGTGCTGCCAAAGTTGACCAAGCCAGACGCGTCCGATCGGGCCGAAAGTCCCAAACGGGCCCGCCGCGCCGACGACTGGGAAGGGGTCGATCGCGGTCTGTTCGAATCGCTGCGTAACTTGCGGCGCGAGAAAGCGGAAGCGGCCGGCATTCCGGCGTACATCGTCTTCGGCGACAGCTCGCTCCGCGAAATGGCCCGGCATCGGCCTTCCACGCTCGAACGTTTCCGTTTGATCAAAGGGGTCGGCGAAAAGAAGTGCCAGGACTATGGCGAAGCGTTCACGCAGCACATCGCCGACTATTGCCAACAGGAAAGCCTGACGGTGGACGCAATCGATACCGAGGTGGTCGCCACGCCAAGGCGCGAACCGCCGAAGAACCAGTCCCCTGCCCTGAAGGACGCCTTCGTTCTCTTTTCCAAAGGGCAAACGATCAACGAGATCGCCAACGTGATCGGCCGGGCCGAGTCGACGGTGCAAAGCTATCTAGAACAGTTCATCCGCGAAGAAAAGCTCGAAGATCCGACTGCCTGGGTGACCGGCGAAACGTCGCGGCGGGTCGAAGAGGCGATCGAGCAATGCGGCGCCGGCGCCTTACGTCCGATCTATGAGTATCTGAACGAAGAAGTGCCGTACGAAGAAATCCGGATCGTAGCGGCCTGTCTGCAGAATCGCTCTAGCTAAGCTCGCTTTCGCCGCCAGCAAGTTTCTTTTTTTCCAATGCCGCCAGGTTGCATTTTCGCCGAACCGCTTGGCGGCGATCGGCTTGCGCGCGGGCGGTATGCTTTCTGGAACCGACCGCGGCTCGCGCTGGTGGGGAGTGAATAGACGTCGCATGGGGCGAAGTCAAGTTGGGCCAAAGCGACTTGGTCTAACTTGGCATCGCTTCAATATTCGCTCGCACCGCGTCGGCCGATCGCCGGAACGCCCCTTGTTCGTCTTCCGAAAGCGTTGGCCGTAAGACGCGGGTCACCCCTGCCCTGCCGATCACTGCCGGCAGCGAGAGGCAGACGTCGCTAACCCCTAGAAAGTCTTCGATCAACACGCTGACTGGCATCGTGTGCTTCAAGTCGTATACGATGCTATCGACGATCAACATCGTCGCCAGGGCGATGCCGTAGCTGGTGTGTCCTTTTAGTGACGAAACGTCGTACCCCATCGATACGGTCTGGCGGAACAGCTTCTCGGACATGTCGCTGGGGTAGAACCGTTCGCCGCCGGTCATGGCGAGCGAATGGGCGGCGAACTGCGTGTCGCCATGTTCGCCCAGGATGTAGGCTCGGATGTCGTCGGAGTGAATGCCCAACTCGGCCGATAGCAACGCCCGGTAACGGACGCTATCGAGCAGCGTGCCGGTGCCGATCACCCGCTCTGCCGGATAACCGGTTAGCTGGATCGCGGCGTAAGTGAGCGCGTCGACCGGATTGCTGACCATGATTAGGATCGCGTCGGGACTAACCTCAGCCAAACGGGGAAGCCACTCTTTAAGAATCGCGTAGTTGTCGGCGACCAGATCGGTTCGCTTGCGGGTTGGCGAACCGTACGGGACCGACGCGGTAAAGATCAGGATCTCCGATCCGGCCGAGTCGGCGATCTCGCCTGCCCAGATGCGCATGTTGCTGTTCTGCAAGGCGCTGGCGTTGGCTAGGTCGATCGCTTCCCCTTCGGCTTTCGCCAGGTTGCGATTGATTAGCAACAGTTCGGCGGCGAGCGGATTGATGGTCGCGGCGAAGGCGATCGCGGAGCCAACGTGCCCCGTGCCGATGATGCTGATTTTCATGAACGCGACTCTGCGAGGACTATCCGGAAGAAGCGAACGCCTCTCCCCTGCCCTTCGATTGTTGAGTCGTCGCGGTCATTCGCCAACCGGCCAGGAAAAAAAAGCCAATCATCGGGAGGAAAATGTCCGCCCAGAACATTGTGCCGGCGTTGCCAGGGGCGAAATTGTGGTGGACGACCATTTGATAGACATGGCCGGCGGCCGCACCCCACATAAAACAGGCGGGGCCCACGTTCGCCGCCAGACGAAGTCCGAAGTCGGGCCGAAACGCGAGCAAGCCAACCAGGCCAAAGCCAAGACTGGCGAACCCGACTTCCAGCTGAAACGGGCTATCGGCCCAGCCGATGTATTTGGCGGCAAACTCGCCAAAGAAGACGTGCATCACAAAGTTGTAAATGTAGAAGAAGCCGACCGCGCTGAGACAGTAATACGCGAGCAGCTTTTCAAACACGACCTGCCGAGTGAGCGGCTTCGGCTGACAGACGAGCGAGATCGCCGCGCAGATCAAGCCAAGCACCAGGAACGTGACCGGATAGTTGCTAAGCGCCAGACGCAGAATCGTTCCAATCATGCGCACTAACCACGTTACCCCGTCAGGGAAACTTCAATATGTACAGGCGTCCGCGTCGGGAGGCATTCTCCCGAAAGCGTTTTGCCACTTAAGGATACGTTGCTATTGGGGCGACAAACGCATTTGGGCCCTCGCTCCGTTTGAAAGATATACTTCTTTTGGCATAGTGCCCACCCAATTCTCTCATCCGCCCCGGCTGCTAGAGCGGTTTTCCTCCATTCGTATCGTTCTGGCTGGTTGCGGCCGCGCTGGTCGGCGTTGACCTGCATCGACGAATCTTGAGGATTCGCCTGCTTCGGTCGCCTTGACCAGCTTGCCTCACCAACGCCAGAAACGCTACAGCTATCAGAAAAACGCTCTAATGAAGACCCACTATCTGCTGATTGACTACGAGAACGTCCAGCCGAAGTCGCTGCAGCGATTGCAGCGAATGCAGGGGATGTCGCTGAAGGTTTGCGCGTTTCTCGGGACGAAGCAAGCGAAAGTGCCGATCGAACTTGCCCATCAGCTTCAGCCGCTCGGCTCAAACGCCGAGTACATTCAGATCTGCGGCAACGGCGCCAACGCCCTAGATTTTCCTTTCGCCTTCACGATTGGCGAGCTATCGAAGACCGATCCGGATGGAGTCTTTCCTGTGATCTCGAAGGACACCGGATTTGATCCCCTAATCCAATTCGCGAAGGGAAGAGGGTTTGAAGTTATTCGCCATAAAGACATCGCCGACATCGCGCTGCCCAAACCGGTTCGTGAGAAATCGCGGTCCAAGAAACCACGATCCGAAAAGATCGCGACGATTGTCCAGAATTTGACGCCCGCGGCGCGTCTCGCCCCAGGAAGGTCAAGACGCTCTCGAGCACGATCAACGCGCTATTTCAAAAGCGCTCGTCCAGCGCAGAACTTGCGCAACTGCTGAAATCGCTAGAAAAAGCGGGGCACATTTCGACCGAAGGGGAAAGCGTTACCTATCCCCTGTGGGCCCCACTTCCCCGCAACGCGTGAAGCCTCAAGACGTTTCGACCAGCCAGACGGGACCGCGCTAAATCAGGTCGACCTTCCGCTTTTGCCGCCGCGACTTGCGTTGGCAGTCCAAGCAGGTGCCGTTGACGATGAACTTGTGCCCCGTCACGCGGAATCCTTGTTCCCGGGCAACGGCGTCGCGCAGGCGGACCAGCTCTTCGCTATGAAACTCCGACAGATCGCCGCACTGGGTGCAGTAGAGGTGGTCGTGGTCCGGGTAGCCGTAGTCATGCTCATAGACCGCTCGGCCGCCGATGTCCATTTTGCGCAGCAGGCCCGCTTCGACCAGTTCGTTCAAGGTGCGATAGACGGTCGGCCGGCTGACTCGTTTGGGGCCGGCGTCGCGCTGGGCGAGCTCTTCGATCAACGCGTCGGCGTCAAAATGCTCGTGCTTCGAGAAGACATGCTCGACCAGGATGCGACGAGGCTGCGTAATCCGCTTCCCCTTGGCCTGAAGGTACTCTTCAAAGCGCTCCATCGGAGGAAGCGCGACGTCTACGCTGGTCAAAGCGTACGATTCGCTGATGGGGGACTGCGACATGATGGTCTCGTAAGGCGTTGGCGGTGCTAGCGGGCCTGTTGAGACTGTCTCGCAACAGGCAATCTCGTTTAACAGCCCATAGTTACGTAGTTGGGGTCTGTGGGTAGTCTCAATAGCGATTGTAGGCCTGTGCCCTGATTTTGCAAAGCCAACTAGCGATGGGCGCACAAAAAAACCGCCGCGACGGTGAAGTCGCGGCGGTCTAGAGACGTTTCAACTGGCGGTCCGGGGGGAACCGAAAGTTCAGCGATTAGCCGAATTCGTCGAGCAGACGTTCCAAAGCGATATCGAGCTTGTCGTCGCTAAAGTAAGTGCCGTCGGCGATTTGCGCTTTGATTTGGGCGACCTTATCGGTGCGAATCTCGGGCGTTTCCCGAGCGCGGCTGACCATGTCGGCTTCTGACGAAATGTCGAGCGAATCGACGGTGTCGAACCGGGAAGTCGGTTCCAGCGTCTGCGTTGCGCTACCCGCTTTATGGGGACCGCTGATCGACTGAGCACCGTGCAAACTAGTTGGGCCGTTGATGTACATATAGCTTTTCCTACTCCCTTATGGGCGCTGTAGAACCATTGGCCGCGGTTGCGGGCGACGGCTTCAAGTCCCGTTTCGTCCAGGCGTAATTGACCGGAAAGTTGGAGGCCCCAGCTGGTCATTTGCCTGGGGGAGCCAGGCAGTGACTGCTTCCGTACCTCAAAATATAGTTCAAAGCTTGCCGCTGAGCGCCGCTTTCCGTGTCTAGCCGACAATCCGTGCGAAGCTTCTGACTTCGCGGCTCGAGAATAGCGTAAGCACTACTCTCATCGACATGCTAGCACTGGCGTTCCATTGCATTTGGTTGGTTTCTTGTTGTAACAGCTCGCAGGGAGGCTGCCGTTTGGCGAAAGTTTGTCGCCTTTTGGCCTCACGTCGAACAAAGGCCGCAGCAAGTGTTGCGTTTTGGCAACGTCGCCGCTTGTTCATTTGTTCAGTTGCCCTGTCGTAACTGTTACGCTCCGACCCCAAACCCTGTTCGCGAATTTGGCGCCAAACGCTTTGAACCGATTATGCCGGTCGCCGTTTATAGGAAATGCGGCTTTGGGAAGCAACGTCAACTGCGACCGATATCGAGGTTCACTTGAGCCGATTCTGACGGTTGTGACGAAAAATTTTTCCCGTCAGAGAGAATCTGCGTTAGTTGCAGGCTGCCCGGATATCGCCGCTGTTCCCAGGTGTCGCATGGCTATCATGCGAGCAGACAGCAAAAAAACTTTCTGAAAACATAGACCCTGTCCAGCAGTTGGGACCGCTCGAGCCGCTTTTTCTCTGCAATCGCTTCCTTGGCAATTGTCAACTTTACAATTGCCCCGTCTAGTCGAAGGTCGAAAGCAGTGGGGGGTGTGGTTCTCCGCAATCGCGGGAGCCAAAGCGAAAAGGTCGAACCCTTTTCGTCTGTGGAACGTCCAATAGATATAGATGCGGACGTTAACCATTTCGCGGTGAAGGATCATCGCCTCCCAAAGCTACAGGGATTCGTAGCGAACTTCCTTACTTATAGGAGTTCGCAACATGGACGAGCCTCTCATTGAACAGCTTCAGATTCGTCTTCTCGATAAACAGACTGGGGAAGAACTGATGGTAGGCCTAGGCCCTTACCTGGAGTTCGTCCACGAGATCGATGCGGAGCTAAACGAACTACGCCACACCTGGCGTCATTTTGAAACCGAACGGTCGCTCGCGCGTCCTCTGGAAGCCCGCTCCGCCGCACTTGGCGAAGCGACGAACGACTTGTTCTAAACATATTGCCAAGAAACTCTGCGTCTTAACGCGGAGCCATCAGATAGGGGACGATCGAACTTCGGTCGTCCCCGTTTTTATGCGTCTCCTGCGCCCCGCGAGCCTGATAGGCCGCTTTGACCAGCGGCAAGCCTTCCGCCGGCTCTCCCAGCACCAACGTCGACTGCGGCGCCGCCAATGCCAGCAGCGCCGGCAGATCGCCATACTTGGCCCCGCCCGGCACAAACGACGCATCGCGGAAGTCGAGCAGCTTGCCAAACCGAAAGCCGCCGGTCGCGATCACCGCCCGGTCAAACATTGCCGGATCGGTCGCCCGCGCCGCCGCCGCAATCACGCCGCAGTTGCCAACGCCGACCAGGTCAACATGCTTGGCCTTGCGATCATGCCCGCGGAGAAAGGCGCCGACCGTCAGGACGTCAGCAACCCGATCAGCGAGCAACGTGCGGTTGTAACCATAGGTATAGCCGGCGAACTGTCTTGGATTTTCGACGATCGGGTTTCGCTCGTCGCCGCCAAACTCTCCCTGGCCGAGCAAACTAACGCCGATGACCGACGCCCCTTGGTCGACCAGCTGCTGCGCCATCGGCAACAGCGCTCCATCTTTGCCATACAGGCCTCCCTTCCCTGCCGGTGACAGCCAGAGAATCGCCTGGCCGTTCCATTTGTTGGGATAGAGGAAGACGATCGGCAGTTCGGTTTGCTCGTCGCTGCCGGCGTTCTTGCGCAACAGGCCAGTGATTTGCAGGTAGTCGTCTTTGGAAGTCTTGTCGGTCACCTCGAACTGCAGTGCATCGAAGGTGGGCGTCTTGGCGCCAAGCAGCGCTTGCCACGCTCCGCCGACCACTTCTTGGAACTCGGCGAAGCTCGCCTGGTCGGTTGGCGTGAGTGCGGCGATCGCCTTGTCCGATTCGGTCTTCAGGTCGTGCAGCAGCTTCCGCTCGTAGTCGTCGGAGCCGGCTTCTGGCTGCGGGTGCTGCTCATCCCAGACCGTTAGCTGCTCTTTGGTCAGCAGCGTGTAGTCGTGCTCCACGATTGGCGCGGGAATGCCCAGCCCGAAGGCGCGGCTGAAGATGTCGTACATCGGCGCTCGAGCGACGTTGTTGTAGTTGTGCGGAAAGTGAACGGCCGGATGAAGCGAGACGTTCTTCGGGGCGCCCAGTCCCTCGTACAGCTTTTGTAGTTCTGGAAAGCCTTTGGTCGCCATCTCTTTGGTCCAGTCGTCGGCGGCGGTCATTCCTTGCAGCTTGGGGGCGAAGAGAGCCGCGAACTCGACGTTGCCGGTATCGATCCGCAGTAGCGAGCAGTTCTCGCAGGTGCAGCCTCCTTGCATCGAGGTCGACACCATCACCGCCGGGTACGAGGTGACGATTCGCGGATCGAGCGCCGCCAGGATCATCGTCTGCGTGCCGCCGCCGCTTGAGCCGGTCACGCCCAAGCGTTTCTTGTCGACATCGGGAAGCGACTCCAGGAAGTCGAGGGCGCGAATCGAGTTCCACGTTTGTAGGCCCATGATCGACTGCAGATTGGCTTCGGCCTGCGGGCTGAACATTCCCCAGTTCTCGGTCGTGTTCATTTCGGGACGTTGTTCGGCAAAACGATGCGCCAGGTCGTACGACAGTTGCACGCTGTCGGCGTAACCGATCATGTCATACAGAAACGCCACGCAGCCCATCCGGGCCAACTGCACGCAGCGAGCTTGCAGCGGCGAGCGGCCTCCTTCTTCAAACCGTTCGCTGCCGCCGACCAGGTCTTTCAAAATTCCCTCGGCGCCACGATCGTAGAATCGCCCGTCCGGCCAATGTCCATGCGGGCAGAGCACGGCCGGCACGGGGCCTTTGGCATCCTTGGGGCGATAAAGACTGCCGGTCACATAGAAACCGGGCAGGCTTTCGAAGTAGACTTTCTCGACCGTGTAGTCGTCGAATTCGAGCTTGCCATGAATGACCGGATTGAGCGGCGTCTTGGCGGGCTGCGGCCAAATGCCGAGGGCGACCTTCAGCTGGCGCTTCACTTCTTCGGCCCGGGCGGGCCACTGTTGTTTTGCCGGCGGCTGGAACGGAAAGTAGCCGTTCAGGTCTTTCGGTGGCGCCAGTCGATAATCGGCGGGTTTCGCTCCTGCCGCCAATGCGGCGGGGGTATTTGTCTCGCTTGGTGAATCAGCCCACAAAGCGGTGGAGATCGACAGCAACGATAGCGATATAATTGCGGCGAAGAAACGAAACATGCGGCGAATCCTGGCGAAGATGAATAGCGGCGGGAGTCGATAGGAGAAAGGAAGGGCGGGCGACGCGAAGGGTCGCACGTGAGGACAACTAACAGAATGACCGACAGCGACCCCAAGATGCAAGCAGAATCTTCCACGAGCCCCTCCCCTGCCCCGCTCTCCCAGCGCCGCGCTTGGGCCGACTGGCCAACTTGCCCCGGCTGTGGCAAGCACCGGATGACGTCGTGCCCGGCCTGCGGCGAAGCGTCGGAGCAATTTCGCTTGGCGACGGCCGAGTCGCAAGGCGCCGAACCTCCGCCGGCGTCGCTACCGATTCTCGATCTGAGCGAAGACGACCGGTATCCCCATTTGGTCTGCCCCACCTGCGACGACCATTTTCGCCCGCAGTTCTACCAGCAATGCGCCTGGTGCGGGCATGATTTTGAAGATGGCCAACCGGTCGTCGTCGCCCAAGCGGCACAAGAGATGTCGCACCGCGAGTGGTGGACGGTTTGGGGCTTGATCGGTCTGGCGATTGGGACGCTGGTTTGGTTTGCGTTTGTGCTGAATCGGTAAGGGAATGTCTGCGGTTGGTGTGACAATCTGCCCTAAGCACTGCATCCGTTACGAGGTGTGGGCTAACAGTCCGTTGATTTTCTCGACGGACTGCGTGATCGCACGGATGCGATCCCAAAATAGCGACGTAAGTCGTTATTTTGCGAGCCGCGAAGAGCTATGCTCTGAGCCTAGCGAGGTTGGAAAACGCCACGAGGGCATTTTTCAACAGGCAGCTAACCAAGAGTATTGGCATCCTATAGATCACGCCATTGAGGACCCCACTAGCAATATCGCATCGTCTCTACGCCCCCGGCCGATTGGATAGCGCCGTCCAGACTTCTTCAAACTGGCGATTGAACTCGGCGTCGACTTCGATCGACTTCTGCAGCACCTTGGCGTCGACGGCGATCTCGCGGGCCCTTTGGTAGTCTTCCAGGCGATACAAACAGATCGCGTGGCCGGCGGCGCCAAACGCGCGGGCTTCGATCTCGGAACTGTCTTGCGACGCCAGTTCGCGGAAGATGCGCAGTGCGCGGTCGTAGTTGTCGACGCCGCCCCGGTTCATCAAGATCGTCGCTTCCTGTTTCCAGGCCTTCAGCGTCCAGGCCTTCGCATCGGCGCTCGATTCGGGCGGGTAGTACTGACCAACGCTATGAAACGCTTCGGGCGAGCCATCCATCATCGCGCGATAGAACTGCTCTTCGGCCGAACCATGATCGGGGAACTCGTCGCCGGCGATCGGTCGTTCTGGCCGCAGCAGCGGAGCTTCACCATTGGTGACGGCGACCGCCGCTCCGAGCGCAAAACAGATCAGAACGATCGCGATCGCTCCTAGCCAGACGCGGGCAGCGGCGAAATGTTGTTTGGATCTGCCGGCGACCTTCATCAAGCGATCAAGCTCGCGCGTCGCCGCCGAACGATCGCCGATCGCGGCCAGCTCCGGCATCGACCAATCGTGGACGCCGCCGCCGAGCTTCTCGGGACCGACCGCTTCCAGCACTTCCCGCAACTCTTGCAACAGCTCGGAGGCGTTCTGCTGACGCTTGTCCGGCTTCTTGGCGAGCATCTTATGGATGACGCGCGTCAGTTGCGGCGGCAAGTCGTGACGCAACGTCTCAAGACGAGGCGGCTCTGTCTGCAGATGTTGCACCGCGACCGATAGCGCCGTATCGCCATCAAACGGCGGACGGCCGGCCAGTAGGTGATAGATCGTCACGCCGAGCGAATAGATGTCGCTGCGGGCGTCGACCGGTTTGCCTTCGACTTGCTCGGGGCTCATGTAGAGCGGCGTGCCGAGCGTGACGCCGATTTCGGTCAGGTTCAGGCCTTCGCCGTTCTGGCTGACGACCCGCGACAGGCCAAAGTCGGCGACCTTCACTTCGCCGGAAGCGGTGATCAGCACGTTCTCGGGTTTGATATCACGATGGACGATCCCCTGCTCCGCCGCTTTGACGAGTGCGGCGGAGACCTGGCGTAAGATCGCGAAGCCTGCCTTGGCGTCGACCGAGCCGGTCTTGCCGGTAAGCTGCTTGAGCGTCTGACCCGGGACGTACTCTTGGG
Organism: Blastopirellula retiformator; assembly: GCF_007859755.1. Classification (NCBI taxonomy): domain Bacteria; kingdom Pseudomonadati; phylum Planctomycetota; class Planctomycetia; order Pirellulales; family Pirellulaceae; genus Blastopirellula; species Blastopirellula retiformator. The sequence goes on along the minus strand of NZ_SJPF01000004.1, from coordinate 739,438 downwards.
CGATGAAGTGGAGCCCATCGATGCAGCCGACTTCAAAGATCTGCACGATGTTAGCGTGCGTCAGCGCGGCGGCCGCTTGCGCCTCGCGATGGAAACGTTTGACGTACGAGTCTTGCTGGGCGAGGGCCGGCAACAAGATCTTGAGGGCGACCTGCCGTTTCAGGCTGGTCTGTTGGGCTAGGTAGACCTCGGCCATCGCCCCACGACCGAGCCGCCGCAGCACTTGGTAGTCGCCCAGCGATTTGCCAGTCAGATCGCTGGTCGCGGCGAAGGCGGAGGATGGGGAATCGGCCATGGGGGGTCCGGTAGGTGAGCAGTGACAACTCTTGATTTAGTATGGGCGGCGATAGCCCGTTAGGCAACCAACGGGTTTGTCCGTGGCCGGCAACTTCCTGACTAGAGATGTGCCTCTGGCGGAGGGGTTTTGCGGGAATCTTCCGGTTTCTCCGCCGGCATCCGCTGGCGAAGCCACTCATCCGAGACAAACCGCCGCAACAGCGACCTCAGACTGACCCGCAGCGCCGAGTTTACCTCTTCATTGACTTCGCCGGCCACGCCGACAAATTCGACCTGGCTGAAGCCGTTCCAAGTGAGCCACAGCCCCCACTGGTAACGGGAGGCGGACGCGTTGATTCGCTCCGCCACCCGCAGCGCCCAAAACGCGCCAAAGCTATCGCGGAAGTCGAGCCAAACGCGGTCTTCGGGACGCGTCGTCGGGCTCTTGGGGGGCCAATCGAGCACCGCCAGGAAGATGCCGGTCAACAGTAGCAAGATCGCCAGGCAAGCGCCGCCGGCGGCAAAGCCGACGCCGATCCCCGGCAGGTGCTTCGCCAGCAGCAGCGTCTGCGCCATCGCCAGCAGGATCGCCGTCATACAAAAGCGAGTCGGTCCGTTGTTCAGCAGGCCGGCCACGATCAGCACGAACAGCAACCAGCTGCGAGCGCCTCCCAGTTGCACCAGCTCTCCCCCGCGTCCCAAGGCGAGCAATTCGCCAATCGGCATCATCAGCACCGCCCACAGCGCGACCACCACCCATTGCCAGGCGACATTCTGTGGACGCTTGGCGCCCAGCTGGGCCAGCAGCGGACAAAAGAGAGTCATCCCGGCCGTAAAGCGAAGTGCGTCGCGATAAGGAACCGGATAACCGGCCGAGACCGCCAGACCGATCCAGGTTTCGACGCCGGTGACCGCCAACCATGCGATCATGACCCACCACCATGGCGCGACAAGCGTCGTGCCGTCGAGCGCACGACGTCGCGAGGCGAGCAGCAGCGTACCGACGACCCCGGCCAACAGCGCCGTCAGGCCGGTCATCACGCCTGGCTGGATTTCCCCGAGAGTCTGCAAAATCGTCATGATGCGGTTCCGCTGGGCGGCTGCCGGATGTGGCCACTGGGCGACGTGAAGCCCTTGAAATCGTAGCACCAACTACTTCTACGAACAAAGGATAGGACGATTTTCGGTCCGCCGGTGATCAGCAATTTTTCCAAAAATCAACATGAGGCGTTTGCACAACGCAACGTGTGAGCAATGTTTCTCCTGTGCGACGCTCTCGCCTGCCTGGTTCCCGACTTGGGATCGCGGCGATCGACCTGCGTCCCCCTAGCGCCCGGAATCGAATGGAGAAAGCTCGATGAATGGAAAAGCCTGGAGCGGATTGCTCGGCACGTTGATGTTCGCCTCGCTGGCCTGTGCCGGCGGATGGGGCGCGACGTCCGGTTATGTCGGCGTCGCCGACTGTGGTTGTGCTCAACCGTCGACCTGCGGACATGGCGGTCTGAACTGCGCCAACGTCTGGGATGGTTACTGTGCCCAGAAAGCGTGCGGCACGCAGATCCAAGGACGTTATCACTGGTTTGCCCGCCCTTCGGCTTGCGGTTGTGGGCCGACCTGTGCGACCGGAACCTGCTGCGACCAGTATCCGATGTGCGACTGTCAAGGCCCGCATTTCGAGCGAGTCTGCGAGAAGTGCCCGAGCTGCCTGAAGATGTATAAGGTTCGCGGTTACGGCTATGGTTCGCCGGGCTGCACGACCTGCGCCCCTTCGTCGACGCGGATCATCCAGCTGGGCTATCCCACCGAGTACGAAGTCGGTCCGATGCCGGCCGCTCAGATCATGCCGACCCGCGAAGCGAAGCTGGTCTCGCCGGGCTATCGCTCGACGCTGCCGAACTAGGTTCCGCAGCCGACTGGCGGCCATCGCCGCCACAACAATTCAGAGCAACGTGAAGGGGGCGTCTTCTCTCCAGGACGCCCCCTTCGCTATTTCTTGGTCCAACAAGGATAGCTGTTCTAGCCGTTGCAGCTGGTGCTAGCACTATTTTCCGGAAAATTAGCTACAGCAGCGGCGAGGGCCGCGCCGATAAGTAACAGCAGAATAAGACGGGAGGACGAAATGCAAGATGCGTTTCGTTTCAATTGGGTCATGGGGATCGACGGACCGACCAACCATGGCCTTTTTTCATGCGCGTATCGAAACGCGTGCCGCTACACCTCTCTAGGGCGTGGCTAAAGTGGGTAAATTTTATACCCCAGATAGTTGTGCATGCCCCTCTGTAGATATAAACTGCTAGACATCTGATAGGAGAATGTCCGGCATGGAGGCCTCCACCTCGATTTACGCTTTTGGAGGACTTTCTATGCTTTTTGCTCGATCGATTGCTACTTGGCTGATGATTTTCGGGTTTTGCGTCGCTGGCGTCGCGGCGAGATCGGCGACCGCGGCGGAAGAATCGACCGCCGTGGCGGAAGAGAAAGCGGAGGCCAAACCGCGGGCCAAAGCTCGCGGCCGGTTGCCCAACTTTTACAGCCAGGTCGTCACCGAAAAACAACGCGTTGAGATCTACGCGATTCAAGGAGCCTATCAGGATCAGTTGGACGAACTGATCCGCCAGGTTGTCGCGATTAAGGCGGAAAGAGACGCCAAAGTTAAGGCCACATTGACGGCCGATCAGCTGAAGGAGGTCGAACGACTTCAGGCTGCGGCTGAAAAGCGGCGCGAAGAACGTCGGACCGCAGCGGCAAAATTAGAAAACGCGAAATAAAGAATGACGTTGGACCCGAATCGTTGTTTATTAAGCGCCGGTTGCCGATCGCAGCTGGTTGGGGCAGCGCGTGCTCGGGTTTCGAGCACGCGCTGATTTCGTTTCTTGAGATCCCCATTCTCCACGAAATCTGCGACGCTGAAGAGAACCGGCGCCCCGTCTCGGATCGGATTCGGCCGATTGGTGCGTAAGAACCCGACGTCTACCTGCCTGTTGAAAAATGCCATCGTCGCTTTTCCAACCTCGCCAGGCTCAGAGTATCGCTCTTCGCGGCTCGCAAAATAACGACTTACGTCGTTGTTTTGGAATCGCATCCGTGCGATCACGCAGTCCGTCGAGAAAATCAACGGACTGCTACAGCAGTTCGGACCGGATCGTTTGTGGATCGACCTGCACGGCCCTGTCAAATGGGGTCGGGAACACAGCGACGGTGTACTTCTGCTTCGTTAGTTTGTCGAGGAATCGCTCGACGAAGCTCGACAATTTGATGCTCTTGGGGGAATAGCGTTTCCATTTGTCGGTCGCGCAGAGCTGGGCATGTTCCTGATCCGGGAAGACGACAAACCCCTTCTTTCGGTCGTCATCAATCGTTTCGGCCCAACCGTCGGCGTACAGGCCCCACAGTTCCTTGTTCTCGCGAACAGTGCGGAGGAAGATTTGCAGGCGGTCTTCGCCGCCCAGGTCGACGGCGTTAAGGCGTTTGGAGGAAAACATGCGGTTTGGTTTCTGGAGAGAGAGGGAAGGAAGGCCTTACCACTGGTTCGAGAGCGGGGCGGCGTTCTTATCCATCCTTTTAAGATCTCGCAAATCTTGCCCCGAGCCAAGTAGGAGGGCTTCCGCATGTCGAGACGCGACAAATAGGAAAATTGACGAGGAGATGCGGGATCACGTCGCCGGAGGGTCGCCACGGTGTTGTTTGCCGTTAATTGGATTCCAGGGGATGAGTAGCGACCACTAAGATTGATTCGCAGGCAAATGTCCAGCTTTTTCGCTGGTTTACTCTGTAAAATTTGAGGCCATGTCCCCCATTAAGGGGTGTCCGAACTTGTGAAATCGAATAAACTCTTAAGGATTGTAACTGCCTTGGAGCGTGTCCAGGGAGTGCAAGTCCTTATCACCCTCTGCCCCCGATCTTTTGCAATATGTGCCTACTGGCAATCCAATACCGATCGGTTGCTGAAGCCCCCATTTTGGTCGCTGCCAACCGAGAAGAATTTTACGATCGCCCTAGCTCCGCCCCGTCGATCCAATCTGGCAAGCCGCGCGCTCTGTGTGGAATTGACCAGCAAGCCGGCGGTACCTGGCTGGGAGTCAATCAACATGGGCTGTTCGTCGGTGCGTGCAATCGCCGCAAGATGAATCGCCCCATCGCCCCGCGTTCGCGTGGTCTGCTCTGCCGCGAATTGCTTCGCGCCAATTCGGCCCAGGCGGCTGTCGATATGGCGATGGAGGCACTGAACAACGACGAGTACGATGGCGTCAACTTCGTGGTGGCCGACAGCCGTGGCGGCTGGGCGATTCATGGTGGAGACGACATCAACGCTCAACCGTTGGAAGAAGGCCTAAACCTGATCGCCGGCAGCGATCTGAACGATTCGCGAGACGAACGAGTCAAATTGGCTCATCGCCTGCTGACGCTGCAGACGCTTGATTCGTCGGTAAAGTTCCTGGCTGTGGCGAGCAAAGTGTTCGCTCGACCGGCTGCCGCTCCGGGACGTCCCGGCATGGTGATGGAAGGTCGCGAGTGGGGCACCGTCAGCTCAACGCTGATCGCCCTCGGCAAAAAGCCGCGTGACGCCATCTATCAATTTGCTGGCGGCGCGCCGACCAAGACCCCCTACGAAGATTACTCGCCGCTGTTGCGAGATATCCTCAGCCGCGGTCTTCGCGAAGCCCGCACTAAGGCGCAAGCCAGCTAACGCACTTGCGTTGACCTGCAACAAACGACAAAGAGCCTTGCTATCCAGCAAGGCTCTTTTTTTTGTGCGCGGAGGATCAACGTTGAGTTCTACTTCGAGCGAATCGCCAGCGGAATATCGTTGCTCCCTGGCGTCACCTCGACCACCAGGCCCGACTTTTCAGGATCGGCGAAGCGGTTAGGGATGATGCGTTTCAGGCTGGCCGGGTTCAGCGGGACTGACTCGCCGGCGTCGATCCGGGCCTGAATCTCGGCCGGAATCTCGATCTTTTCAACCCCGACCTAGTACTTGCCCGGCAAGACGCCGGCGCCATGTTTCGGCATCAGGCCATCCCGGCTGCTGAGGGTCGATCGGCGATAGACGCCCGATGCGTCGGAAGTGCCGACGCCGGCGCTCCCCTGCCCTGGCTCCAATGGCACAAACGTGACCGTGGCGTCAGGGACCGGGCTGCCGTCGAGCGTGACCAGCCCTTCGACGTACTCGGTTTGCAGGAACGGCGTTGAGTAGCAGCCAGCGAGTAGGGTGCAAAACGCGATGACGGGAATGGCGTGAAGTTTGGGGATGAAGTGGACCGAGCCGTCGGCGAACAGCGAGTTGGCGCCGCCAGGATGATAACTGCCGGCGGTGATCATCGGCGCCCCTTCCGCCGTCCAGCCGCAGGTTGGACCATTGGGCGGCAAGATCGTCTGGAACAGCGTGTAAGGAGCGTTGCCGCTATACCAACGCCAGCCAAGCTGATGGCTGTTGGTCGAGGTGTTGCCGGTATGCGTGCGATCGGCGCCGACCCGGGCGATGCAGCTGCTCGGTTTTCGTTCCGACAGGCTGATGGCGATGGCGGTTCCAACGCGATTGTCCGATTTCGAAGGCGCAACTTTCGACTCCGACATCATGACCGTGTTGCTCGTTCCGTCGGTGATCGAAGCCATCTTGCGTTTGAGCACCGAGTTGGTGGAAATGATGCCATTGCCTCGGACGCCGCGAGCGAAGACGCCGCGGGGAGTCTCCGTGTAATAATGGGCCCAGATATCTCCCTGCCAAAATGAAACTTGCGTATCAGGAATTGCACTTATTCGCGCGGTTTGCGTGGAAAAAGAACGGTTTGCGGGTTCCGCGTCGAATTTCCGGATTTTTCGTGCATTACAACCAATGGGGGTCAAATTGACATCACTGCAGTAGCACAAATCGTCAAGACTTTGTGCACAATTTTTGGGCGGATGTCCGAAACAGAGGCAAATAGAGCGCTGAAAATTGGCGGTCGAGTTGTGAAACTTGGCGTTGTTTGGGGCCCTGTCGCGAGTCCCGCGTTGTGGCGAACCGCCGATTGTCCGTTTATACTGCGATCCGATTTCCGGCCAGCGCCGCCCCACCCGTCGAACCATCCTGCCCGAGATTATTGATGAATCCAGCTTTGATCAGCCGCCGCCAAGCTCTTGGTATCCTTGGACTTTCCGCCGCCAGCGCTTCTTCGTTATTCGCTGCCGAGAAGGCGCCCCAGCGGATCTTGCTTCGCTCGTCGTGGCAAACGATCAACATCGGCGACATCGCCCATACGCCCGGCGTGTTGCGTCTCATCTCGGAATACCTGCCCGAGACCGAGGTAACGCTTTGGCCCAGCAAGGTCGATAACGGCGTTGATGAGCTGCTGCTGGCCAACTTCCCGAAACTGAAGATCGTGAAGAACAAGCAGGACCTGGCGACTGCTTTCGACGAATGTGATTTCCTGTTGCATGGCAGCGGCGCATCACTCGTCGCCGAGAAAGACGTCCGCCGCTGGTCGAAGGAAACCGGCAAGCCGTACGGCATTTACGGCATCACCTTCCCGCCGAAGAAATCGCATCAGACGACGGCGCTCAGCGACGATCAGGTCGCCAGCGCCGTGGAAGTGCTTAATGGCGCGGCCTTCGTCTTCTTCCGCGACTCGCACTCGTTGGCGTTCGCCAAAGAGAAAGGCGCCCAGGCCCCGATCATGCAATTTGGCCCCGACGGCGCGTTCGCTTGCAACTTGCGCGACGACGCCAAAGCCGAAGCCTTCTTGAAGAAGCACGATCTGGAAAGCGGCAAGTTCCTCTGCTGCATTCCGCGGCTCCGCTACACTCCGTCGTGGGTCTACAAAAAGTCGGCGGTCGATCCGGCCAAGCATGCCCGCAACGAGGAGATGAAAGAACACGATCACGCTCCCCTGCGTGAGGCGATCATTCAGGTCGTGAAGCAAACCGACATGAAGGTGCTCGTTTGCCCCGAGGATCAAACGCAGATGCAGATCGGCAAAGAGATGATCGTCGACAAGCTGCCTGCCGATGTCCGGGAACGCGTTGTCTGGCGTCCCAACTATTGGCTCACCGGCGAAGCGGTTAGCGTCTATACCAATAGCGCCGGCTTGTTCGGCAACGAGATGCACTCACCGATCATGTGCATTGGCCATGGCGTCCCGGCCGTCGTCTGCCGCTGGGCCGAGCAAACGACCAAAGGGTACATGTGGGACGACATCGGCTTGTCGGAGTGGCTCTTTAACATGGACGACCAAGCGAGCATCGACCGCCTCGCCCCGACCGTCGTCGAGATCGCCAAAGATCCCGCCGCTGCAAAGCGGAAAGCGGTCGCCGCCCAGCATCGGGTCGAAAAGATCCAAGCCGAAACGATGGCGATCCTGGGGCGAGAGCTAGCAAAGACGTAATCGCCAACACACTAACCCGAGGCGCGAGCCGAGGGAATGCGGTGAGAAATGCCTAGTGACTAAGAACTAATGTCTAATGCGGAAAAGAGAGATGATTTCTTCCTTAGCAGTCCGTTGATTTTCTCAACGGGCTGCTGGATCGCAGGGATGCGATCCCAAAATAGCGACGTAAGTCGTTATTTTGCGAGCCGCGAAGAGCTATGCTCTGAGCCTGGCGAGGTTGGAAAATGCCACGATGGCATTTTTCAACAGGCAGCTAGTCATTAGTTATTAGACATTGGTCATTTGCTTGCGACCGCATTCCCTCGGATTGCGCCTCGGGTTAGTGCGGCGAGCTACATGCTTGCGATTCTTCCACAATACGGGCACTTGTCCCCATGGGGAAAATCCTCGGCGTCGTCTTCCTCATCGCTGCGCAGCGCAGAGGTCTCGCGGTGGCCGCAGTCGGGGCACTTGTGCTCCCAACTGTGGATTTCCAACTCGTCGTTCTGAAAGTGGTTGTACGTGCAAGTCATCGTCGCTGACTTGCACTTGGGACAACCGCCGATCGTTTGACGATCGCGTGACATTGTTGAAGTCCGCTTTCTTAGAAGCCGCGGGCAGCGCAGATGTCGTCGAAATCACGCAGGTGATAATCGACGCCGGCGAAGTCGAGCGTCTTGCACAAGCCGCGAAGCGCCACGCCCATACCATCGGGACCGCTGAAGCCGCCGAACTGGCCGCCACCTTTGACGTGCGGTTCGAGATCGAGGAAGACGCCCGGGATGCCGCGTTTCTTCAGCTTCTTCTCGAGCTTCGGGATCATCGTGGCGAAGTCGCGCAAGATCCGTTCGTGGCCGCTGTCGCCCAAGTGGGCCGGCACAAAGTTCTTCAGGGCGTCTTCGTCGATATGCCCCTTCTCGGTGATCGGCTTGGTCACCTTGTAATCTTTGATGTGCATCCAGCCGAGGCCTGGCTTCATGGCGACATACTGCTGATAAACTTCGTCCGGCGTATAGCCTTGGCAGACCAGATTGCCGGCGTCAAAGATCAACACCATCGCCGGGTGATTCACTTGCTTGTGAATCTCAGCCAGGATGTCGCCGTTCTGGCCAATCAGGTTCGCTTCGACTTCCAGGCCGAAGGTCAGGTCGCTGCGATGACAGGCTTCGGCGATTTGTCCCAGCTGATCGACCGCTTGCGGGATGTGGTCGTACGGATCGGATCCGATCGGGTGATAGAACGAGAAGCCGCGGATCAGCTTCGTCTCGAAGGCATGCGCCAGATCGCACGCCTTCTGCACGTCGCTCTTCAGGTATTTGTCGAACTTGACGAACTTGTTCTTCGAGCCGTCATTGGTATCGACCAGCTTCACCTTGCCGATCGGCGAACCGATCGAGGCGACGTTCAGGCCGTATTCCCCTTCCATGTGCCGAATCTTGGCGATTTCCGACTTGGTCAACTGCATCACGTTCTTGATGCCGTTGCCGACGTCAATGAAGCGGATGCTGTAGTATTCGAGCCCGAGCGCGGCGAAGGCGCTGAATTGTTGGACCGCAAGTTTGTCGTTGGCCGCTTCGTCCGCAAAGCCGGAGAGGAGCACTTGGGGAAGCTCGTTCATGAATCGCCCTAGCGAAAATGGTTTCAGGAACACTGAGAAAGACGTGTATTGTGCGGGGGAAGCGAAGCAGTCGCAACCACCCTAAAACCTCGTTTTCTTGCCGGAAAAAGGGTGTCGCTTCGCGCCATAAGTCGGGTTATCCTGGTAGGCGACCGTCTTCGCTGACGACGGACGCTCACCTCGGCCCGCCTATATTCCTCACTGCCCCTTGATCGGATTGCGAGTAAACGTCATGCGAATTGCGACGCTCTTGTTACTGTTGTTGGTCGCCACGTCGGCTTCGGCCAAGTCGTTCGTTTTTGTATCCAACGGCGGCGATAAGACGATCTCGATCTTTGCGATGGATGAGGAAAAGGGAGACCTGACGCTGGTCAAAACGTTGCAGCTTGAGGCCGCGCCCGGTCCGATGGCGCTCTCCCCCGATCAAAAGTTCGCCTACGTGTCGGCCTCGCGCCCCGATTGTTTGCTCAGCTTTGCGACCAATGCCGAGACCGGCGATCTGACGCAAATCGAATCGGTCCCGCTCGAAGCGACCAGTTGCTTCGTCTTCTGCGATCCTAATGGCAAATGGTTGATCAACGCCTACTATGGCGCCGGCCAAGTGACGGTTCACCCGGTCGAAGGCGGCGATATTGGCGACCTGGCGCAGACTTGCCCCACGGCGAAAAACGCCCATTGCCTGCGAACCGACCCGTCGGGCAAGTTTGGCTTCGTGCCGCACACCGGCCCGAACAAGGTCTTCCAGTTCCGCTGGGATCCGGCCCAAGGCAAGCTGACCGCCAGCGATCCGCCGGCGGTCGAAGCGCCGGAAGGCGCCGGTCCGCGGCACATTCAATTCCACCCGACGTTGCCGATCTGCTTCACGTCGGACGAGTATGGCGACAGCATCACGTCGTTCGACTTTGACCCGGCAAAAGGAACGCTGACGCCGCGGCAAACGGTTTCGACGCTGCCTGCCGACTATACTGCCGGCGGCAGCAACACCTGCGCCGATATCGAAGTGACGGCCGACGGCAAGTTCGCCTTCGTTAGCAATCGCGGGCACCACTCGATCGCCCGGTTTGCGATTAGCGACGATGGTCAACTGACGGCGCTTGGTCAAACGCCGACCGAAAACTTTCCCCGATCGTTCAACTTGAGCCCCAGCCAGAAGTTTCTTTACTCGGCTGGCCAAAGAGGCGACCAAATGGCCGCCTATCGTTTCTATAAAACCAGTGGCGACCTGATTCCGCTGGCGGTCTACAAGACCGGCAAAACCCCCAGTTGGGTGCAGGTCGTCACCTTCGACGACTAGTTCTAAGTGCGAAATGCCGATTTTCGGCCTCCAGATTTCTTCAAGGGCGGATTTCGCTACTTTGCGCAGGTGTGCGCCAAGCGGAATCTTGTTGCTGAAAGCGCGTCAATTGCGTACCTTAGATAGTACGTGCACTCCGGCCTTCGTGGCCGCTCCCCGCCTCCCTACCACACTCCCGCCTCTAGGAACCGCCGCCCATGCGCCGAACTTGGCTATGGATGCCGCTGATCATTTCGCTGTTTGCGTCGACGGCTGCGCTCTCCGAAGAAGCGAAGCCCGCCCACGCTGACTTCACGCCCGAGCAGATCCAGTTCTTCGAGAACAAGGTCGCTCCGCTGCTGACCAAGCACTGCAACGAGTGCCACTCGGCTGACTCGCGCAAGGTCGAAGGGGGACTGATTCTCGACAACCGCGCCAGCATTCTCGCTGGCGGCGATAGTGGTCCGGCGGTCGAGCCAGGCAGCCTGGACGAAAGCATCCTGATCGAGGCGGTCCGCTACGACGAGTTCGGATATCAAATGCCGCCCAAAGGGAAGATGAGCGACGAGGAAATCGCCATCTTCGAGAAATGGGTCGCCGATGGCATGGCCGATCCCCGCGGCGGCGAAGCGATCACCTATGTTGAGAAAGATCCTCGCGACTTCTGGTCGTTCAAGCATCCGCAGCGGCACGATCCGCCCCAGGTCAAGCAAGCCGACTGGCCGCACAGCGGCGTCGACAACTTCATCCTGGCGAAGCAGGAAGAAAAAGGGCTCTCCCCTTCCCCGGCCGCCGACAAGCAGGTGCTGGTCCGTCGTCTCTACTTTGACCTGACCGGCTTGCCGCCGACCAAAGAGCAGATCGACGCCTATGTGAATGATCAAGACCCGAAAGCGACCGAGAAGCTGGTCGATCAACTGCTCGCGTCGCCCCACTTTGGCGAACGTTGGGCTCGCCATTGGCTCGACGTTGCTCGCTATGCCGACACCAAGGGTTACGTCTTTCAGGAAGATCGCGCCTACGCCGGCGCCTACAAGTATCGCGACTGGGTCGTCGCCTCGCTGAACGCAGACCTGCCGTTTAACAAGTTTGTCCAACAGCAACTGGCCGCCGACCGCTTGCCCGAAGCGGAGCAGCATCTCGAGGCGCTCGGTTACCTGACCCTCGGTCGCCGCTTCCTCAATCGCAAGCATGACATCCTCGATGATCGCATCGATGTCGTCTCGCGCGGTTTTTTGGGGCTGACCGTCGCTTGTGCCCGTTGCCACGATCACAAGTTTGATCCGATCAGCCAAGCCGACTACTACAGCATGTACGGCGTGCTTAACAGCACCAAAGAAGAGACGCCCGAAGGGATGCCGCCGATCTTGCACGACGAGAAGCCGCACAACGTTCGCATCTTCAAGCGGGGTCAGCCTGGCAACCATGGCGAAGTCGCCAAGCGACAGTTCCTTTCGGTGCTGACGGAAGAAGACAAGCCGATGCCGCTGACCGACGGCAGCGGCCGCCTGCAGTTGGCTCGCGCGATCGCCTCGACCGACAATCCGCTGACGGCTCGCGTTTTCGTGAATCGCGTTTGGGGGCATCTGTTTGGCGAAGGCCTGGTCACCACGCCGAGCGACTTTGGCGTGCAGGGAGAACTGCCGAGCCATCCCGAGTTGCTCGACGACATGGCGGTCGAGTTCATGCAGGATGGCTGGTCGGTCAAACGCCTGATCCGCCGCCTGGTGCTGACCGCGACCTATCAACAAGCGAGCGCCGATCGCGCTGAATGCCGCGCCATCGACCCGACCAACATTTTCCTCTGGCGGATGAATCGTCGCCGGCTCGATTTCGAGGCCTCGCGCGATAGCCTGTTGGTGGCGACCGGTTCGCTCGACGAAACGATCGGCGGTCCCGCGGTCGACATCACCGCCAACCCATCGCCCCCGCGGCGCACCATTTACGGCCACGTCGATCGCCAGAACCTGCCTGGCATGTTCCGCACGTTCGACTTCGCCGGCCCTGACTCGCACTGCCCGGTTCGTCCTGAGACCAGCGTGCCGCAGCAGGCCTTGTTCATGCTCAACAGTTCGTTCGTGCTTAACCAGGCCGAAAAGCTGGCCCGCGACTCGGCCAACATCGCCGATCCGCGCCAACGGATCACGCAACTGTATCAGCAAGCCCTGGGCCGCAACCCCAGCGAAGAAGAGCTGACCCTCGCCGCCAAGTTTGTCAGTAACGCTCCTGCCGACCCGAAGCCCGCCACGCCGTGGCTGTATGGCTACGGCAGCCGCGACGCCGAAACCGGCAAGGTCGACAAGTTCACGCCTTACTCGCACGTTTCGGTCGATGGCAAAACGTGGCAGGCCGACGCCGAACTGCCCAACAAGGTTGCCGGCTGGTCGAGCTTGAAGGCCAACGGCGGACACCCCGGCGGTTTGAAGGCGGCCGCGATTCGTCGCTGGGTCGCCCCGGTCGCCGGCGAGGTTTCGATTGAAGGAACCTTGCGTCACAAGAAGAAAGAAGGAGACGGCGTTTTCGTCTCGATCATCGGTCCCGCCGGGCCGGTCGGCAATTGGAAGGGGCACAACAGCAGTCCCCCAACCAACGTCGCCAGCGTCGCCGTCAAGCAAGGAGACGTGATCGACTTCGTCTGCGAGTCGGGCGATTCGATCGCCCACGACAGCTTTGAATGGACCGTCAACCTGGTGATGCGGGGAGACCAGGTCCGCGCCTGGAACAGCGCCTCCGACTTCAACACCCAACGACCGGTCGACGCCTGGACGCAGCTGAGCCAGGTGCTGCTGGTTTCCAATGAGTTTCATTTTGTCGACTAACGCCCCGTCGAAATAGCCGCGCTTTGTGCGCTTGCCGAGAGAATTATGGACAACTGGATTAGCTCGCCCAATCGTGACCTGCTCAACCGCCGCAGCATGCTTTCGCTGACCGGCATGGGGCTTGGTTCGCTCGCGCTCGGTTCGATGTTTGGCTCTCCCGCTCAAGCCGCGCCCGCCAATCCGCTGCTGCCGAAGCAGCCCCACTTTCCGGTCAAAGCGAAGCATGTGATTCACATCTTCCTCAACGGCGGTCCGTCGCATGTCGACACGTTCGATCCCAAGCCGAAACTGGCCGAGTGGGCCGGCAAAGAGATCCCCGTCAAACTGAAGACCGAACGCCCGACCGGCGTTGCCCTTCCCTCTCCCTACAAGTTCAAAAAGTATGGCAAGAGCGGCATCGAGGTGAGCGAGATCTTCTCGAATCTCGGCGAGTGCGTCGACGATATCTGCTTCGTCCGCTCGATGCACGCCAACGTCCCCAATCACGAGCCCTCGCTGCTGCTGATGAACTGCGGTGAAGCCCGACTGCCGCGGCCCAGTCTCGGTTCGTGGCTCGTCTATGGCCTCGGTACCGAAAACCAGAACCTGCCGGCCTTTATCTCAATGTGCCCCGGCGGCTATCCAATCCAGGAGTCGCAAAACTGGCAGGCCGGTTTCCTGCCTGGCGTTTTCCAGGGAACCTACGTCGACACCAAAAACACCGACCTCGAAAAGCTGATCGCCAACGTCCGCAACCAGCGGATGGATCACAACGCCCAGGTGCGCCAGCTCGAACTGCTTCGCCAACTCAACGCCCAGCATCAAGCGGCCCGCGGCGACGACCCGCAGCTGGAATCGCGGATCCAATCGTTTGAGCTCGCCTTCCGCATGCAAACCGAAGCCGCCGAGGCGTTTGACGTTTCTCGCGAACCGAAGCGGGTTCTCGACATGTATGGCCCCGGTACCCAGGCTCGCCAACTGCTGATCGCCCGCCGCCTGGTCGAGCGCGGCGTCCGCTTCGTGCAGCTGTGGCACGGCAAAGGTCAACCGTGGGACAACCATGACGACATCGAAGTCAACCATCGCCGCCTGGCCAAGGAGTGCGACCAAGGCATCGCCGCCCTGCTGAAAGACCTGAAGCAAAGCGGCATGCTCGAGGAGACGCTCGTCCTGTGCAGCGGCGAGTTCGGTCGTACGCCGACCGTCGAAATGCCGAAGGAAGGCTCCAACGCCGGCAAGATCAACGGCCGCGACCACAACCACTACGGCTTCACTGCCTGGATGGCTGGCGGCGGCGTCAAAGGAGGCCACGTCCATGGCGCTACCGACGAGTTCGGCTTCGCCGCGGTCGAAGACAAGGTCCACGTCCACGACCTGCACGCCACCATCATGAAGCTGATGGGCTTTGACCACGAAAAACTAACCTACCGCTACGCCGGCCGCGACTTCCGCCTGACTGACATCCACGGCCACGTCGTCGACAGCATCATCGCCTAGGAAGGAAATGTCCAATGACTAAGGCCAAATGTCTAATGACGGAAAGTCGCGGCGATACGGGTCTTTCATTCGACATTCGGATTTCGTCATTGGCCCCCAGGGCCCTCCTGCCCCGTTGACTGGTTTTCCGCCGCCATTAAAATCATGAAACCTTCGTTAACCTGTCCTTTGCTGGCAAAAGTAGAGCCGAAAAGGGCCAAATGACGATCCAACCAGGGAGCGGCCTTCCAGCCGCCCCAAGGCAAGCTAGGCTCTGCAAAGAGCTAACCTCTTCGCTCGCCGCCAGTTGGGCCTCGGCCCAACGACCACACAACCTGATAAGTACGCCCCCTTCGTCTAGTGGCCCAGGACGTTGGATTCTCAGTCCAAAAACAGGGGTTCGACTCCCCTAGGGGGTACTTAAAGCTCGCTCCAGCGAGCTTTTTTCATGCGCCGGCGCCAATCCTCTCTCTTCACGAACCCGAGGCAATCCGCACGCAAGCAACCACACGCGGCCCATCGAGACGATCAGTTGCAATCGACTGGATCGGACCGTTTCGTTTTTTTAAGTCCAGGGTGCCCCGTCCGGTTTCCCCGGACTGGTCGCATCGCAACATGATGCCTCACCATTCGCGTCCCCTTAACCAATCAACCGCACGACTGGACCGGACCGTTTCGTTTTTTTAAGTCCAGGGTGCCCCGTCCGGTTTCGCCGGGCGGGTCGCATCGCAACATGATGCCTCGCCATTCGCGTCCCCTAGCCAACCAACGGCACGACTGGACCGGACCGTTTCATTTTTTTAATCGTAGTGGACTCGAGCCGCACTTTTTTCTGCCCGTCAGCTCGCCGCGCTGCGAAAATCGACGCAACCTGTTCCCGCCACAAACCTTCCGTTCCGCGCAGCGATCAACGGCGAAAAACCTCGCCCACCCTGCCCGGCTCCCACCGCGCGTACGTTCCAACAAACGACGCCCCAAAAAACGTCGCGCAAACGACAGGCAACGAAGGCCCAGCCAATAACCGACCTACAAAATCGCAGGCGACTGGAAACGCTGCTTAGCTTACGTTTGCTTCTCTCCTCGCTGCAGAAGCAAAGTTACCCTGCGGCAAGATCACTCCCCGTCTCCACGGGGTCGGCGAAATGCAAACAAGTGCAAATCACGCGCAGGCGCAAACCCACGGCATGCCTGGACATATTTATACTAAAAATCGGGGCAATTTGGCAAGCAAAAAGAGGGGTGCCGGAAGGCGGAAATTGGGCGCCATGGCCACGGCCTTGCGTGGCCATGAATGTGGTTTGCCATTCAGGGAAGACTAATTACGGCTGGCTGCTTGTTGAAAAATGCCATCGTGGCATTTTCCAACCTCGCCAGGCTCAGAGCATAGCTCTTCGCGGCTCGCAAAATAACGACCTACGTCGCTATTTTGGGATCGCATCCCTGCGATCACGCAGTCCGTCGAGAAAATCAACGGACTGCTGGGTGCCACTATCGTCTGCGACAGTGCTTTTCAGTCGGTTCGAGTGTGGAGTGCTCCCCAAATCCTGATCCATTCGTTATGAAAGATCCAGAGCCAAAATTCTGGCGAAGGATTTTTCATGAGTAAGAAGCGACGTCGGCATTCGGCCGAACAGATCATCAAGAAGTTGCGGGACGCGGACGCGATGTTGGCGGCTGGCAAGAGCGTCGGCGAAGTGTTGCAGGCGTTGGAAGTGAGCGAGGCGACGCTCAGCCGGCCGGGCGCTGTTTAACAAGGACTGCGCCAGTTGTCACGTGTTGTATGGCCAAGGACGATTGTTGGGGCCGGACCTGTCTGGCTCGAACCGGAAGAACCTCGACTATTTGCTGGAGAACGCAATCGATCCGAGCGCCACTGTTGGCGCCGACTTTCGGACCGTGGTGATCGCGATGGAGGATGGCCGCGTGCTGAACGGCGTGGTCAGCCAGATGAACGAGCGGACGCTGACGCTGCAGTCGGCGCAAGAGGCGATCACGATCGACCGGCAAGAGATTGAAGCGAT
Source organism: Blastopirellula retiformator (assembly GCF_007859755.1). NCBI lineage: Bacteria > Pseudomonadati > Planctomycetota > Planctomycetia > Pirellulales > Pirellulaceae > Blastopirellula > Blastopirellula retiformator. Next base: position 722,633 of record NZ_SJPF01000004.1, on the reverse strand, counting down.
GAAGACCAGTCAAGTGTCGCTGATGCCGGAAGGTCAGCTACAGAAACTGACCGACGAGGAGACGCGCGATTTGGTCGCGTACCTGATGTCGAGCGTGCAGGCGCCATTGCCGCCAGAGTAGACGTTCTGCGGCTGGAGTGTGGTTTGCCGCAGGCGATTCGCTCTTTTTTCCAATATGCGTCGCATTTGTGCGAATAATAAGCGTGCGCCCTGACTGCGCGCGTTGGTTGTCGCGTTTCTTTCGCGAAACCGATCGAACAACTTGGATTGAAATTCGACTTCGCAGCCCTGCCCGGGGAGGACCATTCCTTGCGCTGCGAACATCCCCCCCCAATACAAAAGAAGGGACATCGCCGATGCTCCGACCTTACGTGATAGCCATCTGTTCGCTGTTGCTGCTTACTTCGTGTCGCCCCGTGGCGCTCAATGGCGATTTGACTCGCCAGGTGACCGATGCGATTGATGCGATTAACGAATTCAATCGCGTTGCGGACGGCGCGCCGGAAGAAGTTCAGGCGGCGGCCGATCATATGATCGACAAGTTGAAGATCGAAGGGGCCGAGTTCTTGTCGAAGGACGCCCGGTACTTTGCTGACCATACGTTGATCTCACATGGCGCGGTGGCGAAAGGGTTTGTGGCGTATGCCGATGCGCGGCTGAAGGCATACCTGGAGGCGCTAAAGACGGCGCTCGAGGAGGCGCTACCAAAGATTCAGGCCGAGAAGTCGCGGGACAAAGCGATTCAACTATTGCGGAACTTGAAAGTCGACGTCCGGCCGCTCGATCCGTTTGTCGACCTGGTCAATCCGAATCGGATCAAGTTAAACGAGCTGCACGCGTACGACGGAGCGCTCAAAGAGGTGGAGTACCAATCGCCCCGAATCGTGGAGATCTCGGGCTTTGGACTCTTGCGGCCCGAGGACGAACCGAACGGCTACCATGTCGAGGTGATCGGCGCCGAAGAGTCGCGGATGCTCGATTCCGAAATTGTGAGCGAGTCGAGCCCCTTCACGCTGCTGGTGAACCTGAGCCACTTCGAACCGGCGGCTGGCGACCGCAAGATGCTGGTCTGGTGGGGAAGCCGGAAACTGGCCGACATTCCGTTTGAAACCGAGGTCGAAACCGAGCCTGCCCCGGAAGCGCCGGCGGCGAAACCAAAACTGCCGGAGGATGTGGCGGGCGTGCTATTTGACAGCGGCGACGGCAAGGTGACGTACGTGATTGAGCATACCGGCAAGTCGGACGAGGCGAACATCATCCTCCGCCGCGGCGACGCTGCGATCGGCTGGAAGAAGTTGATCCTCCGCAATGACGATGGCGACATCAGCGCCGTCGAAACGACGAAAAAGGATGGCGGCCGCGAGATCAAGCTGACGGCTGGCAACCTGGTTGGCGACTTGAAGTTGGCGTTTGGCACGTCGGGGACGCTGTCATTTTGGAAGGGCGTGCATGAGGTGCCGACAACCAAAGAGAGTTTGCTCGGCAAGCGGATTACGTATACGTGGGAACGTGAGTAGCGCGACGGAGCGAAGCGATGCAACGATCTATTCGCAACTGGCGACTCTGGTGCATGATCTTAACGACGGCGGCGACCGCCTGCTTTGTGGCCGGGCTTGCGCTGCCGTTTGTGCAAGTGGCGCCGGGAGAGAAACTGGGGCCGATCGAAGGATTGGTCGTCTGGTTCTTGTCGGATGATCAAACGTATTCGCTGCTCGGCAGCATCGATGCGATCTGGCGCGAGCATACGTTTTTGGGCGGAGTGGCGTTCGCCTTCTCGATCTTGCTGCCAACGCTCAAGCTGCTCACTTTGACCCTATCGGCCTTGCGGCTGAAGGACATGCGGCGGATCGCGTTCTATCGCGCCTGGGCCGAGCGAATGGGGCCGTGGTCAATGCTGGAGGTCTTTCTGGTCGCCTTTTCGCTGCTGCTGACCAAGTCGTTGCCGTTTGGAACGGTGATCCATCCGCTGGCAGGTTTCTACTTCTTCTGGGCGTCGATCATCTTGAGCTTGATTGCGGCGCTGACGTTGCCGCGGCATGACCCCAGTAAGGTCGCCGCTGATAGCGCCACGATCGGCGGAGAGCTGGCTCCTTCGCCTGAATAGGGCGGGAAGTGTGCGTCGATTCACCGTTGGCTTGCGCCTCGTCGAGTTAGGGTGATCGAGGGACAAAACGATGCTGCGCCGGATTGAGCGACGAACATAGGAAGCATGACATGGGACGCGGTACGTGGATGGCGGCGTTTGGGCTAGCGGTGGTGACTATTGGGGCCACTGGCAACGCGAGGGCGGAAGATCCACCAGTCCCCTACCCCGCCGGCCAACTCGGCGAAGTGGTCCGCTTGGGCGAAACGCTCGTGATGGAAACCAACGAGCATCCCCTTTCCAAGCCGTATGTCGGCAATGCCCTGCGATGCACTTCGTGCCATCTCGACGGCGGCAAACACCCGCAGGCAGGCAGCTTTTTGCAAACGGCCGCCGCCTATCCCGCTTGGTCGCCGCGCGAGAAGCGGGTGATCACGCTCGAAGATCGCGTGCTCAACTGCTTCATGCGCAGCCAGAACGGCGTGCGGCCTCCGAACGGCAGCCAAGTCGCCGTCGCGATCACCACCTATATCACCTGGCTCTCGACGGGCGCCGCGATCGAGATGAACGGCAAAAAGCCGCTCGGTCCCAACCATGTGCCGGCGCTCGATCTGACCAAGCATGAAACGCCTGACGTCGAGCGCGGAAAGATCTTCTACCAACACCAGTGTGCCGATTGTCATGGCGAAGAGGGCGCCGGCGACATCGACAACCCGCCGGTCTGGGGCGAGCAGTCGTACAACCAAGGCGCCGGGCTAAGCCGCGTCGACAAGTTGGCCTCTTGGCTGAAGGTGGGCATGCCGCTGGATGACGCCAGTCTGACCGCGCAAGAGGCGATCGACGTGGCGGCGTTCATCAACAGCCACCCACGTCCGGCGTTTGATCTGAAGACGCATCTGCCCCCTGCCGAGAAGCGGGGCGAATACAACGGCGCCGCGCCCGAGTAAGCGGTTAGCTTGGCGCCCCCGGTTTGATCGCCAACGTCGCAATCGTCGTTGGCGAGAACCGGTTGAGCCGCGTCGCTTCGTCGGACCACCAGTCTTCGTACAGGTCGATCAACTGTAGCCCGGCGGCCAGTTGTCCGCCGATCTGGGTTTGCAGACTGTGGCTGAACTCGAGCGCTTCGCCAGCAGCCAGTTGGCGGCGGCGGGTCTCGCTGAGATCTTGGTGCTGCGATTCGTCATACGGAAGCTGGTGACGGACCAGCAGCGTTTCGGTCGCTGCGTCTTCCTCATGGTCGAACAGGAAATAGCTGGGGTTCATAAACCCGGTCATCAGCCGCCCACCGGAGCGCAAGACTCGCGCACACTCGCGCCAAACTGGCCGCACATCCGGAACGAAGACGGTCGAGCAAGGATTGAAGACCAGATCGAACGAGGCGTCGGCGAACCGGGAAAGATCGGCCATGTCTCCCTGCTCGATCTGAATCGCAAGCCCTTCCCGCTCGGCGACCAGTCGGTCGAGCGCCAGCTGCTCGTCGGAGTTGTCCAGGCTGACGACCTGCGCTCCGGCGGCCGCCAGCGTCGGCGCTTGTTGCCCTCCGCCAGAAGCGAGGCAGAGCACCTGCTTGCCGGCTAGCTCGCCAAACCAATCGCGCGGCGTCGCTTTGTTGGGCGTCAGGATGACTTGCCAATCGCCGGCGCGAGCGCGGGCGACCGTGTCGGCGTCGATTGGCTGAGACCAGCGATTGCCGCTGAGGGCGGCCTCGTTCCAGGCGGCGCGACTGCGCTGTAGTAGGTCTTCCTGCGTCATGGTTCGGTTTGACTGCGTAAGGAGCGGGTTGGCGAGAAACGCAGTATAGTTGGCCTGCCCCCTTTTTCTGTACCAAGCCTTATGAAAGATCGGTTTGGGAAACAGGTAACGATTGGGTGGGGTCGCTGTGCCGCTGCAGCGGAAGGAGCGCAGCGACTGGAGTGGAAGCGGCGACTGGAGTGGAAGCGGCACAGCGACGCGCGAACTCGGACGGGGTCAGGTAGCCCAAGCTGCTGTGCGGGCGTCGCTCGTTGAAGTCTTCTCGCCAGGCCCGAGCTTTGATCCTCGCGTCCTCCTCGTTCCGCAGGTCGGTCTGGTGCAGGTACTCATCACGTAGGCGACTATTGAAGCTTTCGCAAAAGCCGTTTTGCCACGGCGAGCCTGGCTCGATGTACAGCACCTCGACGCCGATCAGCACCAGCCACGTCTTGATCGCGCACGAGATGAACTCTGGGCCGTTGTCGCAGCGAATTCGCTTCGGCACGCCATGCATCGAGAAGAGTTCGGCCAGCGTATCGATCGCATCTTCGCTTGTGATGCTGCGGCCCACTTTGATCGTCAGGCACTGCCGCGTGTACTCGTCGACGATGTTCAAAAAGCGGATCGTTCGCCCGTCGACGACTGAATGAAATCCCACGTCCAAACGTCATGCATGAAGCTGGCCGGCTGCACGTGGCAAGCGTTCGTTGAAACGCCGGTCGCCCGCTTTTTCCGGCGTTTTTGCGGAACTTTCAGCCCGGCCGCTTTCCAGAGTCGGTGCATCTTTTTCATGTTCAAGGTTTCCCCCTCGCGTCGCAACAGCTGACAGATCTGGCGATAGCCCCAACGCGGACGCTCGCGCACCAGCTCCAAAATTCGCTTGGTCAGGCGGGCGTCTTCGTCCCTCGGCTTCCCCTCAAATCGCTGGCTCGATCGAGGCAGATCGAGCACGCGACAGGCCCGCCGCTCGGAGACCGAATAGTTCTCCTGAAGCTGCTTGACCGCCTCGCGGCGCGACTGAGGGGTGGTCAGTTTCCCTTGGCGATCTCCTTCAGCATCGAGATGTCGAGCGCCTGATCGGCGATGATCCGCTTCAGCCGGTTGTTCTCTTCTTCGAGCGATTTCAGCCGCTTCGCCTCTTCGCTCTTCATGCCGCCGTACTGCGTTCGCCAACGGCTGAGCGTCGCCTCGCTCACCTCCAACGCCTGAAGCACTTCGCCGACGCTCTTGCCGGCCGCCAACATGGCGTCCGCGTCCCGCAACTTCTTGATGATCTGTTCGGCCGAATGCCGACGTCGCTTCTTACTCATAAAAAATCCTTCGCCAGAATTTTGGCTCTGGATCTTTCATAACGAATGGATCAGGATTTGGGGAGCACTCCATAGACGCAAGATGAGCTTGGGAGGTTCGCCTGCGCAGAAAAGAGGTCGAAGACTGCCCGAACGCCTGGGACTACTGGACTCCGCTCACTTCGGCTTTCAAGCGACCATAGAGTTGGTCAAGATCATGTTCGCTGGGAACGGCCGACTGACCGTCGTTGATCTCAATCAATATCCAATCCCCATCGGCGGTTTCGGCGACATCGAGCGTATAAAACGTTGCAAACCGGGCTGCGATTTGGGCGATCTTGTGGGCAAAGCGAAAGGCGGCTGGGGGGAAGTTAGTTGGCGGCGGCGCATCTGCTAGCGACCAATAATATCCGGCGCTCAGCATCCGCAGACCATGAAAATAGAATCGCCACTCGTTGGCAATGGGTAATCCATAGGCGCCAACCTCGAAGGTACGTAGCGGAACGTACTCACGAAAAACGACCCCTTGTTCGCGCAGATCGGCGTCCCACTCTTTTAGTTGATGCGCCAGTCGAGTCGCGTCCCGTTTTGTGGGAGCGAACATCTGCGTCTTCCAACGCAGCTTTTTCGATTTTAGTTTTCCTTTGACGACGAAAGGACCAGCATTTCGACAGGCGGCAAATTCTTCTTCGCGCCAGGTACGCGGCGTGAATGCTTTGACTTCGTCGTAATAGGCGAACGACGCAATCCAGCGATGTTCGTCGACCGAGTTGATTAGTCGCGAGCCGATGTGACGCAGATCGTCGGCCAGTTCTTCGTAGAAAGGTTCGATTGAATAGCGGCCGATCACCAGGCGGCCCGCACATGCGGTGCGATTCAGCTGGACTTCGAAGTGACGCTTGGCGACGCTCATCTCCAGTTTGCTGATCAGTGTCGGTCGAACGAGTAAAAGTGGTTGCATAGTATCTCCAAGAATCAAATGGGGGAAATCATGGCCGAAGCGGCCGGATAGAGAAGCGGAGCGAAACTCGAATGCGTTAGAGACGCAGAGATTCGAGCGAGCCTATTATACCCGATCTTGGGCTCTGGGAAAAACCGGTGACTTGCCCCACGGCAAGCGATACAATCGCAGCACCGGGAAACAATCGACCCGGTGTCACGACGGAGGCGGACGAAGTGTGCATCTTTTCTCAGCCGGTGATCTCGGTCGGCGCAACGCGAATCTTTGCTTGCGCGACCACCGACGGCAAGCAGCGGCTCGTCTATCAGATGCAGTACGATTCGCCGTACGAGAATGCGATGATCTTGCCGCTGCCGGTTCGAACGCCGGCCAGCGATGCGAGCCTGCGATTTATTGATCTCCAAGGTTACGGCGCGTTTTTCGACGATCTTGAGCTTGGCTTCCCGTGGGAGATGCAGCGCGGTATTGGCTGTGCGTCGCCACCGACAAACAGTGCGGCGGGTAATTTACAGGTATTTCAGGTAGGAAACTACGTCGCGTCGTTCGTCCCGCGGCTGGCCGACTTTGCTCGGTTGGATCCTCAGTTTACGTTGCCGGCGGCGACGTGGGACGAGATTCCGGGGTACCGAGACTTTGGATTCGCCGTCTTTCAACTAGCGGCCGGCACAATCGAGCCCCATCCAATCGCGTTTGAGTTTGAAACGGCGACGACCGATTCGCTCTACTTTCCGACGCGGCATATTCATGATGGCGAAGTGCATGACCGCGAGGAGTTCGATCATGTCCTCTACCTGCAACATGCTGGCTTCGACAGCCGCGTTTACGGATATCAAAACTCCGACGTCCCCGACCAGGCGACCGGCTTGATTCGTTCCAAGTATGTTGCGGGGGATTTTTGCGACCCGGCGAAGGGGAGCAAAGTTATTGATCCCGACTTGCTGGTCCATCGGCGTTTGATCTCGGGCATGGCGCCCAATGATGATGTGCGAATCGCAACGTCGGGCCATCCGACGCGGCGGTCGATGAATCTCCGTGACTGGCTGCCGCTAGCGCCTTGGGCATTGGGCGCCGTGGCATGTGCCTGGTTCTTCAGTCGTCGCGCTCGGATCCGCAAAGCGGCGGCCGCCGAAGCGCAAGTTCGTGCCCAAGCCAAAGCATCGCAGGACGACAGCACGCCCAGCTAGAGCGGTTTTCCTCCATCTGTATCGTTCTGGCTGGTTGCGGCCGCGCTGGTCGGCGTTGACCTGCATCGACGAATCTTGAGGATTCGCCTGCTTCGGTCGCCTTGACCAGCTTGCCTCACCAACGCCAGAAACGCTACAGCTATCAGAAAAACGCTCTAATGCGGCGCGTTTAAGAATGGAGCCAGCTTGCGCGCCGGACCACAACTCGACGGAATGCATTCTTGCTTTGGAATGTTCGACGCTCAATGAGCGCAGCGAAGCAGACGTTGATGGCGGCTGGCGGGCACGGAATGCGCAGACGCTCGTTTCCTCTGCGATCGCTGTTGGCGCCATTTACTTGGATTCAAGCACAAAATCGATCGTGTTGCCGCCTGGCTCTACGGTCCGCTGAAGCGGAGAATTCTCACCATACTTCTTCGGAATTCGGCCGGTGGTCCGCGCTGCGCCGTCGTCGGCAAGTTGGGCGTCGGTGATGTAGACGACATATTCACCGCTTTTGACCCCCATCCGCTGCGAATCGAAACGGAGTTCGTATCTTCCCTGCGCATCGGTCAAGCCGAAAGCGCCTCTCCCCTTATCCGCAGCCGGTTCAAAGGCGACCATCGCGTCGACCAGCGGCTGGCCAGCCTGGGTGACGGTTCCGGTCACGGTGGCGTCGGGACCATGGGGATCGGCGCTGCAGCCCAGGCCGGCGATTCCCAATAGCCCTAGGCAGATCGCGAAAGCGCAACGTCGGTCGTAGAAAGAATCGCGTCGAGACGGCATAGAAGTCCCCTGAAAATGAAGATGCAAGTATTTCGCGAGTCGACGAAGTCTCCGGGGCTGAGACTGGTTTGCGTTATACCGTTTCAGGGTCGATTCGCGATACGAAAAAAAGGAGGCGACGAAAAGGTTGCAAAAACGGTTCATTCGTTTGCAAGAATAGATATCGCGGGTTGCCGATATATCGGCATAGCATAGTACCCACCTGACTCAAGGGATGTTCTTTTCCAACTCACGTTGTGCTTTATCCGTTCTATCATTTGTGAACGAGAGGGATCGTCGTATGCATTGCCAACAAATCCAGCCAAACGCTCGGCCGCAAGCCAAGGGCTTCACGCTCGTTGAGCTGTTGGTCGTCATCGCCATCATCGGGGTGCTCATCGCCCTGTTGCTTCCAGCCGTTCAACAAGCCCGCGAAGCGGCTCGGCGGATGGGTTGCCAAAACAACTTGAAGCAAATGGGATTGGGTCTGCACAACTATCACGATACGCATGGCAAACTGCCGGCCGCCTACTATGGTCGCTACGCCAACGCCGCTTCGGTCGCGACGGGACGCGTCGGTTTCGGCGCTCCCGGCTGGGGCTGGGGGGTGATGATCATGCCGTTTATCGAGCAACAAAATTTGTACGACGCGCTCGATATGACGAGCTACCAAGTCCGAGCTTCGACGCATCAGCCTCTTTCTCAGACGCCGCTTTCAGTTTATCGCTGCCCAAGCGATACCGGGGATGACCTGAACTCCACGCCTAACCGCTGGGAGCATGGAACCTCAAATTACCTGGGCAACTATGGTTCCAAGAATATCGCCACGACCGCGACCATCCCGGGCGCTGGGTATGACTGGGGGAACTATGAGAAGACGGAAACCGGCATGTTCTCCGCCAATAGCGCCGTCAAATTGCGGGATGTGATCGACGGAACGAGCAACACCGTGATGCTTGGCGAAGTCGTCTATGGCGAATACGGCGGGGTTAGCCGTCGCGGCGGGTTGTGGGTCGGCAATCCTTACAATGGCGGCTATCTCTGTACGCAGACCAGTCTGAGTTCCTCAACGACCTTCCGAATTAACGGCTCGAATCCGTCCGCCTATAGCAGCCATCACTCGGGCGGCGCTCAGTTTGTGCTGGTGGATGGTTCGGTTCGCTTTATCGCTGAGACGCTCGATGGCGAGGTGATCAACAACGTCGCAGATCGAGCCGACGGTAAGGTGCTGGGCAACCTTGACGGCTAGCCCTCGGATCCGGTTCGCATACTCTCCCCAGTTTTTCTTGAAGGCCTACGCATCTGTGACGTATCAACAAACCGTTTCGAAACTTGTGCTGGCCGGTTGGGGGATGTTTCTGGCTCTGCCGGCGTTTGCCGCCGATCAGACCGTGCGAATCGACTTCGGCGCTTCCCAGAATCGCAGCGTCGCGCCTTGGAACAACGTCGATAAGCCGACCTCGGTTGGCTTGGTCGTCACCGACTGCCAAGACGCGGACGGACTGGTCACGTCTGTGGCAATTCGCCAAACGAATCCTTGGGCCGGTTACAACCTGGCCGGCACGAAGTTGCTGGCAGATTGGCCGAGCGCGGCGAGCCAAGATTCGTTGTTTGTCGAAACCGGCATTGATGATCAGGCCGAGTTTCAATTGGAAGGTCTCAAGCCGGAAGCCTCCTATCAAGTGACGATCTTCGCTTCGCGGATGGGAGGCTCGGCGCGGCGGATCGGAGAGTACGAGCTAGCAGGAGCGTCGGGAACGCTCGACGCCCACGACAACCAGGCGGAGCGGCTCGTCTTTGATCGCGTCTTGGCCGACGCGGACGGGAAAGTGAAGATCCGCGTTCGGTGTGCGCCACAGTCGAAATACGCCTATCTCGGCGCGCTGGAGATCGTCGGTGAATTTCCGCCCGCCGACAGTCAGCGCCAACCGGCGGACGATCTGAAGGGGCCGCCGCTAGTGCAGGCTCAGGCGTGGGCGATTGCGGATGGATCGACCGGAGAGATCCTCTGGAGCAAGAACTCGTCGCAGGTCCGGGCAATGGCTAGCACCACCAAGATGATGACCGCGCTGCTGGTGATGGAACTTTGTCAGGCGGCGCCCCAGCGCTGGAATGATCGTCTGGTCGTCTCGGAGCGAGCCGACAAGACCCCTGGTTCGACCGCCAGTCTGAAAGCCGGCGAAACGATTTTGGCGAAAGAGGCGCTCTACGGATTGCTTCTCCCTTCCGGCAATGATGCGGCGGTTGTGCTGGCGGAGCATTTTGGGCGCTACTTGCCGGCGGACGCCGACCGACCGGTCGCCATCGGCACGGCGCGCGATACGGAGGTGACGCGCGATGAGGCGCTGCGACGTTTTGTGGTGGCGATGAATCGTCGCGCTGCTGCGCTGTCGATGAAGGAGACGATTTACTTGGATCCGCACGGCAACAGCGCCAATCGCAGCAGCGCCCGCGATCTGGTTCGCCTTGGCTGGGAGGCGTTTCAGAATGAGGATTTTCGTCGCTATGTGAACACCCGAAATTTTCGGGGCGAGTTGACCAGCGAAGACTCGAAGACCCGGATGCAAACGTGGAAGAACACCAACCAACTGTTGGGGATCGAAGGGTTCGATGGCATCAAGACGGGGATGACCGGGGCCGCGGGGGCTTGCCTGGTTTCGACCGGAGTGCGGGATGGGGATCGCCTGCTGGTGGTGATCCTGGGGTCGACGCGAGACAATCGCTATCTTGACTCGCGCAATCTCTATCGCTGGGCATGGAGTAGGCGACAAGCGGCTGCGGCGCCTTAGCAGTCCGTTGATTTTCTCGACGGACTGCGTGATCGCACGGATGCGATCGCAAAATAGCGACGTAGGTCGTTATTTTGCGAGCCGCGAAGAGCTACGCTCTGAGCCTGGCGAGGTTGGAAAATGCCACGATGGCATTTTTCAACAGGCAGTTAGCCGTGGTCTGGCGTCAGACGGAATGTCGCTAGTTCGTCTCATCGGCAATTTTTTCAAACCGGGGGACGACGCGACCGTCGATCTCTACCGATTCGGCAAACATCTCCGCCGGGCGAACCCAAAGTCCGAAGGGGGGATATTCCTGCCGATAGACGACAAGCGACTCCTCGGTTTCGCTGTGCTGAGCGATTCCGAGCACGGTGTAGTCGCGGCCTTTGTAGTGGCGATAGCGTCCTGGCAAAATATTTGTTTCCACAGGTAGCTCCAGCGGGTGGAATTTCTTAGCTGATACGACTAGGAATATGTTTCGACGTAACCCGACAAATTGATATCATGAACGGGCGGTGGCTGTCAGGCCGCGCAATCGACTCAACAGAATGCGCAAAAACCGGGCATCGTCCCCTTACGACATTGCGCGTTACGACGAAGTAATCAGCGCAAGCTACTGAAAACAGCGAATTTGTGATTCATTTTGCTCCTTGAGACAAGGTGGCACAGAACGTGCTACCTTCTCCCTACGCCGAGTGAACCCCATCCAAGGCGCAGGAGCCGCATGTCATGCAACAACAAACGTCCATGGAACGCGTCAACGGAGTTTCAGAGTACGACGTAGGCGATTTCTACGACGAAATGTTCGCCCACGACGCCTCTCCCCGCGATAACTGCAATCTGCTTTACAAGCGAGTCATTGGCCTGACGACGCTTGATCTACATCGACGCAAAATGGCCGCCGAACGATCGATGGTCCGTTTAGGGATCACGTTCAACGTCTACGGCGACGAAGAAGGAACCGAGCGGATTATACCGTTCGATATTCTTCCCCGGATTATCGATGCCGACGAATGGAAGTGGGTCACTGACGGTTTGAAGCAGCGTATTGTCGCGCTCAACATGTTCATTGACGACGTCTACGGCGATCAAAAGATTCTGAAAGATAAGGCGATTCCGGAGCATGTCGTCCGTTCCGCCTCGTCGTTCCGGCCGCAGTGCGTCGGACTGAAGCCCCCCAAAGGGGTTTGGTGCCACATCACCGGTACCGATCTGGTGCGGGATCAGGACGGCAAGTTTTACGTCCTGGAAGATAACCTGCGTTGCCCGTCCGGCGTTTCGTACGTGCTGCAGAATCGCCAGCTGATGAAGCAGGCGTTTCCTGACCTGTTCGAGTCGCTGTCGGTCCGTCCGGTCGACGACTATTGCGGCCAACTACTCGATGCGCTCAACTACCTGGCGGAAGACCGGGCCGAGACGCCGACTGTCGGCGTGCTGACCCCCGGCGTTTACAACTCCGCCTACTTCGAACATTCGTTCCTGGCCCAGCAGATGGGGGTCGACCTGGTCGAAGGTCGCGACCTGGTGGTGCAGGACAAAAAGGTCTACATGCGGACGACCAAGGGACTGTCGAAGATCGACGTCCTGTATCGCCGTATCGACGACGATTTCATCGATCCTCGCGTCTTCCGCGAAGACTCGCTGCTGGGCGTGCCGGGCTTGATCGAGGCCTACCAGGCCGGCAATATCGCCCTGGCCAACGCCCCCGGCACCGGGATCGCCGACGACAAGGTGATTTACGCCTACGTCCCCCAGATCATCAAATACTATCTGGGTGAAGACCCGATTCTGCCGAACGTGCCGACCTACGTCTGTTGGGACGACAAGCAGCGGGATCACGTCCTGAATAACCTGCACAACTTTGTCGTCAAGCCGGCCAACGAATCGGGCGGCTACGGCATGTTGATTGGTCCGCGATCGACGCGCGAGGAACAAGCCAAGTTCGCCGATCTGATCAAAGCCAATCCGCGCAATTACATCGCCCAACCGACGCTTAGTCTCTCCCGAGCGCCGGTCATCATTGAGGATCGTCTGGAAGGACGCCACGTCGACCTGCGACCGTTTATTATTTACGGTCGCGACGTGTTCGTACTGCCGGGCGGGTTAACCCGAGTCGCTTTGAAAAAGGGCTCGTTGGTCGTTAACTCATCACAAGGCGGCGGGAGCAAAGATACCTGGGTTGTTGAGGAACTTCCGTAATGCTGAGCCGCGTCGCGGAATCCATTTATTGGATGAGCCGTTACGTGGAACGAGCCGAGAACGTGGCTCGTTTCATCGCCGTCAATCTAAATCTCAGCATGGATCTCGCCTCGGAGGGGCATCAGCAGTGGCTGCCGCTGGTGACTACGACCGGCGACGACAAGCTGTTTTACGAACTCTACGATGCGCCGACCAAGCGGAACGTCCTGGAGTTCCTCACCTTCGATCGCAACAATCCCAACTCAATCTTGTCGGCGCTGATCAATGCGCGAGAAAACGCGCGGAGCATCCGCGAAGTGATCTCGGCCGAGATGTGGGAGCACCTGAACAACTTTTACCTGATGGTCAAAGATGTCGGGCGCGCTGGCGGCGTCAGCGAAGAGCAACTGGTCTTCTACGAACAAATCCGCGCTTCGGGACAGCACTTTATCGGCATCACCGACGCCACGATGACGCATGGCGAAGGTTGGCATTTCGGTCAGTGCGGCCGCTTCATGGAGCGGGCCGACAAGACGTCGCGGATCCTCGACGTGAAGTACTACATCTTGCTGCCCAGCCCACAGCATGTCGGTACGCCGTTTGACGAATTGCAGTGGTCCGCCCTGCTCCGCTCGGCCAGTGCGTTTGAAATGTATCGTCAGCGGTACGGCCGGATTAATCCGGCGAACATCGTCAACTTCCTGGTGCTCGACAAAGAGTTTCCCCGGGCGATCCTGCACTGCCTGTCGCGAGCCAACGATTCGTTGCATGCGATTACCGGTTCCGACCCGGAAGGCTTCAGCAACCTGCCGGAACAGCGCCTCGGCCAATTGCGAGCCAGCCTGGCCTTTACCAGCGCTGAGGACATCGTCAACCGCGGCATGCACGAGTTTGTCGACGACATGCAGCGGCGTGTTAACGCCGTCGGCGGCGCCCTGTCGAATACGTTCTTCACTCGCCACGCCGAAGCGGCGTAATTCTAGGGTTAGCCCCGAAAGCGGAGCTTTCACGGCTAACCTAGCAGTCCGTTGATTTTCTCGACGGACTGCGTGATCGCATGGATGCGATCCCAAAATAGCGACGTAAGTCGTTATTTTGCGAGCCGCGAAGAGCTACGCTCTGAGCCTGGCGAGGTTGGAAAATGCCACGATGGCATTTTTCAACAGGCAGCTAGAGTCGCTCTACAGCGTCGGCGATTGTAGCGGTTCGACGTCGACCGAGACGCTCATGATGTGCGAGCCGCCGCCGATGACGACTCCTTGGATCGGCGTCACATCTTCAAAGTCGCGGCCCCACGCGGCAGTCACGTGGTCGGTGCTGCAGACCAGATCGTTGGTCGGATCGAGATCGACCCAGCCCGTCTCTTCGCCACAGTAGACCGAGAACCAAGCGTGAGAAGCGTCGGCGCCCACCAGACGCGGTTTGCCCGGCGGAGGCAGCGTGCGGAGGTAACCGCTGACGTAGCGAGCCGGGAGTCCCATAGAACGGAGGCAACCAATCGCCACATGGGCGAAGTCCTGACAAACGCCATGCCGGCGGGCGAACGCCTCGGCAACCGGCGTATGAATCGATGTGGCGGTCGAATCGTACTTGAAGTCGGTGCGGATCCGCTTGGTCAGCTCGCGGGCAGCGTCGAAGATCGGGCGATTCTTGGTGAACGAGATTTTCGCGTATTGCCGCAACTGCTCCAGAATCGGGATGTGCCGCGACTTGAAGGCAAATTGCAGTACCGACAAGATACGTGGTGATCCCGGATTGAACTGCGCCGCGATCTGTTCCCACGGCGGGTTGTCGGTGATCGGGACCGGCGGCGACACGTCAACGCGACTGCTGGCGGTGATCGTTAAACCTTGGTGGGGCTCGGTAACCGAGAAGTAGTCGACCCGGTTGTTGAAGTAATCGCGGCGATTGACGATGGTCGGCGGCGACGGTTGCACGGTCAGACGATACTCGTGAACCGCCTGACGGGGAAAGTTCGCTGGCGCCAAATGAACCAGGTTATGACAAACCGAGGCTGGTTCGGCGTAGGAGTATTTCGTCGTGTGCGAAATGCGGTACTGCATGTCTCGATGGTGGCTTGCCGTTACAGGCGAAATTCGGTGAGGTGCGAATGGAGACCTGCATGGACCAGGTAACGATTCGACAAAGCGTCGGACAACTTCGGCAGCAGCGACTCAATCTCTTGCAGCAATAGGCTTAGCGGCGCGTTCGGGTCGAGGTCCTCCCCATCACGGAAGACCGTCACATCGCACATCCGCGTTTCGTTCAGCAGCATCATCGCCAGACGTTGTTCCAGCGAAAACAGTCCTGTGCCGGCGTTGACCGGAAGCGCGTTGACGTGGTCCAGCAATTGGACCAATTGCCGCGCGATCGAACGAGGGTTGGTCTCGTCGGTCAGCAGCAAGTCGAGCACCGCCGGCATTTGGACGTCGGCCAGATAGCGCGAGCGGTAGGTCATCGTACTGTCGGAGATTTCCAACAGCGCTTCCAGGATGGCGGTCAGATCGCCGGTCGGTTCGATCAGGCAGTTGCGGAGCAAGCGAACCTGCTGCAGCGCCCGTTCGATCCGGCGTCCCATATCCAGGAAGTAATAGATCTGCGTGCGGGTCATGCTCTCCGACACGATGCCGCTGAAAGCCGCGAGATCGAGGATTAGATCGTCGAGCAGCGCCAACACGTCGGAAAGATCCCACTGGCCCACCTTCGGCGGCGTGAAGCTCTTGTCGATACGATGCAATATTCGCCAGCTGTCGGACGAGACGCGATCGCGTGATCGAGTCGTCAGGCGGAAGATCTCGGTGACGATCGCCCGCATGCTGAACGAGTCGGAGGCGTCAAACACCGCCGGCGGCAGCGCCGTTTCCAGCGGCGGCAGTTGGCGGCGAATCTCGTCGACGCCGTAGCCTGCGTCGATCTGGCCAATGTCGGCCAGCGCCCGCATCAGGGCCGGCGTTTCGGGCTGTTCTTCCAAGATCGATTCGCTGGTCAGGCGGATGATCGTGGCTCGCAGCAAGCGAGCGCTGACGTCGGCCCGTTCCAGGTTGCGTCCCAACCAGAAGAGGTTCTCGGCGACGCGGCTCGGCAGTTCGCCGCCGGTTCGCTTCAACTCGATCGAGGCGCCAGGCTTTTGCAGCAGCGAAATGCGACTGACCGGGCCGTCCGACAAGATCCAAGCGTCTTTGCTTTTCTCACCGGCCAGGATCGACATCTCTAGCGGATCGGGCGCCGCCGACACGCGAACCAGTCCCCCCTGCATCACCTCGAAGTCTTCACCCGAAGCGACCGCAAAGGCCCGCATGGCGATTGGCGCCGGGGCGATTCCTTGCGATTTCCAGACCGGGCAAGTCGAGCGTTTGACTACTTCCTGGGCGACGAACTGGGTGGGGTCGCTGCGCAACATCTTGATCGTCGCTTCGCGCGATTGATTGCGCAGCATGTTGGCGAACGCCAGCTCGCGGCCACGCAGGCGATAGGCCCGTTTGACGATCAGGTTGTCGAGGTTGTCGACGACGTAGTCCATTTGTTCGCGATCGCCGCACCACCAGGTCGCGACGCCCGGCATGATCAGCGGCTCGCCAAACAGCTCCTGGCAGAGCTTCGGCATGAACGCCATGAAGATCGGCGATTCGACCAGGCCCGATCCCAGCGGATTGATCACTGCGACGTTGCCGTTACGCGACGCTTGCAGCAGACCAGGGATTCCTTCGCTGGCATGGCTCAACTCGAGCGAATCGCATTGGTCGCTGTTGGTGCGGCGAATGATCACGTCGATCTGAATGAGTCCACCCAGCGTCTTCAGCATCACCTTGTGATTGCGAACCGCCAGGTCGGAAGCTTCGACCAGCGTGTAGCCGAGATAGCGCGACAGGTAAGCGTCTTCAAAGTAGTTGGGGCCGGCCGAGCCTTGCGTCAGGATGGCGACGCGGGGGTTCTCGACCCGGGGCGCCGCCGCAGCGACGGCTCGCTTGTACGCTAGAAAGTATTGGGCCAGCCGCTGAACGTTCGCCTGGTGAAAGACAGTCGGCAACGTCCGGGATTGGATCAGACGATTTTCGAGCACGAAGCCGGCGCCTGACGGGGCTTCGGTACGATCGGCCAACACCCACCATTTGCCGTCGGGCGAACGTGCGATGTCGGCGGCGTAGAAATGGAGGAAGTGATTCGCCGGCGGACGCTGGCGATGGAACGACCGACAAAAGCCGGGATGGCTGAAAATCACCTCCGGCGGCAGGATGTTGCTTTTCATCAACTCCTGATGGCCGTAGACGTCGGTCAGAATCGCTTCCAGCAGCCGCGCTCGTTGCTGGAGTCCTTTGGAGGCCGCTATCCAGTCGGCGCTCGAAATCAACAGCGGAATCGGATCGAGTTCCCAGGGGCGAACTTCGTGATCGCTATCTTTCCACGCGCTGTAGGCCAGTCCGTTCCGGTTGAGCGCTCGGTTGGCCTGCAGCCACCGCCGCTTGAAGCCTTCTACGCCGAGGCTTTCGACCGCCTGGACGAAGGGCGCCCATGTCGGCCGCACTCCGCTGGCGTCATACAATTCGTCATAGACCCCCTCCCCTTTCCGATATTGGGAAAAGAGAGCAGGCATGGTCGGTGCGTTCGGGGAAGCATTCGACACGGAATTGCCGTTCGGGAGTGGGGTAGACGTCGAAGTCGACGGATCTAATGGATCGCGACGATGGGGGCTCACTTCCGTACCGTTTTACCGCGGCGTAAATCTAACGTGAAGGGGAAGTCGGGATTCGATTCCACTTGTGGCATCGGCATCTTGCCGGCTGTGTGCCCCATTTGATGGAATCTTGCCACGCGACGGGCTTCCGCCTCGAAGGCGTTTACCGGAAAACTTTCCGGATTATTGCCGCCTGGGTGACCGACAAAATATCGGCATCCCCCGAGTGAACGCTGTTGCCAAATGTCAAACAGGTCGAACGTTAGCGGTTCGTCCACCGGAATGGTTGGGTGCAAGCAAGATGGCGGCTGCCAGGCGCGGTACCGCACCCCTGCCGCAAATTGCCCTTGTTCCCCAGTCGGGTGAAGCGGAACTTTGCGACCGTTGCAGGTGATCATGTAACGGTCCGGCGTCATGCCGCTGACCAGCACCTGCAGACGTTCTAGCGACGAGTCGACATAGCGAGCGGTCGACTGCGACGCTTGTTCTTCACCCAAGACGTACCATGGCTCGATTGCCGAGCGAAACTCGACTTGGACGCCACGTTGCGAAAACTCGCCAATCTTGGGGAATTTGAACTCAAAGTGGGGAGCGAACCATTCCTGCTTCAGCGGGAAGTCGTGCTGATTCGTTTCCGAAATGACATCTTCAAAGTCTTGCCACACGAAATGGGGGAGCATGAAGCGATCGTGCAATGTCGTGTCCCAGCCAACCAGCGGCGCGCGGTACGGATCTTCCAGGAAGCGGGCAACCAGCGACCGCAGCAACAGTTGCTGCGTCAGGCTCATGCGAGCGTGCGGGGGCATTTCAAACGCCCGGAACTCGAGCAAGCCGCGGCGACCGGCGCTGCCGTCGGGCGAGAAGAGCTTGTCGATGCAGAACTCGGACCGGTGCGTGTTGCCGGTCATGTCGGTCAACAGATTGCGGAAGATGCGGTCGACCAGCCAGGGAGGACAGTCGCCGTTTTCTGGAATCTGCTCAAACGCGATCTGTAGTTCGTAGATCGAGTCGCGACGACCTTCGTCAACGCGCGGCGCCTGACTGGTGGGGCCGATAAACGAACCGCTGAACAAGTACGACAGCGACGGATGGTTGTGCCAGTAAGCGACCAAGCTGCGGAGCAGGTCGGGACGCTTCAGAAACGGGCTTTCGCCAGGCGTCGGACCGCCCATCACGACGTGGTTGCCGCCGCCGGTGCCGGTGTGGCGACCATCCTGATTGAACTTTTCGGTTCCTAGACGCGAGTAATGGGCGTCTTCATAAACGCCATTGGTGATCTCGCACAGTTGATTCCAATTGTGCGCCGGATGGACGTTGACTTCGATCACGCCTGGGTCGGGAGTGATGCTGAAGTGGTTCACTCGATCGTCGTGCGGCGGCAGGTAGCCTTCGATCACGACCGGCACGTTCATTTCTTTGGCGGTCATCTCGACCGCGGCCATCAGGTCAAGGTAGGCCTCGATGCGATCCACCGGCGGGCAGAAGATATGCAGCCGCCCTTCGCGGGCTTCGATGCAGAGCGCCGTCCGGATAACCGACGAGTTGTAGTTGGTATCGGACCAGCTATGACCTTGCTGCCCATTGCGATCGCCCGATTCGGGACGCCCGGTGAGCGACTGCCCGTGGATCCCCTGACCCGGACGGGGGCTGTTGCCGAAGCCGCCGTTGGCTTGGTGACGGGCGTAGGCGGTTCCTTGCGTAGCGCCAGTCAGCAGTTCCATACCGCTGCTGCGACGTGCGACCAGTTCCTCGTACGACATCAGCGGCGTGCGTTCCGCCAGCGGGTCGAGCGGAAAGAGGACCGAGCGTTCGTTCTTGGTTTCCCAAATCAGCGAGTCGAGCGGCAATCGCAAACCCATCGCCGAGTCGCCGGGGATCAGGAACAATTCATCGCTGCGAACAACCCACTCGCCGCTCTTCCATTGCGGCTCTTGTTCCCACCAGGCGTATTGCACCGGCAAGATCACGCCGACCGGATTGGACAGACCATGCTCAAAGACGCGGGCAATGCGGGCTCGCTCTTCTTTGTCGTCGATCTTGGAATCATACGGATTGACGTTGGCCGGCATGCGGCGTTCGCGCCACGCGTAGTAATAGGCGTCTTCGTAGGCGAAGCTCACGTGCTGCGGATTGACCTGCAACTTGTCGGCCAGGATCACGCCAAACTCTTTGGCGACGTCGGCGGTGTGGCCGTAGTCGATGTGGTCGATCGCAAATAGTTCCGGGTTTTCCCAGATCGGTTGACCATCTTCGCGCCAATAACAGCGGAAGGCCCAACGGGGAAGCTGTTCGCCGGGATACCATTTGCCCTGGCCGTAGTGCAGCAAACCGCCGGGAGCGAATCGGTTGTACATCCGTCGCATCATGTCGTCGGCCAAGCGTCGCTTGGTTGGACCGACGGCGGTCGTGTTCCACTCGTCCCCTTCCATGTCATCGATGGAGACGAAAGTCGGCTCGCCACCCATCGTCATTTTGACGTCCGCTTTTTCGAGGCGTTGATCGACCTCGTTGCCCAGGGCGTAGATCTTGTCCCATTCCTCGTCGGCGTACGGCTTGGTGACCCGCGGATCTTCCCAGAAGCGGGAAACGTTCATGCCGAAGCTGAACTCGACGTTTTCGCACGGTTCGTGGCCGCCATCGATCGGCGCCGCGGTAATCGGCGAGGGAGTGCAAGCGAGCGGAATATGTCCTTCGCTGGCAAGCAAGCCTGACGTGGCGTCGAGCCCGATCCAACCGGCGCCCGGCAAAAAGACTTCGGCCCACGCGTGCAAGTCGGTGAAGTCGTACTCGCTGCCCGAGGGACCGTCGAGCGACTTCACGTCAGGCTTCAGCTGAATGATATAGCCCGAGGCGAACCGCGCCGCCAGGCCTAGGTGCCGCAGCGTTTGTACCAGCAGCCAGGCCGAGTCGCGGCACGAGCCGCGCTTCAGCGAGAGGGACTGTTCCGGCGTCTGGACGCCCGGCTCCATCCGGATCTCGTAGTTGATTTCTTCGTGAACGCGGCGGTTCAAATCGACGACGAAGTCAATCGTCTTCCGCTTCGTACGATCGATCGAAGCGACGAACTCGTCAAAGAGAGGACCGGGCGATTCCTTTTCTAGGAACGGCAGCAGGTCGACCTTCAGCGGACCTTCGTAGGTGAACGGGAAATACTCGGCCTCCGGCGCAACGAAAAAGTCGAACGGGTTGATGACCGTCATCTCGGAGATCAGGTCGACGTCGACGCGGAAGTGATCGATCGGCTCCTGAAAGACGACGCGAGCCACGAAGTTGCCGAACGGATCTTGTTGCCAGTTCACGAAGTGGTTCGACGGACTGATCTTCAGCGAGTAGCTGTGGATCGGCGTGCGACAGTGTGGGGCTGGACGCAAGCGGATCGTTTGTGCTCCCATCCCGATGTGGCGGTCATATTTGTAGTAAGTCGAATGATGCAGCGCGGTCAGAATCGCCATCTTCTAAGTTGCCTTTTGCGTGCGGCTTTGCTTTTGTCGCTAGTCGGATAAACGGGATTATGCGGATACTACCGAGCAAATCTCGGGCCCGCGTATAATTTTGCTCTAACTGCCTGTTGAAAAATGCCATCGTGGCATTTTTCAACCTCGCCAGGCTCAGAGCGTAGCTCTTCGCGGCTCCCAAAATAACGACTTACGTCGCTATTTTGGGATCGCATCCGTGCGATCACGCAGTCCGTCGAGAAAATCAACGGACTGCTAAGTTAGCACCGGGCAAAACGTTGGGGGCGGAATTTGCCTAAAATTAAAGCATCTCTGCGCGCTCGGGTCGCGACGTACCGGTTGTCGTAACAGAATCCTACAGCCCTGAATCGTTTGCGCTTGACATTGGGCTGCGGTGACTCGATAATTGCAGTGCACATGAGACAGAGTCTCATTTTCTCCAAAGCACCGTCTTCTTCCCCATTGCGAATCCCCGATGCAGATCGCTCAAGAATTTACGGTCAATACTGTCTACGCCTCTACGGACGGAGAGCGGACCGCGATTGTTATTTGCACCGCCGAAACGGGGGAAAGCCACGTCGAAGTGCGTCAGCAATCGTGGGGGGGAGAACGGGTCGGTTGGTTCACCCAATCGAGCGTTCGTCTGGCCGTCGATCAACTGGCGCCGATGCGTCAGGCGTTGGGGGAAGCCGGCGCCATGCCCCAAATGGTGGCCGAAGCCAAAAAAGAACGCCGAATCGCTGGCGAGCGATCCGACGTTTTTGCGTCTCATTTGAAGGTCTGGCGAGCGGAATCGGCCTAGTTTCTTGGCCGAATCGCGATCCTAGCCAACCTTGCTCGACGATTTGCCGCTGACGGCCGATCCGGCGTGATCCTTTAGGATCAGCGAGATGTGGTCGACTCCCTCCTGCTCTTCCAGCAGGATGTCTTCGAGCAAGATCACCAACGGGCGATTCTTGCCGTCGACCATCTTCAGCACTTCGGTGTACAGGGCGACCGCTTTCGACTCGAATTCGAGGCCGATTTCGAGCAGCTCGACCAGGTCGGTCGATTGCTTGACCGGGTTCCGTTCGACGGTCGGCACGCCGCCCAGGGCCGAAATCTTCTGCCCGATCTTCTTAGCGTGGCCGAACGATTCCTTGGCGCTGTCCAGGAACATGTCGGAGTAAACTTCCCGCATCAGGCCGGTCACAACGAAACCAGCTTGCGAATATTGGGCGACGCCGGTCCATTCGTGCCGCAGAATGTCATTCAGCTTGTCGATGACGGCTTGGTCCATGATGGAATCTCCTTACGAGGCGTATGTCATGCTGGCGGCAGGCGTCGGCAGGTTTCCGACGCCCTTTGGCTCGCGGTTAGTCTCAACTTCTACCTTAATCCTAGCGTTCTTTCGGCGGCTGTCGACGTGCGACTAAGTCTATATGGCGTAGGAGCTTACTTTTCTTCCAAAAGATAACCTGTCTCATTTGCGCCCAGGCGCAGAGTGCCGAAATTCGCAATTCAATCTCAATAAGTTGCTTCTTCTGGGCGGTTCCATCAACAAAGTGGTGGGCGTAGTGGCGCACGACTGCTTACAATGACGCCAGATTCTTTATTAAGCGACCGCGGACGGAGCGAACGCCTGGATGTACCTCGTTGAAAATCCCGTGCTGCAGCGGGAATTGTTGGTCAATTTGCGAACGGTTCGCTCGTTCGTGCTCTTGTTCCTGTTTCACGTTCTGCTGGCCGGCGTCGTCTATGCCGCTTGGCCGCAGGTCGAACGTTGGGACCCGGAAGGCAATCGAGCCGAAGCGCAGAAGCTGTTCAATCTCTTCTTTCTGGGCGAATTCATCCTGGCGTCGATGATGGCGCCCAGTTTCGCCGCCGGGACTTTGACCGGCGAGAAAGAGCGCAAGACGTACGAGATGCTGCTCGCCAGTCCGCTGAAGCCGGGGGCGATCGTCGTCGGCAAGTTGATGGCGTCGTTGGCTCACTTGGCGCTGTTGATATTTACCTCGCTGCCGATCGTGCTGTTATGTTTGCCGCTGGGAGGCGTGTCGCTGTACGAAGTGATCGCCGCCTATTTTCTGTTGATGGTAGCGGTGGCGACGTTCGGCATGATCAGCATCGCCTGTAGCAGCTATTTCCAGCGGACCGCTTCGTCGCTGGTCGTTTCGTACCTGATTATTCTGCCAATCGCCCTGGTCGGCGCGATGTTCTGGCAATCGTTTCAGGGACAAGGCGCCGCGCGTCTGGTGGTGCTGCTGTCGTTGGTTCCGATCGCCTCGGCGCTGATTTGCTCGATCTTGTTTGCGGTCACGTCGCGCCGCTTGCTCTATCCGCCGGATGTTGGCAGCGAAGGGGGCGAGGTCGTCGACCTCGATAAAGAAGCGGAAGAAGCGGTCGGGCTGGTGATTCAGCGCGATCAGTTCCCCGATCGTCTGTTCGCCCCGCCGAAACGAACCAAGCTGCTCGAAGACAGCGCCAACCCGGTCTACGAGAAAGAGATCCACAGCGAGATCTTCGCCCAAGGCACGTTAATGCTGCGGGTGGTGATCCAGGTCAGCATGGTTTTGGCTATCCCGTTGATGGCGATCTGCCTGTACATCTGGCCGCACAATGCGCCGTATTACATTTCGTACGTCGTGCTGTTCAACATGCTGGTTGGTCCGGTCTTTTCGGCCGGCAGCATTACGTCGGAACGAGAACGCCAGACGCTCGATCTGCTGCTGACGACCGAGATCTCGCCGTGGCAGATTCTCTCGGGCAAGTTGCTGGCCGGCTTACGCGTTTCGACGGTGTTGACCGCGTTCCTATTGTGGCCGCTGTTGTTGGCCTGCGTGATGGTTTCGCACTATTGGGAGAACTTCACGTCGGTGCTCGGCTATCTGCTGGTGATCGCGCTAACCTGTTTTACAACGTCGATGTTGGCGCTATTCGCCTCGGTCAACTTTCGGAAGACGGCGCATAGCTTGATGACGACCTATCTGGTGATCATCGTGATGTTCGCCGGGCCGCTGGCGTTCGCCTATTTCGCCGACCTGGCGTTTGGACATACGCCGCCTGACGCACCGGCAGAAGTGATCGTCACCAACGAAGCGATCGTGAACTGGGCCGATCGGTTCACGATCATGAGCCCCTTTGCGGCGACTTGGAATGTGCCGATGAATTTTCAGGTCGGGGACCAGGGAGAGACGATCCTCGGAAGCTGGCCGAAGTTTGGCTACTACGCCGCTTTCACGGTGCTATTGAACCTGGTCCTCTTTTGCTCGATGACCTGGCTCTTTAATCGGCGGTGGCGCGTCGCCGAGTAGCGACGCGAACGCCTGGTGATCTTCGCCTAGTCGTATTGCAGCGGGTTCGAGCCGACAGTCGGGGTGCCCGCCGCGGTGCGCAGCGGATTGAGGATCGAGCCGAACATGTCGTCCATCGAGTTGGCGGTATCCTTCAAGATCACGACGCGGTCGCCAGGACGGAGCGAGTAGTCGTATTCCATCGGAACCTGCTTGCCGACGTGGTCATAGCCAGAGACAAGTTTTTGCGGCGGCGCCCCGGGATAGGCAGGCAGTCGCGACACGGCGACGTGGAACCGGCTGAACTTCTTGCGAGCCTGGGAAGCGTCGATCGCGGTTTGCACCGTGGCGCCGGGCGTCAGCGGCAACTTCTTCGTTTCGCCGCGATGGTTCTCGTCCAGAAGCTCGACGATGTATTGCGGACCTTGTTGCGCCTGCTGGGCGACTTCCGGTTCCGCCTGAGGGGCCAACGGCACTCCGCTGCAGCCGCTGCCGACCAGCAAGATCGCCAGAACGGGAAACGTGAATAGCGGTAGTCGTCTCGATTCGGTTTGCATGTGCGTCGATCCTTCCCTGGAGCGCGGTGCTGCTAGCGAGGGTTCCTTCCCTTTCACCGGCATATCTTCAGGCATCGGCACTTCGCGTGGCGAACTTTAACGATTAGCCAAAATTTGCCGACGCGTGCTGGCAGGGATCGCTGCTAGCTAGCAGTCCGTTGATTTTCTCGACGGACTGCGTGATCGCACGGTTGCGATCCCAAAATAACGACGTAAGTCGTTATTTTGCGAGCCGCTCGGCAATCGCCGCTTCGATGCGACGAATGATCCACGGCGAGATAAACGCCATGTTGGCGATCAACATCGCCAGGCCAAACGTGATCATCCCCATCGCGACGGCGATGCCCAGGTGAAGCGGAATCGCCATGCCGATGACCAGCGGACGGGTCAGCCGCGGCCAGACGAGCGCCGTATAAGAGATTTCCCAGGCCAGACTGATCTGCGTCAGCAGGTTGATCAAGATCGGATAGGCGGCCAGCCAGGTCATGTCGAGCGATTGATACTCGGAGTTGGCCACCGCGCCCCACATCGCCGAACCGTCCCACCACGTTTCGCCCCCCAGTTTACTGAGCCCGGCGAACAGGTAGATGATGCACATGTGGATCTGGATCAGGCGGATCGAGATGTTGGCGATCGTGCTCTCGCGCGGGCCGTCCATCCGGACGTTTCGTTTCCGCTTCAGCCAATGGTCGACGCTATACGCTTCGCCGGCCGCTCCCAGCATCAGATAGGTCGCGAGCATCCCGTTGACCTGATCCAGGCCAAACAACGCGCCAGGCGCACGATGGACGTAGCTCATCGTGATGATGAACGTCAGCACGCCGGTGATTCGCGTTTTGAAACCGACCATAAACATCGCCAGGATCACCAGCGCGATGATATGAGCCGTCCACAGTAGGGCCGGCGAATCGTCGATCAACGGCAAGTAGCTCCACGCGAAGGGACTTTGTCCCTGCATGCGGCTGGTCAGGTCGGCCGAGAAACGCCCGCTCGCGCCCATGAAGCCAACCAGGTCGATTGACCAGACCAGGTGCGTGTAAAAGATCATCGCGCCGCCTAGGATGCGGATGACGCCGAGCGTGGCGGGATCGGTGGGCGTAAACCAGAAGCGATTCCAGCCGCCAACAACGCCGCGATACAGTTCCTGCAGGTACTGGCGAATCATATCTCTTCAGCCTCTTGCGGCGGAGCCGCGATCGTGGCGGGAATCTCGGTAGGCTTCGGGGCGACCGGCTTCAACAGCAAGTCGTCGCGCTGATAGACGCCCACTTCTCGTTCTCGGTAGAGCGACGGATCGGACAGCGACATGCCTTCGGCGACATCCAGCGGATGCGGGATGCCATGTTCGATCAGCACCAGCTTCACTTGGGGAACGTCATGTTCGTAGGCCAGATAGCGGGCGATCGATTCAAAGTAAGCGTCGCGCAGTCGAACCGCATTCTGGTAACCCGCCTTCACATCCGCCGGAGCGTCATCGGCCGGCGCTTCGGCCGGAATGCTGGTAACGTTGTTCAGCGATTCGCTGATCATGAAATGGCGATGGTATAGCAGACGCGGCCAATGAACATCGAGATTGGGAAACCGCCCTTCCCCGATCTTGTTCCCCTCGGCGTCCAACAGTTCGTACCGAACCAGGTGACTGGCGCCGGGGTTGGGCGCGAAGAAGCGATAGCCATGGTCCTTCAGGAAGACGGTCCGCAGATAGGGTTCGTAAAGCCGCTCGACTTGTTGCGACAAGTAGCTGGATGGCGGCGGAGAAGCCCAAGGTCCGACGAACAACGCCGTCACATGGATCAAGATTAAGACGCTGACCCAGCCCCGCACGGCGCCGCTCCAGATGATCCGCGGCTGCGGTTTGGGCTCGGGCTCCTGAGCACTGGCCGAGAGGCTCGGCTGGGGAGCGACGGGCGGCTGGAGACTTCTGCGGGGCTTCGCCATGGCGAACGATTCGACGTTAAATACGGGTGCAAATACAAGGTTTTGACACCCCCAGTTATCGACCAGGTGCGGCCGATTATCCCGCTGCGCGCAAAAAGAGACCCTCGCAGCGGAAAGTCCGGATGCGAGGGTCTTATGGTTTAAACCGATTGTCAGCGAGTCGAATCGCTTAGTTGGCCGAGGCCAGTTCGGTCGCGTCGAAGTCGAACGAGATGTTGCGATCGTCGCCGGCGGCCAGGTTGATCACCTTCTCTTTGGTGATGTCGCGGCCGTTCTTGTTAACGGTCACCAGGATCGTGTAGTTGTTCCACACGTCTCCCTGCTTCAGGGTGCTGGTGTTGTAGGTGCGAGTTTCGCCCGTCGAGGCGGTGTCGTTACCAGCCAGCGTCACTTTGGCGTTGGCGGGAACGTGCAGGGTCAACTTGGTGTCGACCGGATCGCTAGCGACCTGTTCTTCACCCGAACCATTGAACTCGAACGAGACGTTGGCCGAGTCGCCGCCGCCCAGTTGAACTTCTTTGGTTTCGACCACTTTCTTGCCATCGACCATGCTCTCGGCACGCAGTTGATAGACGTACTTGAAGCCCGGCATCAGGTTACGCGAAACGAAACGACGGCTCAGACCTTCGCTCGTCGTGGCTTTGCCATTGACGAAGATCTTGGTTTCGGCCGGAACGTTGACGTTGATGACGGCGTTGCTTTGGACGCTGGTCATCGTCGACGGCGTCATCGAGTCAGCCGGAGCCGGAGTGGCCGGCGTAGCGGGGGTGGCCGGAGCTTCGTAGTAGTAGCTACCGCCATAGGCGCCCGAGCTGCCGCCCGAACTTCCGCCCGAGCTACCGCCGCTCGAATAGTAACCGCTCGATCCGCCCGAGCTACCGCCGCTCGAGTAGTGGCTGCGATAGTACTTCTTGGCGCGGTGATGGTCGATCAGACGGCTGATCAAGCCGCCGCCGCTGCTGCCCGAGCTTCCACCGCTCGAGTAGTAACCGCTGGAACCGCCCGAGCTTCCGCCGCTCGAGTAATAGCCGCTGGAACCGCCCGAGCTTCCCGAGCTTCCGCCGCTGGAATAGTAGCCGCCGCTGGAACCCCAGCTGCCGGAGCTTCCGCCCCACGTGCCCGAGCTTCCGCCGCTCGAACCGCCCCACCATCCATGCCAACCGGCCTGGGCCGTGGTCGACATGCATCCGATCGCCATTACGGCGGCCATTGCAGCCGCCTTGTGTCCTAGCCTCGCCATCTTGCTGTATCTCCTGAGCGTCTAAAAACGTCGTCTTGCCGACAGTAGAGCGTGCTGGCGGCGCCAGCTGCTGTCACTCGAACATAACATGCTCTAACTAGAGTTCAAGCAGAATAGGCAAAATTTGACGACTTGTGAAACTCTGCCAAATTGGTGCAGATTCTTCATAAGCCACCGCTGAAGACCGTATTACGGAAGGTTAATGAAAATTAATCCAAAAGAGGGGTCATTTTCACGTCGTCGAAGCAAGCCTCGCCGGTTGATCCAAACAGCCCGATGCGTAGCAGCGCTTCCCGGGCTACTGGGGGGACTCGAATGGTCTCATCGATCTGCTGCCAACCGGTGTCTCGCAAGAAGGGACCGACCACGCCCCGGCCAAC
Source organism: Blastopirellula retiformator (assembly GCF_007859755.1). Classification (NCBI taxonomy): domain Bacteria; kingdom Pseudomonadati; phylum Planctomycetota; class Planctomycetia; order Pirellulales; family Pirellulaceae; genus Blastopirellula; species Blastopirellula retiformator. The sequence continues at coordinate 694,178 of NZ_SJPF01000004.1, read as the reverse complement.
GTCGCGGCGGGCCGCATCATAGAACGTGACGGCGATCATCGGCGCTTCACGGCGGTCAGGCCCCAGTCCGATGTCCTTCGTTTTCACCCACCCCGTGATCCGCAACCGATGGACATGTTCGCCATCGACGCCGAATCCTTGCAGCGCCATCGACGTCCGTCCCAGATCGGTGTTGCGAAAGCGGACGTACCGTTCTCCTTGGGGGGCGTCCCCATCCTTGACCAACTCAAATTGCCGCTGATAGTACCAGCCTTCCATCTGGCCATGCTCTTGCAGGTCGGCCTCGAAGTCGCCGTTGGCGGCCTGCGGATGCAGCGGATCGGGTTTGACCTCGCGATTGTCTTCCGCCTTGCCGGTCATCGGGACGAACAGCGTCGGGCGGAGCGCCTCGGAAACGAGTTTCCCATCCTGCTTCGTAAACAGGTAAAGAACCTGCTGATAGCGCTCACCGACGGGAATCACCATCCGCCCTCCTTCGCGCAGCTGATCGATCAGCGGTTGCGGCGGCTTCTCGGGCGAGCAGGTGACGATGATCTTGTCGAACGGGGCGTGCTCGGCCCAGCCCTGGAATCCGTCGCCGATCTTCGTATGAACGTTGTTGTAGCCAAGCCGGCGTAGGGTGCGTGCGGCGCTGCGGCCCAGTTCTGGGACGATCTCGATCGAGTAGACGTCTTTCACCAGCGGGCTCAGCACGGCGGCCTGAAATCCGCTGCCGGTTCCGATTTCCAGCACCTTATCATCCGGTTGCGGCTCGAGCGACTCGGTCATGTAGGCGACGATAAACGGAGAGGAAATCGTCTGCTGCCCCCCGATCGGCAGCGCCATGTCGTAATAGGCTTGCGAGCGATATTTGTACGCGACGAACTCGTGCCGCGGCGTGTCGAGCAGCGACTGGATCACCCGCTGATCCTTGACGCCATTGGCGATCACCGCCTCGTCGACCATCTGCTTGCGAGCGACGGCCGCGGGATCTTGGGCGAGAGTCGGACTGGTTAGCCAGCCAAACAGCAGCGATGGCAAAAGAGCCAAGAAAATACGTTGCATGGAAGCGTTCCTCGAAAGCGTGAGGAGGTTGGGGGCGATGTTCGATTATACCACTGGGCAACTCTGCACCGAAAAACTACCCTGCGCTTGTGACGCCCCGGCGATTGTGAAACACTTTCGTATCCCCTCCCTCCCATCGTAGCGACTGGAACGATCATGCGTACAAATCGGGTTAAGCGGAAGCTGAACAGCGGCGAGCCAACCTTTGGCGTCTGGCTCTCGCTGGGAGACCATTACGCGACCCGGACGCTGGCCCGCATGCCGTGGGATTGGCTGACGCTCGATATGGAGCACTCGCCAATCGACTGGAACCAGGCGGCGATACTGTTTGGCGCCATTGCCGACGCCGGCGGCGTGCCGCTGGCCCGGGTGCCGCGCGGCGACCATGACTTGATCAAGCGGGCGCTCGACGCGGGGGCTTGGGGGATCGTCGTGCCGATGGTCGATACGGTGGAACAAGCGAAAGCGGCGATCGCGGCCGCCAAGTATCCGCCGCAGGGCAGTCGCAGCGTCGGGGGCGGGATGCACTCGATGAACTTCGACGCCACGCCAGAGGAATATTACGCCCACGCAAACGATGAGATCCTGGTCGTGCTGCAGACCGAAAGTCCGCTCGGCGTGGCCAACGCGAAAGAGATCTATGCCCTGCCGGGCTGTGACGCGATTTTCATTGGGCCGAATGATCTATGGGCGCAGATGAAAACGGTGAAAGATCCAAGTCCGACCAAGGAAGGCCACGAAGCGCTGATTCAGCAAGTGATTGCAACCGGCAAAGAAGTTGGCACGCCGACCGGGATGCATGTGCTGACCGCCGAGCAGGCGCTGTCGCGGGCCGAACAAGGGATGCAGTTCATTGCCGTCGGTAGCGACGTGCGAATGATGGCGGTCGAGGCGGAAGCGACGCTACAGAAACTGCGTCCCGATCAGGACACGGAAAGCGTCGTCGCCTACTAGCAAGAAACGACCAGGAGCAAGGAACCGCTGGGGCGCCTTCTCCTGCGTCCTGAATCGTCTGGTTGCGACCGTCTTTCGCAGTCCGTTGATTTTCTCAACGGGCTGCTGGATCGCAGGGATGCGATCCCAAAATAGCGACGTAACAGGCAGTTAGTTGACGTTGTCAGAAACCTGCGTCTCCGACGGCTTCGCTTCGGCCGAAACCTGTTGCGGTTGAGCGGCGAAGTCGGCCGCTTCCTTCTTTCGCTGAGCCAACGAAGCTTCGGCGGCGGCCAACGACTTCTTAGCGGCTTCGGCGGCAGACGCTTTTTCGCTCTTCTGCTTTTCGAGCTGGGCCAATTCGGTCGCTAGTTTGCCTTTCGCTTCTTCGGCCTTCTTAATCTCGGCCTGACGCTTTTGCGTCTCTTTGCCGTAGTTGGCGATCGCGGCTTCCAGTTGCTTCTGCTTGGCTTGAGCGTCGGCGATCGCTTTCTTGACCGTTTCCCGCTCGGCCTTCGACTTGGCGACGGCTTTCGCTTTCTGTTGGCGTTCCCCGTCGAGACGCTTCGCTTCGGCGGCCTGCTTCTTCACTTCCGCGTCGTCCTTGGCGACCAGTTGTTCCAGCTGTTTAACGGCGGCCGATTTGGCTTCCGCTTCTTTGGCCTGCTTGGCGACTTCCGCGGCGGCGGCGGTCGCTTTTTCAGCGGCCTGGTCGGCGGCGGTCTTGGCGGCGTCGGCCGACTTACGATTTTCGGCGACCTGTTGCGTCAGCGCTTCTTTGTCGCCTTCGGCGGCCGAGGCGAGTTGCTCTTCGGTCGACTTCAGCGCGGCGGCGGCTTTGGTCGCAGCTTCGCTGGCTTGGGCCGCTTCGGCCTTGGCGGCCGCTTCCTTTTGCTGGGCGGCTTCCAGCGACTTCGACGCGCTGGCCAATTGCGACTGGGCGTTTTTCAGTTCGCCTTGTCGCTTGGTCCGTTGAGCCGAGGCGTTCTTTTCGGCGCCTTGGGCCGACCGCAATTGCTTGGTCGCTTGCGCGAGCCCTTGGTCTTGCTTGTTGATGGCGCCTTCGAGCGACTTGCGTTTGGCGTCGTTCTGTTTGATCGCCGCGATTTGGGCGTTCTTATCGCCGTCCGCTTGCTTGGTGTTGGCGGCCAGGTCGGCCACTTCCTTTTGCAGACGGGCGATCGTTTCGGCGTTGGCGGTTTGCTGCGCCTTCTTGCCGGCGACCGACTTGTCGGCGGCGGCAAGTTGCGCGGCCGATTCATCCGCTTTCGCTTTGGCGGCGGTGGCGGCGGTTTGCAGGGCGGCGACTTGCATGTCGTAGGTCGGCGGATTCGGCGGCAACTGGGCCACTTCTTCCATTTTTTCCAGGTCCCACATCCGCACCGTACCGGTCCAGTCGCCGGCGATCAGACGCTTGCCGTCATAGGTCAATGTCGCTTCCAGGGCGATGTCGCTAAAGCCGGGCGTCTTCTTTTCTTCTTTGCCGTCGGCGCTGAAGACCTTGGCGACTCGGTCGCGACCAGCCGTCGCCAAGCGACCATCCTGGCCAAAGCGGACCGTCTCGGTTCCGCCGCCATGGGCGTTGAACGATTTGATCGCTTTCCCTTCGTTCATTTCCCACAGCTTGACCGATCGGTCTTCGCTGGCCGAAGCCAAGACGTTGGAGTCGCCACGCCAGCTGACGGCGGTGATCGGACCCTTGTGGCCTTGCAGGTTTAGATACTCTTGAGCGGCGTCCGCCTCCCAAACGAAGAGGCCGTTGGAGCGATCGCCGGAAGCGAGCAGAACCCCGTCCGGGCTGTACTCCAGGGCGGTCACCCAATCGGTGTGCTTCTTGATCTCGTGCAGCAGTGAGCCATCCTCGGTCGAGTAGATGCGAATGATCCGCTGCGGCCCAGCCAGGGCGACGCGGGTCAGGCTCGGATTAATGTCGGCGGCCAGAACAACGTCGAGTTCATCCCCCAGCGACATCAGACGCTTACCCGTTCGCACTTCGTACAGCACGACTGAACCAGAGTGCCCCCCGCGACCGCCCCCAGCCATCAGCAAATCGCCGTTGCGGCTAAAGCGGAGGATGTACGGAGTTCCTTCGGGGTACGGAAGCACTCCCAGCAACTCACCGCTGTCGGTGTTGTAGAGCGAGATTTGCTTGTGACCGGCAATCGCGGCCAACGGCGCCCAGGGGCTGGTGGTGATCGCCGAAACAGCGGCGGCGCGATCGGTGTAAACGACCGGCTGACGCCAAACGTTCTCGGGCATCGCGGCCGGACCTTCCGGTTTGCCGGTGGTCGTGGGGCCGGCCATCTTCAGGCTGGGCTTGTTCGATTTCTTGGCGACCGACCCGCTGTTTTCCAAGGCGCCGGTTTCGATCCAGGTCTTGATCAGGTCAAGTTTCGCCGCCGGCAGCTTGTCTTGGTTGGGGGGCATGATCGGCGTGTCGATATGCGCGACCAAGTCCCACAAACGCGAGCTTTCGATGTCTTGCGGCTCAATGACGCCGCCGCTGGAGCCCCCTTCCATCGTCTTGCCGAACGAATCGAGGGCGAGACCACCCTTCGCTTCTCCCTGGTTGTGGCAAGTGAAGCAATGCTCGCGGAAGATCGCCCGGATCTGGTCGTCGTAGGTGACCTTGGCGGTAGCTGGTTTCTCTTGAGCGGCCAGCGGAGCGGCGCCCAACAGCAACATCGCGATCGTCGAGATTTTGTTCATGGCGGATTAACGTCGGGGGGAAGCGAGGCGGGAAATAGCGAGAAGCGGCGACTAACCGTCGCCGCTCGTAGCGATATCACGACTTAGTGGTTAAACAGGAACTCACGCGAGTTAAGCACCGCCCAGAAGACGTCTTCCAAGGCTTGCTGCTTATTCTCATCTTGATCAACCACCGCCATAAGGCGAGTTTTTTCTTCGTCGGTCGGCTGACGACTCAGGCAACGGACGTAGATTTTCTCGACAATCTGTTCCGGCGACAGCTTTTCTTCGTTGAGCCAGTCGCTTACCAGCTTGCCTTTGGCAATCTTGCCCTGGGTCGCATCGCCGTTGAGCATATGCAACGCCTGCGACAACGTCGGCGAGGTTTTCGCTTCGCAGGCACAAACAGTGGCCCGCTCGGCCCGACCGAAGGTGGTCAGGAAGTAGGTCGAAGTCTTGCCGTCGGCGATCTGAACCGCCCGGGCGCCGAGCGGAAGCCCCTTGAACTTGTCTTGGGTTTCGGTCGCCTGGCTGATGCAGTCCAGCAACTGCTCAGCCGGAATGCGGCGAACTTGAGCGTAGGCGAAGTTCTTGGTGTCGCTCTTGTTCGAGTCGTTCGGCAACGTCGTCCGCTGGTAGGCGTTGGACGCACAGATGTCTTTAACCAACTTCTTGAAGTCGTACTTGTACTCGATCAGCTTGGTGGCGAGAGCGTCAAGCAGTTCCGGGTTGCTGGCCGGGTTGCTGACGCGGATGTCATCGACCGGATCGATGATGCCGACGCCAAAGAAGTGATCCCAGATGCGGTTGGCGGTGTTCGCGGCGAAGAACGGGTTCTCCGGTGCGGTCAGCCACTCGGCGAAGACTTCCCGGCGATCGCGACCCTTTAGGTCAGGTTCGACTCCGCCCAGGAACTTCGGCGTCATGACGCGATTGTCGACCAGGTGCCGGACATCGCCGCCACGACGGTCGTAGATGATGCGTTCGCGTTCATCTTCGGCGTTCTTGCGACCAACTTGGGCGAAGAAGGCGGCGAAGCTGTAGTAGTCGTCCATCGTCCAGCGATCGAACGGATGGTTGTGGCACTGGGCGCACTGCGTCCGAATGCCCATGAAGACCTGAGCGACGTTTTCGGCCGTCTTCAGCGTGTTCCGTTCCACTTCATAGAAGTTGGTCGGCGGGTTGCTGAAGGTACCGCCGGTTGCGCCCAGCAGTTCGCGAACCATCTCGTCGAGCGGGACCTCGTTGGCGATCTTTTCTTGCAGCCACGAATTGTAGAGGAAGGCCGACTTGTAGCTGACGCGATTGTTCTCGCTCTTGATCATCAGCAACTGGGCCCACTTCATCGCCCAGATCTCGGCAAACTCTTTCCGCTCCAGCAGGCGATCGACCAGCTTGGCCCGCTTATCAGGCGACTGATCGGCGACGAACGCGGCGTATTCCTCGGCGGTGGGCAACTGTCCGGTGATGTCGATGGTAGTGCGGCGGAGGTACTCTTCATCCGAGCACAGGCCGCTCGGCACGATCCGCAGCTTGTGCAGCTTGGCGCCGACCAGTTCGTCGATGTAGTTGCCGGCGACTTGCGGCTTTTCGTACTGCAGGTCTTTCGGCAGCACGATCACCTGGCTGCCGACAGTGTGGGTATCAAAGCGGGCCATCACGAACGCTTCGCCACGATTGGCGGCGGTCGCCATGCCGTCTTTCTCCATCGGCACCGAGTTGTCGTTGCTGGTCAAAAAGACCGCCAGATCGGTAACGTCGCGGGTCGTGCCGTCGGCGTAGAACGCCTTAACGATGAACTGCTGCTTGGCGCCCTCCCCTTCCAGGACCGCTTTGGGAGGATAGATCTCGATCTTTTCGCAGACCGGCGGTTCGCTCGGATCGCGCTGGGCGCCCGATTCAAGCCAGCGGATCATGGTCGCGTAGTATTCCGAATCTTGGTCGAACAGCTTGCCCCCGGTATGCGGAACGGCGCCGATCGATTTTTCCATCAGCAGGCTCGCTTGCGGAACCGCCAAGTTGATGCGGCGCGAAGCGAGTTCGCGCGTGATGCGGTCGTAGTCGCCCTTGGGATCAAACCCAAACAGCGACAGGCGGAAACCGTCTTTGCCCCGGGCAGCGCCATGGCAGCTGCCGGTGTTGCAGCCAGCTCGCATGAAGACTGGCATCACGTCCAACTTGAAGCTGACCGGGCGTTCGGCGTCGGCTTGGGCGACCTTGACTGGGACTTCCGCTTCAAAGCCGGAGTATTCGATCGCCAGCTTGGTCTCGCCGTCGCCAGTGGGAAGCAGCGTCGTCCCTTGCAGCTTGGCGATCTTGTCATCGCCGACCGACCATTTGGCTTCGCTGGTGACGTCGATCGTCACGTCGTCGGCGCGGATTGCCCGCACGACGAAGCGTTGCTGATCGCGCGACGTCAGCAATTCGGCCGATTCGGGATAGACGTCGATTTTGACGATTTCCGATTCGGCGACGGCCAGCGAGGCCATGCCGATGGACATCGCGAGGGCGATCATCCCTGTGGCTGTCATTCGTTTCACAGCAGTTCTCCTAGCTATGCTTTTCGCTTCCAGGGGGGAAGGCGGAAGGTATTGGGTTGAGGAAACAGGAAACTACTTGCCGGCTTGGGCCGCTTCCTTGGCGGCTCGCAGCTGCTCCAGTCGGCTGAGCGGCTTGGGCGGAGCTTCCTTTTTCGCCTCTTCTTTTTTCTTGGGTTCTTCTTTCTTGGGCGCTTCCACGACTTTCGGCCGCGGCTTGTCGACCCGGATTTCGCCCGATCCCAGCGTGTGCGTGATCGGCTCGTCGTTCTTCATGATGATCGCGCGAGCCATGATCGACTTGTGACGCCCCTGTTTGGTTTCGGGGGTCGCTTTGACGGTGAAGACCGCTTGCGTCGAATCTTTGGTGATCTCGATCTTCTCGGCAGTGGCGCCATTGGGAAGGCCCAGCAGTTCGACTTCAGCCGGACCGTCAAAGTCAATCTTCTTGGTCACTTCGATGACGTATTGCAGGTCGGTCCCCTGCTCCATCGCCGTCTTGGCAAAGGCGAAGTCGAAGAAACGATCCGAGATGCTGAGCGTCGCGAACGGCGTCGCCACTTCGACGGCGCCCGACTTGTAGCCGGCGCGGCCAATGACGCAGATCTTCCAGTCGCCGATTTCAGCGCCGCCATTGGCGGTCAGCGGAATCTCGGCCTCGTCTTTCCCTTTCTCGATTTTGATCGAACGGGACGAGCCGATGCCGGATGGGTTGTAGAGCATGCGGAGCGAGATGTCGGCGTCGAACCCTTCCTCGCGAATCGCTTTGACCTTCAGCGACATCGAGCCGTTACGAACGATCGGCGCCTTGGGCTCGATGATCTCGAGCTTGAAGGGGACCTTTTCGGTGACCGCCAGCGTCATGCGATCGGCGTTGTGCCCCCAAACGTCGGAGTTGTTCCGGCCGCGGACCAGCAACGTGCGCTGGTTGATGCCGCCGGTGACGTTCACTTTTTCGTCGACCGGCTTGGCGGTGACGTTGACCAGCGCGCCGGCCAGCTTGGCGTCGGCCTTCGCTTTGAACAGGACGGGGACGGTCGTTTGATTCCCCTTCATCTCCAAGATTTCGTATTCAACGCCCTCGGGAAGATCGCTCAGTTCGGTCTTCAGGTCGCCCCCCCAGTTCTCGCGTTTGGCGCTCAACAACAACGCGTAGTGGTTGTCTTGCGGCACTTCGGCGACATGGGAGAAGTAACGACGTTTTTCGGGAATGCCCATCGTCAGCGCGGGGGCGACGGGGGTCACTTCGACGCGGTAGATGAAGTCGGGGCCACCCTTCGACAGGTGATCAATGACGCGGACGAAGTACTCGCCATCTTCCGGAACCTTCAGGCGATAGTAACTGTCAGGTCCGCCAGAGTCGTCGTTGCCGCCCACGCTGCCGCCTTTCGCGTTGTAAACGTTGAGGACCGGATCAAGCGGAGAACGGAGCGGTTCGCGGGCATAGACGCGAACGTCGTAGTTTTCCCCCTTCTTGGCGGTGAACTTGAAGTAGTCGACATCTCCCTTGTCGCTGATCACGCCGTTGGCGGCGCCGGGCGCTTCCATGGCGGTCGCCTTGGTGCGGTCGTCATTCGGTTCGGCTTCCAGGGCGCTTGGAATATCGATCACTCGCATGCGGTTGGGTGAAGGAGCGATTCCTTGTTCGGTTTGGGCGAAGAACTCAAAGACGCCGGGGGCGTCGGGAAGCTTGACGCGGGTCTTGGTTTCGCCGCCGATATCGCCGACCAGCGTGATTTCGACTTCTTCGCCGGGGCGACCGCCAGCGGGATAGACTCCCAGCGGGCGAGGAAATTCGCCAACGTGCAGGCGATAACTCGCCGCGCCGTTGCCGCCATAGCTGCTCTCACGAACTTGCACGATGTAGCGGCCGTCAGCCGGGGCGATCAGCGAGCAGGTGCAGTCTTGATAAAGCAACGGCGAGTCGTCGCTGCGGGCCAGTTCAAAGCGTTGTTCGTTCAAAATCGCCACGTAGGGATCGTAGTTGGTCCGGCCGATTCGCAGCCCTTCCAACTCGGCGACGATGCGCTGTCCCTTTTTCACCTCGACGACAAAGAAGTCTTCGTCCTCGTTTTGCACGACGCCGTTGACGACCACGTTCATGTCGATCGCTTGCGGCTCGGCGAAATCGCTGTTCGGCTCTTTCTCTTGAATCTCCGGCATCGCGCCAACGTAGAACGTTCGCATGTTGGAGACGCCGGAATCGGTACGCAGGCGAATCGCATGCATGCCGAGTCGGCAGTTGGAATCGGCCACGATAACGGCGACCGCTTTCTTCGCTTTGTCTTTGTCTTCGACCGGCTTGATTTCTTTGAGCGACAGCCCAGGGGTGTAGAAGACCAGGTCGTTGAAGTCCTGCAGGCGATCGCCGCGCAGGTTGACTTCGATTTCGGTTCCGCGCTGCATGCCGACGGGCGAAATCGAGCTGAATTGAGGTTCGGCCGCAGAGAGGACGGAGGCCGAGACGAGGCAAATAGCGATCGCTAAAAGTCGATGGCGATTCATCTTCAACCTTCTGAAGGAGGATGTTCGCGATGGTAAAGGCGGGATTGGGGGGGAGGCGACGCCTCCAACTTCGCGGCGCGCCTGAGGAGCGAGAGCACACGCCGGGATGCGAAACTCAGCATAATCACGCGGCGAGGCGACTTTGCAGAGTCCGCCGCGCCGACATGTTTCTTGATCAACCACGCCGGCAGGCCGTAACGGTTAGGCCAGCGAGTCGGATTATTAGGCCAACAGGCCTTTGACGACCTTACCGCCGTCGACGATTTCGATCGGACGATCGCCGGGGGCCATCAGTTCTTTGTCGGCGACGATGCCCATCAGGTGGTACATCGTGGTGGCCAGGTCTTGCGGCGAGACCGGATCGGTTTCCGGTTCGCTGGCCGTCGCGTTGGACGAACCGTAGATCTGACCCCCTTGGATGCCGCCGCCGGCCAGGGCGACGCTGAAAACCTTCGGCCAGTGGTCGCGACCGGCGTCTTTGTTGACCTTCGGCGTACGACCAAATTCGGAGGAGACCATGACCAAGGTTTCGTCCAACAGGCCGTTGCGATCGAGGTCGCGGATCAGCGTGGCGTAGGCCTGATCGAAGTCGGGCATCGTGCGACGCATGCTGGTGCTGATGTTGTTGTGCATGTCCCAGCCGCCATAGGTCAATGTGACCATGCGGACGCCGGCGGCGACCAGACGACGGGCCATCAACATTCGCTGACCGGCCTGATTGCGACCATACTCGTCGCGGACCTTGGCGTCTTCGGCGTCGATGTTGAACGCTTCGCGAGCTTCCGGAGCGCTGATCAGGCTATAAGCGCGATCGTAGAACGTATCCATCGCGACGACCGCGTCCGATTCGTTCTTGTGTTTGAAGTAGTCGTTGACCGCATCCAGGGCCGAACGGCGACGCGAGAACCGATTCTCGTCGACGTTGCCCGGCAGGCTCAGGTCGCGGACCTTGAAGCCGCCCGAGGCCGGATCGCTGCCCAAGCTGAACGGAGCGAACGACGAGCTGAGGTAACCGGTGCCGGCGAATTCGTTCGGCTGCTTCGGAATGCAGACGTACGGCGGCAGGTTGTTTTGCGGACCGTACTCGTGGCTGATGACCGAGCCGAAGCAGGGATAGTTCAGCGCCGGGCTCGGCTTGTAGCCAGTGAACATGTTGTGCGTGCCGCGTTCGTGGGCCGCTTCGCCGTGGCTCAACGAGCGAACGACGGCGATCTTGTCAGCAACCTGCGCGGTTTTCTTCAGGGTCTCGCTGAAGTATTCGCCGGTGTTCGTCTTCACGGTACCCATTTCGCCGCGATACTCGATCGGCGAGTACGGCTTGGGATCGAACGACTCTTGCTGAGCCATACCACCCGGCAGGTAGATATGGATGACGCTCTTCGCCTTGGCGGCGATGTTGTCGTATTGTTTCAGTTCAGCGCGGGCCTCACGGAGGCGGAACATGTCGCTGAGCGTCAGCCCAAGACCGCCGATAGCGCCAATCGTTAGCGCGTTACGTCGGCTTAGCAGATTTCCCTTGCATTGCATCGGATGCTCTCCTGATGTGGTGGGCACATGGGTACGGTGTGATATGGCGCGGGTCGGAAAGATGGTTTCGCGAAAAAAACCGTTAATCAGGCGATTTTGCGATTGCTAGGAATATCGAAATGTCTTTTCGAAGGACGCAAGGGGAAAAAGACGTCCGATCATCCCTGGTGGTTAGCTGGTGAACCGAAATGCCATCTTCGGCTGCGGAGTTGTTTAGGCAGGGCCGGATGGTGTTATCCGGTAAGTTGGCGGGGTCGCTCGAGAATCGAAACTAAAGTGCGACTTGCAACCAAAGTTTCGGCCTCAAGGGACGTAAGAGAAGAAGATAACCGTCTTCGCCCGAATTGTCAAAGTAATTCCGACTCTTTACCGGGTTTCCCAAAACGACTGGGCGTCGTCGTAAGTTGTTTATGAGAAAAGATTTGTGTTGATCGATCGCTTTCGGTTGACGCGGTCTTGTATCAAATTCTTCGTTTCTGCACCCATTTTTGGAAGCCTGAACGCGAAATTCAATGATATCACGTGGCGCCTACTCGCTCAGGGAAGGTTGCTAGCAACTACGAGAACTGATCGCGGATGACGACTTCGTCCGCTTCCAACTGGCCCGGCTTCGGCCAGGCAGGCGTCACCGCTTTGCCGACAGTGATCATGTATCCCAGAACATGGTCTTCCGGCAGGCGGATTACCTCGGCTACTTTGGCCGGATCATAGCCCACCATCGGGCAGCTGTCGTAACCCATCGCTTTGGCGGCCAGCATGATCGTTTGCCCAGCAATGCCGACGCTCCGCATCGCTTCGTCCCGCTGCAACTGCTCATTTCCCTCGTACAGATTGAAGAGCATGCCGGCCAGCTTTTTGCCGACATCCGGCGGCGAGTTCCGCCAATACCGCTCTGGCTCGAGCGCATGGGCCCTGAGATGGGCGCACAGAACGACCACGATTGACGCTTCTTCGACCTGAGCCTGGCCGTATGCGGCGGCCCGTAGTTGCTGACGGACCGCTTTGTCGCGAACGACGACAAACCGCCAGTTCTGCATGTTGAACGAGGTGGGAGATTGCAGAGCCGCATCCATCAGTTTGCGGATTTCCTCGTCGCTCATTTCGTGCGTCGGATCGTAATGTTTGATCGAGCGTCGCTGGTAGATTGCGTCAAAAGTGTCCATGTCTGCCTTGAAATCGTACGATTCGAGAGAAAGCGTCCGTCCCTCGTATTGTACCGTAGAGGCAAATTCCGCTACGCCCCTTGGCGATTGGCTAGCGAAGTTTGCCGGTTTACATCATGCTAGAATCAAGTCTCGTCGTTTCTTTCCCCTAGCGGAGCATCATCTGCCGGCATGTTCAGCGAGATCCGTTTCGATAGTCCGTGGTACTTTCTCCTGTTGCTGTTGATCCCGATCGTGATCCATCTGGGGCGGAAGTCGCTGTCGGTGATGACCCGCTCGCGCGGGGCCGCCGCCATTCTGTTGCGGGCCTTTATTCTTCTGTTGCTGATCGCCGCCCTGGCCGAAACGCAGACGTTGCAGCGACACGACCGCATGACGGTCATCTACCTGCTCGATCAATCGCAAAGCATCCCCAGCGGCCAACGCCAGGCGATGGTCGAATATGTCGTCCGCGAAGTTGACGAGCATCGGCGGGAAGCACAAGGAGACCGCGTTGGCGTGATCGTGTTTGGCGATCAGCCGGCGATCGAGTTTCCCCCGACTGACGCCCCGCTGCCGCCCCTGAAACGACTCTCCTCATTAGCGACGGTCGAAACGGACGAAACCAATCTGGCCGGCGCACTTCAACTGGCCCAGGCCTCGCTACAGTCCGACTCGGCCGGGCGAATCGTAATCGTCTCGGACGGCAACGAAACGGTTGGCGACGCATTGCCGATCGCGCGCAGTCTGGCTGCCAACGGCGTGGGAATCGATGTGGCGCCGATTTTCGCGCCCCCCTCCTCGGCCGAAGTGATCGTCGAGAAGCTGACGACGCCCGAAACCGCTCGCGTGGGGCAAACGTTTCAGGCTAGCGTCGTTCTCACCAACGAAACGCCGGAAGGGGGCGAAGCGCGAACGGCGGAAGGCAAGCTCTCGCTGGTGCGTCGAGCCGGCGCCGAGGAAGTCGTGCTGGCCGAACAAGAAGTGACGCTGCCCCCGGGCAAGAAGGTCTTCTCGTTTGAAAACGAGCTGAGCGAGGCGAACTTCTACACCTACCAGGTCCGCTTCACGCCCAAGAACAAACAAGACGACCTGCTGTCGCAAAACAACGAAGCGACGTCGTTCGTCAACGCCCATGGCAAAGGGCGGATTCTCTTGATCGAAGACTGGGAGCGAACCGGCCAGTTTTCGCACTTGATCGAACGCCTGAAACGGCAAGAGCTGGAAGTCGACGTCCAGCCGAGCAATCAACTCTTTTCGTCGATGGCCGACCTGCAGCCGTACGACTGCGTTATCTTGGCCGACGTGCCCCGGGCGAGCGGAACGACCGGCGAAGAGATCACGAGCTTTAGCGATCGTCAGATTGATCTGCTAGTCCGCAACACGCAGCAACTGGGTTGCGGTCTGGTGATCCTGGGCGGGCCTAGCAGTTTTGGCGCCGGCGGCTGGGCGAATACCAAGCTTGAGGAAGCGTCGCCGGTTCGCTTTGCCATTCGCGATGCAAAGGTCGTCCCAGTCGGGGCCTTGATGCTGGTGCTCGACAAGTCGGGCTCGATGCAGGGCGAAAAGATGCAGATGACGCAAGGCGCGGCATTGGCCGCAATTCGAGCCATGGGAGGCGCCGACTTCGCCGGCATCGTCGGTTTCGATTCCCGGGCACAACGCGTCGTGCCGATTCGCAAGGTCGACAACCCCGGCATCTTCGCCGCGCAGGTGCGCAAGCTTAGCGCCTCGGGCGGCACGAACATGACGCCCGGCGTGGCGCTCGGTTTCCGCGATCTGCAGAACGTCGAAGCGGGCGTGAAGCACATGATCGTCCTTTCCGACGGGCAAACCGAACCAGGGAACGTGACGCAGATCGCCTCGGACATGCGAAAGATGGGCATGACCGTCAGTTCGGTCGCCGTCGGCGCCGACGCCGATCAGAAGCTGATGTCGACGGTGGCTCGCAATGGCGGCGGCAAGTTCTATGCGGTGAACAACCCAAAAGCGATTCCGCGGATCTTCATGCGAGAAGCGCGCCGCGTCGCTCAGCCGCTGGTGAAGGAAGTGCCCGGCATGGAGCCGGCTCTCTATTCGTCGCATGAAATCTTGCAAGGCATCGACGGAATGCCGACGTTTGACGGATTCGTCATGACGACGGTGAAGGATAGCCCGCTGGTCGAGGTCGGGCTGATCGCACCGGTGCCGAAAGAGCATCCCGAAAATGCAACGCTGTTGGCCAGCTGGCAATATGGCTTGGGGCGGACGGTCGTCTTCTCGAGCGACGCGGGAGCTCGATGGACCAATCGTTGGACCGAGTGGGATGGCTACGACAAGTTCTTTCTGCAGATGATCCGCTACGCGATGCGTCCGGCCGGCGATCAGGGAGACTTCGCCGTCGCGACCGAAGAGGCGGACGGGCAGGTGCGGGTCATCGTCTCGGCCCTTGATCCGGCCAAAGAGGGCGCCAACTTCTTGAACGTCGTCGGCGCGGCTGTCACGCCGGGGATGGACTCCGAAAACTTCTCGCTGACGCAGACGTCGCCAGGACGCTACGAAGGAACGTTCCCAGCTCGCGAGTCAGGCAGCTACTTCCTCTCGATCGCCACCGGGCCTGGCAGTCCGATCCTGCGGACCGGCGTTAACATCAGCTACTCGGCCGAGTATCTGCGTCGCCCCACCAATCTGCATCTGCTCGAGCAACTGGCGGGCAACGTCCCCAAAGGAGGCGAACCGGGCAAGGTGATCGCCGACGCGACGACCACGCAAGATCTGGCCTCGCAAATCGACACCTTCCGCCGCGGCTTGCCCGACGCGATCAGCCTGCAGCAAGCCTGGCCGTGGGTGTTGGTCTTGGCGGCGACGGCGTTTGTGGGCGACGTCGCCTTTCGCCGTATCACGATTGGCTGGGAGTGGCTGATTGCGGTGTGGCGTTGGATTGGTCTCAAGTTGCGGAAAGAAGACAAGGGAGACGACGGGCGGCTCGAGCGACTTCGCGCCACCAAAAAGAAGATGGCCGAAGGTTATCAAGCCAACGCTCGGTTCGAAGCGCCGGAACCGGTCGAGTCTGAGTCGACGCCAAGCGGCTCGCAGTCGTCCGAATCGAGCGGCGCTCAACTAGGCGATGGCGACACTTCCTTGGCCGGCGGCCGAATGGGAGGCGAAGACTACGTTTCGCGACTGTTGAAGGCGAAACGAGACGCCCGAAAAGAGAGCGATTCGTCTGGCGATCAGCCCAGCTCTGAGGACGACGACTTCTTCTCCTAAGTGACGAGCTTCTAGAGCGTTTTTCTGATAGCTGTAGCGTTTCTGGCGTTGGTGAGGCAAGCTGGTCAAGGCGACCGAAGCAGGCGAATCCTCAAGATTCGTCGATGCAGGTCAACATCGACCAGCGCGGCCGCAACCAGCCACAACGCTAAAGATTGAAGAAAACCGCTCTAGTAGTAGAGCTTGCGGCAAAGCCACGAGTGCGAGAGCTCGGGCGTGACGAGCGAGTCGTTCTGATCATACCGGCGGCAGAGCGCTTCGGCCGCAAGTCGACCGCTGCGAACCGCCCCTTCCATCGTCGCCGGCCAACCCGTCTTGGTCCAATCGCCGGCCAAATACAATCCGGTCACCGGCGTCGCTTGCGGCGGTCGAATCGCTTCTAGCCCCGGCGCCGCCGAAAAGACCGCTTGCCGTTGCGTCAGCACGCGGGCCAACAGCGGCGACGCGGCCGCTGGCCAAAGCTCCGACAATTCGCGGGTGACAATTTCGATGGTCGCCTGCTGATCGCCGCTGGGCAAGTTGTACGACGCGCTTATGACGACCTGATAGTAGAACGCCGGCGTCTCGCCATTGTGCGGCGATTTCCCCTCGCCATGGGCGAACAACCACTGGCTGGTGCGATCGAGCAGCACCGCATGCGGCAGGTCGGTAATCGGCTGTGGGTACCACAGGTGGACGCTGGTGATCGGCGCGTGAGTGAACTTGTCGACGCGAGCCAGATCAGGAACCTTCTCAAACAGTCGTGGCGCCAAGACCGCTTTCACGCGGCGTCCGGGGGTCGCCATCACGACGTTGTCAAAATGAAGCGTCTCTTCATCTTTGACCGAAACGCTAAAGCCGCTGCCGACCGATTTGCGAAAGACCTCGTCGACCGGCGACTCTAGCTCGATGCGGACGCCCCGATCGAACAGCGCCCGGGCGATACCTTCTTCGTAAATCCGCCCCAGCGGCGCGGCCGGCACATGCAAGTCGGCCGAATGACGATGCGCGAGAAACCCGTCGATCATCACCTTCCGCGCGGCGGCGACCGACGTCTTCTCGATCGAGTCTCCCAAAGCGCTGACCAAGATCACTTCCCAAAAACGCTTGATGGCGGCGGGCGATTGATTTCGTTCGCGTAGCCACGGGCCAACGTGCAGCGCTTCGGCCTGCTCTTCGGTCAACTGCGCCATGCGGCGCAGCGCCGTCCCGATGTCCAGTCGCTCTCCCAGCGTCAAATAGCCTTGTCGTAAAAACGCCGGCGCTAAGTGCAACGGCGCCGGAAAGGCTTCGACCGGCGCGAACGGATAAACCTTCCCCCGGGCGTCGATGTAGTGCAGTTTGCGGTCACGGCGGAAAAGCTGGGCGACGCCCGTTTGCTGGCAGAAGTCAAGGAAGTTGGTGCAGCAGCCCATCGCCACATGCTGGCAGTGATCAAAGAGCTGCCCAGTCGATTCATCGCAAAACGAACCGGCCCGGCCGCCGAGATAACGCCGCGACTCAAACAGCGTGACCAGCATGCCGCTGCGCGACAGCGCTTCGGCGGCCGCCAGGCCTGCTAAACCGCCGCCGACGATCGCTACCGAAGGTCTGGGCTTTGTTGCTTTTCTCTTGCCGGTTTTCATCCGCGCGCGACCGTCGTCGAAGTGGTGAAGTCAAACAGTTGGGCCAACATCAAGGAAGTGACGATTCGCATCTTCTTCCAATAGCCGACCGAGATCCGCTTCCGCAACACGGCGGTCGGGTCGCGCTCGATCCGGACGAGCAAGTCGCGATAGGTGCTGAACATCGCCGGAAAAATCTTTCGTCCGTCCGCATGCAGCAGGCCATGCAATGGCTCTGCCGCCGCATAGAACTCCCCTGCCCTGTCGATCTGGAACTGCATCAACTCGGCGAAGCCGTCGACCGCTTTGCCGGCGGCAAAATCATCAACCGTCACGCCAAACCGCGCCATCTCGTCTTGCGGCAAGTAGAGCCGTCCCACTTCCGCGTCTTCGTGCAGGTCTCGCAAAATGTTCGTCCACTGAAACGCGTACCCGCACGCCAGCGCCGGCTCGATCGCGGCTTCTCCCTCAAATCCCCACACATGCAAACAGGCCAAGCCAACTGCCGCGGCCACTTGATAGCAATACTGCTGCGACTCGGCAAACGTCGGAAACGGCGTCGGCGTCAGGTCGCGCTCGACGCCATCGATTACCGCGGTCATGTACTCAACCGGAATCTCGTATCGCTGGATCGTGTCGGCGACCGCCAGCAATCGGGCGTCGCTTGGCGTTTCGCCCGCCAGCGTGGCGTGAAGCGCTTGGCGCCACTCGGCCAGCGCTGCGGTCTTTTGCGGAAGATCGCCCGGCTGATCGCCCAGGTCGTCGGTGTGCCGCATGAACGCATACAACGCGTACATCGCCATCCGCTTGTCAGGCGGCAGCAGCATGAACGACATCACAAAGTTGGAGCCGGAACGCTTCGCCGCCAAGCGGCAACAGGCGTAGCTGTCGGTCAGGGCGCTCTTCATACCGCCGCCTCCTGACCGGCAGCGGCCGAGGAAGCAGCGCTGCGCGAAAACCTGCGCCGCGTCCAGCAACCCAACAGTAGCTGCAGCTTTCGCCACTTGCCGACCGTGGGGCGACTTTGCAGGACGTCGAACTTCTGACGGCGGATCGCCTGACAGATCGCCAGGCCGCCGGCCAGGAAAAGTTCGACATCGAGTCGTAATGCTGGCGCGATCATGCCGATTAGCGGTCGCCCTCGCTTGAGGTAGCTTTCGGCTCGCTCCACTTCAAATTCCAGCAGCTGACGGAACTCGGGCGTCGCTCGGTCGGCGGCGATCATCGCTTCGGTGACGCCAAAATTTTGGCGATGTTCCTGCGGCAGGTAGATTCGTCCGATTTCCCAGTCACGGCGGACGTCTTGCCAGAAGTTGGCCAGTTGCAGCCCGGTGCAAATCGAATCGGAGAGCTCTCGCGTCTCGGGGCGAAACGATCGCCCCAGGTAGAGAACTAGATGTCCGACCGGATTGGCCGAGTTTTCGCAGTAATGCAGCAGTTGCTGGTGCGAAGCGTACCGTTTGGCCCGCTGATCCTGCTCAAACGCCGTCAGCAGGTTGGCGAAAGGATCGATCGGGATCTGAAACTGGTGGATCGTCTCGCCCAAAGCGACAAAAACGGGGTGCCTGGCCTTTCCTGCGTAACAGGCGGCCAGTTCGGCTCGCCACCAGGCTAGCAGCTCCAGGCTCCGCTGGTCGTCTCCCACTTCGTCGGCCAAATCGTCCGACCAGCGGCAATAGGCGTAAATATGGGCAAAATGAGGGCGTAACTCCCGCGGCAACAGCCAACTAGCGACGGTAAAGTTCTCGTAGTGACTCTTGGTCAGCTGTTGGCAATAATCGGTCGCCGCCGCGAGCGAATAAGGCTCGTGCGCAGAATCGGGACCAAATTTTTCCAGCTGGCGCTCGAATTGAGAGTCGGGCACGCGTTACATCCGTCTTACGCGTCACGGTTCCGGAAGATGGGGGGAGGAATCGCCGCTATCTGCAAAAGCGACGATTCAGTATGATGCAATCGTAAGGAGAAGTGCGCTACGATGAAAGTGATCCTCGCGAGTCCCCGCGGCTTTTGTGCCGGCGTTAACATGGCGATTGAGAGTCTCGACCTTGCTTTGCAAGCGTTTGGGGCGCCCGTCTACGTTTATCATGAAATCGTCCACAACAAGTACGTTGTGACCACCTTCAAGGAGAAGGGAGCGGTTTTCATTGATGACCTAAGCGAAGCGCCGGAAGGCTCGACGTTGCTCTTCAGCGCTCATGGCGTTTCGCCCGAAATCCGCCAAGTGGCGAAAGATCGCAAACTCTTCGCGATCGACGCCACTTGCCCGCTGGTGACCAAGGTTCACTTGGAAGCGATCCGCTTCGCCAAGCAACACTACACGATCTTCTTGATCGGGCACGAAGGGCACGACGAGGTGATCGGCACCATGGGAGAAGCTCCCGAGGCGATCATCCTGGTCGAATCGGCCGAAGATGTCCCCAATCTGCAAGTGCCCGACGACGCCAAGCTGGCCTACCTGACGCAGACGACGCTGTCGGTCGACGACGCCAACCGGATCATCGGGGCGCTCAAAGAACGCTTCCCGCAGATTGTCGGCCCGCCGAAAGAAGACATCTGCTACGCCACGCAAAACCGCCAGGAAGCGGTTCGCCTGCTCGCGAAAGAGGCCGACCTGGTCTTGGTGCTCGGCAGCCAAAACAGCTCGAACAGCCAGCGTCTGAAAGAACTGGCTCGCGAGTCGGGCACCCCCGGTTACTTGCTGGACGGCGCCGCCGACCTGCAGCCGGAATGGGTGGAAGGGGTCGACACGATTCTGGTTACCGCCGGCGCCAGCGCTCCGGAAGAAGTGGTGCAGGAATGTCTCGACTACCTGGTCCAGCATCACGGCGCCACGATCACCCCGCACAGCATCCGCGAAGAACAGGTGCACTTCCAACTCCCCCGCGAACTACGAGCCGCGCTGCCGAAGGCGTAACCGTAGGGCCCCGACGCGCCAGCGAGGGAAATGCGAAAAGCGGAAAGCGGTCTGACGCCACACACTAACCCAAGTGCGCAAGCCGAGGGAATCCGCCCGCAAGCCAACAAACCGGACCGCAGCGCACGTTTTTTTCGAGCCCCCATCCCCGTAGGGTCCGCTGTGCGGACCAAGAGCCTGCCACATCGGTCATTTGGCGCCCGTTGCTCATGCTTGTTGAGCAGGTTCGTGGTCCGCACAGCGGACCCTACGACTGGATCGCCCCGTTTCATTTTTTTCTTCGCCCGGCGGCAACGTATATCGCTTGAGCGTCGAATGGGGTTCTTTCGGCATCTCGACAATCTTCCCCGCGGTCATCATCCGGTCCCAGGTCGGGCCGAACTTGCTGCCGCTCATGCCGCTGTTGCTGCGGATGTTGTATTTGCAGAGGCCGTTTTCACCAGCGTCGAGCAGGACGCGGCGAAGTTGCGACTCGAGCTTTTCGAATTTCACGTATTCTTTCGCCTGCTTCGCGGCGGCTTCGATCTCGGTCGCTTCGCGCAAGCGGACATTCCAGCGGCGGCCCCCCTCATCGGTCAGTTTGCCTTCGTCGATATCGACGCCCCATTCGCCACCTTGCCCGGCGTAGCCGCCGATCGACAGCCACAGCTTGTGTTGCCCGCTGCCACTTTGAAACGTTTCGCGGCGATTCACCAGCAGCCATTGCTGGGCGAAGTCGAGACTGCCGGCCAAGATCGAGGCGTCGAGTTTGCCCGGTTTCATTTCTTTGCGAGTTTGCACGCAGAGAATCGGCGTGGCGCCGGCATTCGAAATGGTTTTCACCAGCGTTTGAATTGCTTCGGCCTGCTTCCGTTTGTTGGTGGAGCCAAGACGCAGTGGATCGATCACGACGACTTCCAGTTCAAACTTCTCGATCCACTCCCTCAGGCTCTCCAGGTTCTCTGGAGCTGCCGGCTCCTCGACCGCCATGAACCACTGCAGGTTGTCGAGCGTTGGGTTTTCCTCGCGGGCAGCGCTCCACCGGACCGCCAAGTCGGTGAGCTGCGATTGCTTGTTGTCGGCGCCAACAAAGCCGACGCGGAACACCTTTTCGGCGGCGAACTCCCCCAAAAACTTGCCGCCGGTCGCGAGCGCCGCGCACAGATCGACCGCCAGCGACGACTTTAATGTCTTGCTCGGGCCAACGATCACCGCCGGTTCGTTCTTGGTGAGCAAATTCGGGAAGAGCCACGCCTGCGGCTTTCGCTCGGCGAGCATTTCGGCAGTCGAGAGCGTGCGATGCGTCTCTTTCGCCTCATCACCGCCGCCGACATCGCAGCGGAAGAAGTCGATATCCTTGGAAGCGGAATCGTCGGCGGTCAACGCGTCGAGCCGCTCGATGATTTTCGTTCGGTCGGCGGCGAATTGTTCGGCAGTTTCCTTCGCTCGCAGCTCTTTCCGCAACTGACGCATCCGGGTTTGAAACTTCTGAATTCGGGCTCGGCGCATGAGATTTCCCTTGGTTTGTGAAAACAAAATCTGGGTGCCACTGGCCTGCAGCCAGTGTCTTCCGTGAATCGATATCCAGCTCCGTACTTCGACCGCGTCACTTCGATCTGAAGAGCACTGACGGAAGGCCAGTGGCGCCCGGTGGGAAGTTGGTTCGCTCAGCGCGCAGGAAGGGCCATCAGCGACCTGCGTGCTTGGAAAAATCGCCTTGCCGCCATGCAGGGCGCGAAGAATTTTGGCTCGGCGGGCGATTGATCAGACGCCCGCAACTTTAAGGGGTGTAGTGTACGAAATGCCAGGCAGTTTTGCAAGCCTTTTTTGGCCCAGACTACGGTTGAATGCGCCGCTCTTTGCGCTGTGGGCTCGTAAAGAAATTGCTGCCTTACGAAAGCTCGCCGGTGATTCGAGCGATGAGCCAGCCGATCGGGTCGTCGTCGCGGTCTGGCGGATCGTCGGTTACGGCAATGTCGTTGTCGTTCAAGTACTGCTCGCGAAGCTTCCGCAATTCAGGCAGTGCCGCGCCGGCGGCCGGGCCGATCGCTTCCAGGCACTCGAGCATCGCCGAGGGATGTTCTTCCGGCTCATCATTCAGATGACCGGCCAGCGGCAATACGGCCGGCTCGGCCAGCGGGCCAAACAACGCGATCAGGCCAGAGACCCTGGCGTGGGGGCCGTGATAACATTCGTCTGGATCAAACTCGACAAACGTGTCGAGCGCATCGATCAACACCGGCAAACATTCGTTGGGGTAGGTGGTGAAATATTCGATCGCCCCGAGCGCTGCCGCTCGCTGGTTCAT
This sequence comes from Blastopirellula retiformator, assembly GCF_007859755.1. Taxonomy (NCBI): domain Bacteria; kingdom Pseudomonadati; phylum Planctomycetota; class Planctomycetia; order Pirellulales; family Pirellulaceae; genus Blastopirellula; species Blastopirellula retiformator. The sequence continues at coordinate 671,769 of NZ_SJPF01000004.1, read as the reverse complement.
CGTCTGATCGTAGTGTAGGTGGGGATAGCCGGGATAACTTCGAAGCTGGGGCGGCTGCGGAGCAGCGATCGTCAGAATCTTGCTGCGAATTTCCGGGCGGTTGCGCCCAACCGAACCAAGGGCGAGCACCGCAATATACGCCACTTCTTCTTTTTCGTCGAGCATTGGGAGCAGTAACTGACAAATCTCGTCATTTCGCCCGCAGACCTCCCCTGCCATGTATCGCAATACGTCGGCCGCCGCTTGACGAACGAAGTTCTTCGCGTGGGTTAGGCAGATTGTCATCGCGTCGACCGTCTCTGGATTTCCGCGACCAACGCTTCCCAAGGCCTGCGCCGCGTCGAACCAATTTGACTTTCCTCGTTTGCGAGTAAAGCGATCGAAATCGTGCAGCAGTCGCGGAGCCCAGGAAACGGCGGCTGGACCACATCGCTGCAGGATCGACAGGGCGTCTCGGCGCAATTGGGCATCGTTCAAGAAAGCTGTGATAACCGCGGGGGCTTCCAGGACTTCCACATCCAAAATTTGAAAGATTCGACCGGCGGCGATGCCCGATGGAGCAAGAGATTCGGCCATTACGAAAGGATCCCCGTTGGCGTCCTCGCCGCTGCCGACGACATACATGGAGGTGAGTTTTTTCAGCCGCTCTTCGGCTCGTTTTCTCTCCGTCTCGTCAGGGGCTGACTTGATCGAGTCGATTAGGCGATTGGCGATGCGATCATATTTTTTGTCCCGCGCATTCATCTGCGTCGTCGCTTGATCGACGCGTCCCAGCCAATCGCGGGCCAGCCCGAGGGAGAGGCCTCCCAGTTTTTCGAAAAACGTCGACCGATCGAAAACGTCCTGAGCGATTGTTTCGCGCAACGCGGCGGCGAATCGCTCGCCTTGCGCGGCGGTATCGGGAAATGAAGCGAGGTCGTCCCAATCGGTGTGGACCGACGGCAATCCCCACTCCATCGCTTGCAGCGCTTCGCCCGCCTCGATTCGCGTTCGTTTGAAATCGTCGACCAGACTCCAAAGCCATTCCCGAAGCGAGATCCCGTCGCGGACAAAGGAATAGTCGGGCTGCAATTTCGACATGGCGCCTCCTGGGGCCGCACTTTTTGCACGTCGGTTGAGAGGTTCGATGGGGGAGATTTTACCGGGAGACACGACCACCATGGTTTGCGTTCACGCAGAAACCATGAGATCGCTACCAAGAACGAAAAAAAGGCGGCGCACCAAAGTGCGCCGCCTTTCGTGTTGTTGACAACTTCCCTACGGACCAAACGGATCGACCGCATTCGGATCGGCGAAGCCTTCGTTGGGCTGCGCTTCTCCTTCCGGCAGGCGAACCAGCATCCAGGTTTGCGTCTTGCCTTCGCCGAAGTGAATCAGCAGCGGCGTTTCGTCCTGGGTCAGGTTGTAGATGCCGGTTTCCATGACCGTTTGGGTCTTGTCGCCGATCGTCCAGGCGGCGCGTTGCGACTCTTTGTCGACGCTCCCCTCGACCGGCAAGTTGGTCTTGGTCTCGGTGTTGTAGTAGGTGCCGGCGATGACGCCGTCCTTGTTGACCGCCAACTGCAGATACATGATCGGATCCCCTTCTTCCTGGTTGGCCAGGGCGAAGACGCCGAGCGGCATCCAGTTCTCACCACTTTCTTCGGTCGGCGGACTTTCGGCCAGGGCCTCACGTCCGGCCGCCGCGAAATCGGAAGCCTGTTGGTAGTAGACGGTCGTGGTCGCAATCGGCTCGCTGTTGTAGTAAACGTACCGATCTTGGAAGTAAACGTTCGAGCCGTAATCGTAGTAGCATGGCGTGCCCCACGACGGACCCCAGTAGAACCACGAGGTAAGCGCTACCGGCGTCGACCACCGCCACCAATACCCCGGGTACGGACGATAGCCGTAGAAGCCCCAGCGATTGTAGCGAGGATTGTTCCAACCCCAGAAACCATGGTTCCAGTTGTTGCGGGCGCTCCAGTAGTTATACCGATTGCGAACATAGTCGCCCCGGTTGTGCCAGTGATCCCAATGATCGTCATGGCCCGGGCCATGCGGGCGATCAGGACGATTCGGGCGGTTGGGCCGATTGCCATCGCCGAGTCCAGGCCGGTTACCATCGCCAGGTCGGTTAGGCCGATCGCCGATGCCGGGCCGGTCACCATCGCCAGGTCGGTTGGGCCGATCGCCGATGCCGGGCCGGTTACCATCGCCAGGTCGATTGGGCCGATCGCCGATGCCGGGACGGTCACCATTGCCAGGACGGTTGGGCCGGTCGCCGATGCTGGGGCGGTCACCGTTGCCAGGTCGGTTGGGCCGATCGCCGATGCCCGGTCGGTCACCATCGCCAGGTCGGTTGGGCCGATCGCCGATGCCGGGCCGGTCACCATCGCCAGGTCGGTTGGGGCGATCGCCGATGCCGGGCCGGTCACCATCGCCAGGTCGATTGGGCCGATCGCCGATGCCGGGACGGTCAACGTTGCCAGGACGGTTGGGCCGGTCGCCGATGCTGGGGCGGTCACCGTTGCCAGGTCGGTTGGGGCGATCGCCGATGATCCCGGGACGCGTCGTGGGACGATCGCCGCCGGGGCGATTGCCGATGATGCCAGGCAGCGTTGTTGGTCGATCGCCGCTGGGGCGGTTGCCAAGGTTGCCGGGGCGGGTCGTTGGTCGTTGCGAACCAGGTCGATCACCGCCGATTCCCAGAAAATCATTCAGTCTCTGGTTGGACGGTCGCCCGCCGGAGATGCTGCCGCCACGGTTGCCGTCCAAGTTGGGCCGGGCTGTGATGTTCGGACGGCTGCGGTCGCCGCTATTGGGCCGCGTCACACTACTAGGCCGCGTCACGTTGGGGCGACTCAAGCTGGGCGTGTTGATGCTGGGGCGCGTGCGGCCGCGGTTATTGTCTCCCAGTGAGGGGCGATTCAGGTTCGGCAGACTCGACGGTCGGGTGACGTTGGGACGACTACCGCTAGAGGGCAAGCTGATCGAAGGCCGCGAGCCGCCGCGATTCGATAGGTTGACCGAAGGGCGACTGGCGGGGCTGCGGCTGGCGCTCGGCAGACTCGCGCTGGGTCGACTGATATTCGGTCGACTGCCGCTAGAGCGGCTCGGGAGCGATCGACTGGGGCTGGGGCGACTGATGTTGGGGCGACTCATCGAGGGGCTCTTGCCTCCGCCCCCGATCCGAGGCCCTCCGCCTCCTTTGCCCCCTCCGCCCCCGAACCCACGGGCGAACGTGGCGGTTGGCAACAGCATCGCCGCTACCAGCACACCTGTGACGAAAATATTTTTAGCGAACATGACGCGCCTCATGTTGGTTAAGCGTTAATCCCGGCGAGGTGGACAAAAACGTCCAGTTCTATTGTTCGCCCTGGCGGATGACATGGAAAGGACCAACATCCGGCAGCAACTCGCCATCGACCGAACGACCGAGCGAATGCGATTCATATTTCTCGTCGTCGATGCGTCGAATCGTGCGTAAAGAGGCGGCCGTGCGGCCGTCGGGCAAGACGCCGGCGGCCTTGATCAACCAGCTTCCATTCTCCTGGTGCCAATGTTCTTGGGCGAAACCGCCGTCCGAATCGAAGACCCAACCCCGGATTCGCTGATTGGCGGGGTCCCAGCCAACCACTTCGGTCCCTTCTAAATCGATGACGCCGGACACTTCGACTTTGAAGGAGCGAATCAGGAACGTTTCGTTCTTCGCCCAGCGAGTGTTGGTTTCGACGATCGACCCTTCCGACTTGTCGACCCAATGGCCAATCAGCCACGCCAAAGGTTCCAGTTGCTGGCGGGCGTCAGAAACCGGCGACGGGTTTGACAGCTGGTTGGCGACGTGCGTTTCGTGAACGCTGTCGAGCTTCCATTGGTTCTCTTCCTTCACATGGACGGCGGTGTAAGAGAAGAGCTCGGGCTCTTCCCCTTCGTGCGCGATCTTGGCGACCCCTTCTTCGATGGCGACGTCTGGTTTGACGAAGCGAATGGAATCGACTTCGACCGACAGTTTGGGAAGGTCCGCTTGTTGGCATTGCTCGGCGAACTGGGCCCGGATTTGTTCGCGACCGACCGCCTTGGCGCCGGTGGTGCGGCAGAGATATTCAGCATTTTCGGCCCAATGGTCGGCCAGGCGATCGCAGTCGCCGGCATTAAAAGCGGCGATGTACGAAACGACGCTCGCCATGATTTCATCTTCCGCTGAGAGGGTCTCTTCGGCCTGGATGTTGCAAAATGTCAACATCGCCAAGCCGAGGGCCGTCAGAAATGTTTGCGCTTTCATTATTATCCACCTTTGTTCGCCGAATTTCGTTAACCGAACCAGCTTATCCACCCTGATTTCTACGACACGCCTGACCGGCAATCCAACGTTTTTCTGATGAATTCCTGGAGGAACTTTCCTCTCTTGCCGCAAGTTTGCGCGTAGAATGGCCAGATGCGGTGAAATTGGAACCTATGCTAGAGAAACCAACTCTCGTCTTCCTTTCGCGGGACACATAAACCATGAATCGTACATTCGTTTGGGCGTCAGCCGCGTTGCTGGCTGTGGCGTCCTTGAGCGGCGCAGCCCAGGCGCAGGTCGTCGTTTCGACGCCAGTCGTGGCGACGCCGCAAGTTGTTGGCGTTGTGCCGGTCCGTCGCGGGCTGTTTGGTCTGCGGACCTCGTATCGGCCTGTTTATGGCACAGCCGTCACGCCGGTGCAGTCGACCTTCTACATGCCGTCCTCGTCCGTGAGCCCGGTGCAAACCAGCTACTATGCTCCGGCCGCGACGGTTGCCCCGATTCAAACCAGCTTCTATGCTCCAGCGGCGACTGCGGCTCCGGTGCAAACCACCTACTACGGCGCGACGGCGGCTCCGCGTCCGGTGACGACGACTCGGTTTAGCTCGGAGTACTCCGGTTCGATTTCGTCGAGCCACTATGCTCCGGCGCCGACGGTGACGACCAACCATCTGCCGACGACGACCTATTACGGCGGCACGTCGATCGCTACGCCGACGGTCACCAACTACGCACCGATTTCGACCTTTTACGGTCCGGTGACGACCCCGACAACCACCTACTACGCTCCGATGGAGGCGATCGTCGTTCCGTAACGGATCGGCGTCACGCTTACGTAGTTAGCCAATATTGGAACGCGACGAGGTTTCCGCCTCGTCGCGTTTTTTCATGCGCAGTCGCGCATCGTCGATCACCGCGGGGAAATATTTGAGCGCGCCTGGGAAGATTGGCTATAATCAGCGCGCCCCACGTTTGCCTGTTCATCGACGCAAATTGCGAGACTTCGCCTGCGAGGGAAGATTATGACGACTGCGACGTCTACGGATTCCGCCACTTTCGAGATGATCTCGCGTATCGGCGAAACGGCCGGCGCCATCTGGGCTACGCTGCAAGTGGATGGCCCGATGTCTTTGTCCCGCTTGGTCAAACAGATTGGGCTGCCGCGCGATCAGGTGATGCAGGCGATCGGCTGGCTGGCCCGCGAAGACAAGCTGGCGTTTGAAGACAATGGCCGCAACCGGTTGGTCTGCCTGCGGGAAGCGACTTAAGCGATTTAGCCCGACAGCCTACGGCTGCAGATACCAATAGTGCCGTTCTTTGTCGAGCGACTGCTGCACCAGGCCGAAGCGGCGCCGCGCTGGGCGGTCATCACGGATCACTTGGAACAGATCCTTCAGCAGATCGTCGCTGTCGCCGTAGTAGCCATGGCCCAAAAAGTCGGTGTCGACCATCGAGCAGTCGATCGTTTCGACCCCCGGCATGACGACCGGCTCCGGCGCGACGTCGCCTAGGCGGCTGTTGTTGTGCAATTGGCCCGACAGGATCAGCGCTTTGTCGTTGGCCGACGCATACAGCGTGATCGGCAGATTGATCTGGCTGACGATCTTCTCCAGCTCCATATGAAACTGGCGACGATCGATGTCAGGCGCCGCCAGGACCAACGAATCGAGGGCGTTAAGCGTCGGCGACGTCTCGGCGTACAGTTGCCGGATGCTCTCGTGGATGATTCGCGTGCCCATGCTGTGCCCCACGATATGAATGCGGGCATTGGGGAATGGATCGCAGATGGTGTGCAGCATCTCCTGGAACGGCGTCGCCGAGAGCCGGGCGTTGTCTTCATCGGCCAGGTAGCGACTCAGATCGCCATGCGAAGGCCACGAGAAAAAGAAGGCCTCACCGTCGATGTTGAGGTCGACTTTCAGCTGCGCCGTTCGTTTGGCGGCCGACGCGAACGGCACGTTGTAACCATGGACGAAGATCAAGATTTCTTCGGGCTCGCCGCTGGTTTTTACCTTGTCGATGATCGACTCGGGCGAACGGGGCTCGACCTTCATCAAGATAAAGTGCTTCTCCGGATCTTCGGTTTCTTTAAAGCCGAGAAAGTCGAGCGGTTCGTTCAGGTCGCCCGGCAGGCGATCGGTCGGCACGGTCACTTCGCAGCGGCCCCAAGCGACGGCGCCGCTTTCGTCCAGCGTGTTGCCGAAGTAGTTGTCGGGGCGAGTTTGCGCGGTTGCCGCCTGGCGGTCGACCAGAAAAAACAGTCCGGCTGACAGCAGACCGATCATGGCGACGGACACCGCCGCCGACAACAGCGTCTTCCAGCGCTGCGGAAATCGGGCGAACACCATCGCCACCGTAAACGCCAGCAGGAGCACGACGGCCAGCATCACGACGACGTCAACGCGCGTCAGCCAGGCGAAGTAGCGATCACGCAGCGGCTGTTTGCCGTCGCTGGGAAGCCGATTGGTGGCGTACCAAAGTTCGACCGTAGTGGCGCCGCGAACGGCCGGTTCGGCCGCAAATCCGTACAGCGCGAGCGGAATGGTTTGGACCGATTTTTGTTTGGTGGTCAGCATCAGCTCGTTGTTCTCGCTCACTTCCGCGAAACGGAGCTGCGACATGGGCGGAACCTGAAACGTATGAATCGGCCGCCATTGGTCGCTTTGGTAGATGGTCGCGACGCCGGGGCGAGTGATCGCCAGCAGATCGCCGCTGGGCAAAAACTTGAGGTACCAGACTTCGTCCAGCATGCCCAAATTGACGTTGAGCGGCTCTTTGCGAACCAGGTCCCACAGTTGCACGCCGCCAAATGCGCCGGCGACGACCGCCAGGCCGCGTTCTTTGGAGACGTCGTAGTCGAGCAGTTCGCCAACCGGCAGACGCACGATTTCTTCGCCCGAGGCGATATCGGCCAGAAGCAGCGCGTTGTCGGACTGATAAGCGGCGAGCGCTAGATCGTCATAGACCTTCAACTTGCCGCCAAAGTTGGGGAGCTTCTTCGTCGGCGTCGCTTTCTTTTCCAGCACATTGACCTGGGCACAATTCCCTTGGTCGTCCACCAGCAGCGCAGCGCCGTTGATCGCGGCGAACAGCTTCCCGCGAACGGGCGCCGGCATGATTAATTCCGCCTGCGGCGCTCCATCCCGCAGTAGGCGCAGGTCTCCTCCCTGGGTTAGCAGGATTGTGCCGGTCTGGTCGCGGAGCGGCGCTAGATCGGCGATCGCGTCGCCTGCTTGCGGGATCGGCTCGGCGACTGGTTCGGCGACGCTGGGATTGAAGCGGACGACTTCGCCCCGATCCGAAACGACCAAGGTCTTGTCGAATCCGGCGTCAATCGTGCGAACAATCGGCGCACTGACCGGGATTTTAACGTCGGTTTTTCCTTGCGCATACGTGGCGCTGGTCCGCCCCAACAGGCAGATTGCCGTCAGAATTGCGAGGCCTGTTCGCAAAAGTTGCCGCTTCACCGCATTGCTCCCGTGTGGTCGTTCCTCCAGTGGACCGCTGAACCTGCGATTTTTCCCGATTTGGCCGGGGAAGGAAAGTCGGATGTAAACGTGAAGCGTAAAGAAGCGCGAAATGTTACTTCGCCGCGTCCACATAGAGCGGAAGATGGCGATGATGCACTTCCAGCGACAGCAAGTTCATCGTCGTGACGTAGATTCGCCCGGCATATTCGCCCCAGCGATCAGGAATCGCTCCCTCGGGATCCCAGCTGCCGCCCAGCGGACCGTCGGTCAGTTGCGACTCGACTAGCATCGGTTCCAACCGATTGTTCCAGGCTTGCCAGTACTCCCCTTTCATGTGGAACATCACCTGCGTCGCGTAATACCAGTAATAGGTATCGCGCTCTGGCGATTGCGGGGTGCCGGTTTCGGGCAGATTGGCCAGCAGATGCTCGGCGCCTTTCTGCATCACGTCGGTCTCGCGGTTAGAGCCCTGGTAGAGTCGCATCAGCAGCCCGACCGCGGTCATCGTCTTGGAAGGGAACAGTCCATGACGTTGGACTTTGTTGTCGGTCGCGTCGGGATTGTAGACGAACAGCGCGCCGCCGGCGGGCTGGTAAGCGGCGCGAGCGAGCCACCGATCGATGCCATTGAACGTTTGCGGCGAGGTTTCGAGCCCGGCCAATTGACCGCTCTTTAGCGCCATCGTCATCCAGCCGCTGACCGAGGTGTCGCCGCCGACGCCAGGGAAATACCGCCAGGCGCCGACCGAAGTATCTTGCGACTCGGCGATAAAGTTGATCGCCTTTTGCGCCGGTTCGCGCAAGTTGGCGTCTTGCGTCATGCCGTACGCCTCGCAGAGGGCGATCGACGCGATGCCATGACTGTAGAGCCACGCGTTGGAGTTGGAATATTGGTCCATCCGCACATACAGGTCGCCGTTCTCCTGTTGATTTTCCACCAGGAAGTTCAGCCCCTTACGGACTTCGTTTTGATACTTGTCGTCCAGGTGATGATAGCCGGCGCCCAAGAAGGCGAGCAGCGCCAAGCCGGTGGCGGCGGTGTCGGAGTCCATTTTCGAGCGTTCGGCGGCATAGGCGGCGGCATCCTCGGGCTGCGTGTCGGGGAAGTTCTGCAGGCTCCAGCTGCCACCCGGCATCTGATGGCGAGCCAGAAAGGCCAGGCCGCGTTCAATCGCTTCCCGAACTTCGGGCGAAGGTCCATCGGCGCCCTCCGCTCCTTCTTCCCGCATCATGCGGCGACGGAACGCTTCGGTCGGCATGGCGATCGCCGACGAAATCTGCGGCAGACCCGACCGCGACGCACGGACCGGGAATCGCGTCATGTTAATCGCCAACTGCGGCGTGTCGTTGTTTTGACGCCGAGCGACCGTGCCGACATTGGGCGACACTCGATCGCCCAAACCGCCGGCGCCTTCGGCGGCGTTCGCTTTGACCAGGGAAGACATCCCGGCTCCGCGGCGCTCAATGCTGGGGCCGGCCGAACCTGGCGCCAAGGAACCGCCGGCAAAACCGCCGCCGGTTGGCGTGCGGCGAAGCGAATCGCCGCCCATACCGGGCGCTTCGCCAGCAATCATGACGGTGCTGGGGCCGCCGCCGCTGCCGCCGCTGCGGCCAAAGGCCGATCCGCCCGAAGACGCCGCGGCCGCAAGCGAGTTGCCTGCTCCATCATCGCCGCTTCCAGCGCGGGCGCCGATTGAGCCGCTCGCCAATCCCGATGTGCCCAGGCCGCCGGCGACGCCATCCGCCGATCCCTTGGCCGAGCCGCCGGGGATGCCGGAAGCGGAACGTCGACCAAGTTCGGTCATGCCGCCACTTGTGCCCGAGGCGAGTTGCGGTCCATCGGCGTTTCCGCTGCCATTGGCCGCACGCATGCCGGCGCCAGCGATATCGCCATCGAGCGAGGCGGAAGCGCTGGGCGAAAGTCCACTGCCAGAGCGTCCCGACATTCCGTTGGCTTGTCCGCCGGACGATCCGCCGCTGATCGCCGATTGCAGCGAAGGAGCGCCGGCGCTTGATGCGCGGCGCAACGACCCATTGGCGGCGATGCGCACCACGCCCAGTTCGATGCCGCCCTGCATTTCGCCGGCGGCGCCATCGTCACCGGCGCCAGCGCCCGCGGAACTGCGGCCGATGTTGGTCGAGGCGCTCGACAGTTGACTCGGGTTGCGGGAACCAGCTTCGGCGGCGTAATCAATTTGTTCGGCGAACAGGGTCGCCGTAGGCGTCGCTTGGGCGGCGCTCGATTTGGCGATCTGTGCGGCGGAAGCGGGGGCGATTTGACTGGCCGTCGACGAGGCGGAATCGGCCCGCGACATCGTCGGGTTCTGCAGTGCGGCGGCGCTATTGGCCGAGGCGACCTGCGACTGCTGCGGGCTCGACGCGGCCTGGGCGGCGCTTTGCCGCGCGCTGGCCGTTTGCTGCGCCGCCGGAGCGACTTGCTGGTCGGACATTCGCTGTACGGCGGGCGATTGGGCGGTCGCCGACAACGTCGGTTCGGCCGACTGCCGCTGGAGCGGAGCATTGGCCGCGGCGAGTTGCGGTTGCTGCTGCGACGTGTCGCGGCGATTCATTTGGGCGGCGGTCGACGCGGCCGCTTCGACCTGGCTTTCCTGCCGCGACTGCGTGGCCGAGTTCTGCTGACGCGCGAGTTCGGCGACGGCGGCTGAGGTTTGCGGTTGCTGCGGATCGGTTTGCCGCTGCACCTCGATCTGCTCCGGCTGTTGCTCGCGGCGTTGCATTTCGACCGAATTGCGGCTCAGCTTTGACGGCATTTGCTCGAGCGTCTCGGCCGGCGTTTGTTCTTTTCGCGCGACCTTCGTCGGCGTGTTGGGAGTCGCCTGGCGCTGCATTTCTGGATCGACGGTCGGTTGATCCTCGCGACTTGGCTGTTGGGGATCAATCTGTTTGCGCTCGACCTGTTTTTGGTCAGGCTGCGTTTCTTCCGCTTCGACGGGACGTTCGAAATCTTGCTGCGACTCGTTGGTCGAATCCCACTGCGATGGATGGTAGTCAGGCAGGATCACCGGGTCGCGTCGCGGCTGGCGGCGGTTGGCGACGGCGTCTTCCCCTTGCGGGACGCTCACCAGATCGAGCGCCACCATGCCCACGAAGAAGCTCAGGTGCAGGATCAGGCTGAGGATGATTGACAGCTGGATGCCGCGGCGGACGGCCCGCTGTTCCGAGAACTTGACCAGACCCAAGCCGAGCAGCAGCATCAGCGGGGCCAGGGCCATGTAGAACTTGGCGTTGAAGTACCACTGCGGGTGGTCCCAATCGAACAGCGCCAGACTGACGGCGCCGTAATAGCCGGCCAACAGTGCCAACGAACCATAGACCGGCCAACTCCGCTCTTCCCAGGAGTTCGGTTCGCGGCGCGGCGAATTGGAACGTTTCGGTTCGGCCATCTGTGCTAGTCGATGCGCTCCGGCGCGGACGTGGTTAACGAATAATTCGTCAGGTGGACCTTATTACATGCGTTCATCACGCTGACCGGAAATTCCAGCCGGCAGCGACGGTCGGCCCGGATGATCACCGCCGCATCGGGATTGTTGGCGGCGGCTTGCTGCAACATCTCTTCCAACCGCTCCAGCGACACAAAATCGCCCTGCACGTGATACTTGCCGTCGGCGTTGACGTTGATGATCAGCTCGCGCGGCTGAGCGATCAGCGGCTGGGCCTCGCTGGCGGTCGGCAGCGCCACATCCAGTTTGTAGTCCTCTTCGTCAAACCGCGTCATCACCATAAAGAAGACGAGCAGCAGGAAGACGACATCGATCAGCGGCGTAATGTTCAACGCCAGCAGAGCGTTGCTTTTTTTGACTTTAACCGCCATGGGCGAGCGACTACTGCGATTTGGTGGGGCGCAAAGGTTGGATCGATCCGCGCAAATGGGATCCTGTTGATTGTCGCAACAGGCTCCCGAATGAGCAAGGTTTTGTGAAGACTGATCGAGGAAAGATATTCGCTTTCGCGGAAATAACGTCCCTTACTGGCCGTCGTGGGCAATCCGGTAGGCGGATCGGATAAAATCCCCGCGCGTGGCGGCCGCCGACAGCGCTTCGCCGCTGATCTGGTTCTTGGCGGCGATCGCCAGCCAGGCAGCCTTCACCGAATCGTCCAGCGGTTGATCCAACTCAGCCGAGTGCCGGGGGAATGCATGGTAATACTGTCCCCGCAGGTGTTTTCCGCGCTTGCCGTATTGGTCGGCTGGAATCGACTGCAAACCATGCAAGCCGCCCAGCGCTCCCCACCACTGTACGGCGACGAAGTCGGGATGTTCGCGCGGAATGTCGGTGACATAGATGGTCGCGGCGCCGGCGGCATGCAACTGATTGCGAATCGCAGCTGGCTCGACGGCTTGGACCCCTTTCTCTTCATCAATCGCGATCGCAGCGGCGACGCCGGCCGCTTCGCCGAGCGAGGCCCAGATCGGTTCGAGCCGCAACGCGCAGAATCCGACATGCGACGACGAGATCGCACAGGGGACCAGCAAATTCGGATGCTGCTGCGGCGTGATCACGCCATACGGAATTTGATACGGGGCCGCCAACTGATAGAACTCGCCGGTATGCTTGCCGCCGATCGTCGGACCTTCGTGATCGGCGCCGTGGCAGTTGGGACCATAGTCCCCCATCGCAATCGCGTCGGGGGCAAAGCGAGCCCGGACGTCGTCTCCTGCCTGGCTGACGTAATCCTGGGTGAAGACCTGCGACCCTTTCATCCGCCGGGCTTCCCGGACATAAAGCTGTACCGGCAGATGGTCGTTCTCGACAAACTCGTCACGGCAGAGGCCGAACTCGCGGGCATTCTCTTGAATCTCGGCCGGCACTTCGCTGTCGTTTTGCAGGAAGTAGAGCATGCCGACGTTGTGCCGGACGTGGGCGGCGAAGATCTCGTCGCGAGTCTGTGGATCGCCGGTCGGCCAGGCGTTGTTGATCTGCGGCAGCGACAGTCGGACAACGCCCCGCGACATGTCGTTGATGTCGAACTTGCCGTTGGGCAGGTTGGGGTCTTGGACTTTGTAAATCGCTTTGGTGGTGTGCCCGTTGGTCATCCGGTGCATCGCCCCGGTTAGCTTGCCGCTTTCCAACAGCTTGAGCAGCGGCAGAAAGTCTTCGCGGTTGTAGCCCTCCGGCTTCTCGGGATAGACCCGGTTCTGCGGCTGGTCGGTGAAGGTAAGCCGGAAGTTGTATCCTTGGACGCAATCGTCCGCTTCGGCAGGCGCCAACGACTCGCCATACTCCGACTTCGCTTCGCGACCGACGGCGAACGGCACGCCGGCGGCGGCCATCAGGTCCCCTTCGTAGGAGCCGTCGATGAAGATCTTGCCGACGGCGGTCAGCGGTTGGTCTTGGGGACCATGGAGGGTGATCGAGCGAATCTGGTGGTCATCACCCACGTCAACCTGGTCGAGTCGGTACTCGGTCAAAAGCTTAACGCCGGGGATCTCATCCAGCATCTGTCGGTAGACGAGCAGGTTCACTTTCGGTTCGCCATGGGTACCCTGCAGCGAAGTTTTGACCTGCGGCGAGTCGGCGCCGTACTTCTCGGTGTAGTAGGCCAAGACGCGACCTGTGAACTCTTTGTAAGCCCCGGTCAGCGCCTCAAAGCAGTGGAAGTCGGGATGCGTAAGTCCATTGGTCACCAGCCCACCAGGTCGCGCGGTTGGTTCAATCAGCAGAACCGATTTTCCGGCACGCCCGGCCGAGATGGCGGCGGCGATTCCGGACGGGGTTGCGCCGTATATGACGACATCGGACTGTGGCGTTTTCTGTTCTGCGGCGGCGACGCCACTGAGGGTGAGCAGAAAAGCAACAAGCAGGTTAAGTCGAAAAAGTCGGAGCATGGTTGAGGTCTTGGGTTGGGGCAGTTGGCGCCGCAGCGTGAGGTAGATTTGGGAGGGAGTAAGTCGGGTAGCTGCCTGTTGAAAAATGCCATCGTGGCATTTTCCAACCTCGCCAGGCTCAGAGCGTAGCTCTTCGCGGCTCCCAAAATAACGACTTACGTCGCTATTTTGGGATCGCATCCCTGCGATCACGCAGTCCATCGAGAAAATCAACGGACTGCTAGGCATCAAAGCATCTGTTTGCGTTTTGCTCACTATCTTCGCTAGCTGTTGCTCGTTTCCTAATCGGCGTGGTTGTTAGGACGCCAGCTGGCAGATCAGCAAGCAGTTGCGCTTGGTGAATTCGCGGTTAATTCGGGGGAGCGGCCCGGGAAGAGTACAGAATAGCAGAAAAAGAGTAACCGTTCATACAAATGCCGTTAAACGGCACTCTATGGGATTGCCGGGGCCATTGTCGAAAAACTAAATCCTACTGATACGAAACGTTCCTATTTTTCCGCGACCCGTATTCAATTTCGTCCCGTAAGCCTCTTCATACAGGTCATGTAGAATCATTTGTGGCACGACTCTTGCACTATGAGCGGCGAACTCTCAGGAACAGAGGAGTTTCCATGATCTCTCATCTAACAAAACTTGAAAAACGCGCGTTCCGCCCCCGTTGGCGGCTTGGCGGCCAATGCCTGTTGGCGTTGCTGGCGATCGCGTTTTGCCAAAGCCAGGCCCGCGGCGAACAACGTTTGTTCGGCCTTGGCGCCGGGGAAGCGGCCGACGTTTCGCCCCGCTTCCAAGCGTTATGGGAGCAGATCCAGCCGCGCACCTTTGGCCAAGACGCTTACCCGCTGGTCAACTACGGACCGCTGGCCGAGTTGGGCTACGACGGCTACCGCAAGATTGTCTTTGATCCTGATAAGAAGCAGTGGGCCGACAGTCTAACCGACTGGCGACTCGACTTCTTCCACCCGGGCTATATCTTCCGCGAATGCGTCCGGTTGAACGAATTTCAAAAGCCGGATGCCGAAGCTGAGCCGCTTGAATTTGATACAAGCCTGTACGAATACCACCAGGGCGTCATCGATCCGAATCACTTGCAAGGCGATCCGATTGGTTACGCCGGCTTCCGGTTGTGGAATCACTTGGAAGCAGGCAAGCCGATGTCGGAAGTGATCGCCTTTTTGGGCGCTAGTTACTTCCGAGCGGTCGCGGCCGATACGGTGTATGGCGCATCGACGCGCGGCCTGGCGATTGACTGCGGCTCGCCCAAGGGGGAAGAGTTCCCGGTCTTTCGCGAGTTCTGGTTAGTGAAACCAACCAACAACAAAACGGCAACCGTTTACGCGTGGCTCGACAGCAAGAGCGTGACCGGCCTGTACCAGTTTAAAGTCACCCCCGGCGATTGGACCAAGATCGAAGTGCGGGCGCGTCTGCTCGCGCGGAACGAAATTGAGAAGTTGGGCGTCGCCCCGATCACCAGCATGTGGACGTGGGGCGATGGTCAGCCGGCGGCCGAGGGACAAGAATTCCGTCCTGAAGTGCATGACTCGGACGGATTGCTGGCCGAGTCGGTGACCGGCGAATGGTTATTTCGGCCGGTGCGTAATCCCGACGCAACCCGACTCTCTGCGTTTTACTTGCCTGGAGTGAAGGGCTTTGGTCTGCTGCAGCGCGACCGGGACGTAAAAAATTATAACGACGCCGAGGCGAACTATCATCGACGACCCACCGTTTGGATACGTCCAAAGGGGGCGTTTCCGGCAGGACGTGTGGAACTGTTGGAAATCGAGTCGCCGGGCGAATGGATCGATAATCTGGCTTCTTTTTGGACGCCGGAACAGCCGATACGATGCGGCGATGTGATTGAGTTGGCTTACTCCATTGAATATGGTCCCGGCGATCCGCCGGAGCATGTGGGAGCGAAGGTCGCCGACTCGCATATCGAGCGTCAGGAAAATGGCGACGTGACGTTCACGTTGTCCTTTACGGGCGTTAAGCCGGACGCGAAGCCCGAACTCATGATTGAGACGGAGCTACCGCTCACCAGTCGTAGCGAAGTGGTCCAGCAAGGGGACCGGTTTGTGGCGACCTTTACCACGGCCAGCAAGCCTGGGGCGAACCCGGAAATTCGCGCCTGCCTGAAGGATGGATCCGATTACCTAAGTGAAACATGGAGTTATCAATGTCAACCGTGATTGAACATCAGTCGCTGGCTGACACGCAAGTCGTGCTCGCACGACGGGCGTTGCTGCGATACGTCGTCGCCAATGGGATCGACGATCCGGAGCAAGCAGTACAGACGACGCATGAACTAATGGATGTGGCGCTCGCCCAGATCCCCGACGAGGTGGTCGGGCGCGAGCGAACGCGTGCGATCATTTACTACGGCATTCAGGAATTCGGCAAACGGCCGGAGTCCCAGTTCCAAGACGTTCAGCGTCTGGCCGCCGTCCCGAATGAAGCAGGCTCGCCGATGCGGATGCAAGATCTGCACGAACCGCCGATCGTCGTAAATCCCGATTTCTACCTGGCTGCCTGGAGACGGACGCAAGACGTCGTACGCCACGTGGCTTGGTCGATGCGATTGCTGTAAACGACGCCTTGGGCCGCGTCGCCGATCGCCCTATCGACCCAACAGGGGCAGAGAGAAACAGGTTGCTGTGAAATCGTCAAAACAAAACAACTCGATCGCCGGTATGTCGCAGTCGATTGCGCAGAAGTATCCCAAGACGCTGATCGTCTCGACGGCGCTCACCGTGAGCGCGTTGATGACGTGGCTGTTCCTCGACATCTCTGCCGCCGATGGCGGACTGGGGCCAATTGACGTCGCCGCCGGAGCCTTCTTCGCGCTGCTGACCGGTTGGCTTGGATACGGCATCGGCATGTCGATCGTCGGCCATCTGTTGCCGGCGCCCGAGACGAGCGAGATCGAGCCGGTCACGCCGGAAGAAATCGGGTCGCTCCCTTCGACCGCGATTCTGGTTCCCGTTTACAACGAGTCCCCCCGGCGCGTCGCCGCCGGCGTGCGAGCGATGCGGGAAGAGCTGGCCAAAATTGGCGGCGGAGAGACTTTCGAGTTCTTCCTGCTGAGCGATACGACCGATCCGGACATCGCCGCCGAAGAAGAAGCGGTCTGGCTCGAGATGTCGTACGACAACGCCAAGCCGCAAATTTTCTATCGCCGTCGTCCCAAAAACATCGCCCGCAAGGCGGGCAACATCTCCGAATTTTGCGAACGTTGGGGTGGCCGCTATCGTTACCTGATCGTCTTGGACGCCGACAGCCTAATGTCGGCCGAGACCATGGTCGAAATGGTCCGCCGAATGGAAAAGGACGAGCGGGTCGCGCTCATCCAAGTTCCGCCGCGACCGATCAATGGCGCCTCGCTGTTGGCTCGCGCTCAGCAGTTTGCCGCCGCCACCTATGGCCGCGGGTTCCTGCGAGGCTATCGCCACTGGTGTGGCGACGCCGCCAACTATTGGGGACATAACGCGATCATCCGCACCCGCGCTTTCGTGCAACATTGCGGGCTGCCAGTGCTGCCAGGCGAACGCCCCTTAGGCGGCGAAATCTTGAGCCATGACTTTGTCGAAGCCGCCCTGCTCCGCCGCGCCGATTGGAAGGTGCATATTGCGGACGATCTGGGAGGGAGCTACGAAGAGACGCCTGGCTCGGTCCTCGACTACCTCCAGCGCGATCAACGCTGGTGTCAAGGAAACCTGCAGCACTTGAACTTCCTGGTCCGCTGCCCCTTGCCGCTGACCAATCGCTGGCACCTGATGTGTGGCGCCTTCGCCTACCTGGCGAGCCCGCTGTGGCTCGGCTTCGTGGTGCTGCAGCTCGCGCTGCTGCTCAGCGTCTCGGGCACCAGCGCCACTTCGCTCGGCATTAGCGCTTCGATGGCTTCGCTGCTGCTGCTCGCCAGTACGCTGGTCTTGTTGATGACCCCGAAGGTGCTGGCCGTTACCGATTTCATTCGCTCGACCCCGATCGAAAAACGCCGTCCGGCGAGTGCGATTTGGATTGATGCGGCGATCGAGACGGTCGCTTCGACGTTGTTCGCACCGCTGCTGATGTGGTTTCATACGCAGTTCGTCTTCGCCACGTTGCGGGGACGCCGCGTCGAGTGGAACGCGCAGAACCGTGGCGACGTGAACCTGACGTGGGAAGACGCTTGGGCCGTTGGCTGGAAGTTGGCGGTGATGGGAGCGATCTCGGCCGTCTTGATCTATCTGGCGAATCCGACGGCGCTGATCTGGTTCTCGCCGCTGCTGGCCAGTTGGCTCGGCGTCGCTCCGCTGATCTTGATGCTTAGCTCACCGCAGTTTGGCCGCTGGTTAAAGAGCCGCGGTCGTCTGATCATCGAAGAAGAGACCGAACCGACCGCTGCGATGCGTCGCCAGCAGCAGTACTTTGATCTGCCGGTCCCCAGCGAAGAAGCGACGCTCGAACGCTTGGTCCGCGATCCCCATGCGATGGCGGCTCATATCGCCATCACGCAGCTGACGGTCGATCCGAGTTGCGAACTGCCGCTCAGCGAACAGACGCTCGAAGAGATGACGATGGACCAACGTCGCGAGCTGTTGGTGGACGCCGATAAGTTGCGACAGGCGCACGCCAGCTATTGGTCGGAACGCCTGTTGGCCGACATCGAAGCCCGGGCACGCTAGTCGCCGGTTGATATACTGAAATCGGCTTCGTGGCTGCGACGAAGCCGATTGCCGTCTGGGCGAACTACTTGGCCGACATCTCGCGAACCTTCGTCGGGTTCATCGGGTCGAGTTCAAAGGTGACGGGGTAGGCGTAGTTGCCCTCTTTCTTCTTGAACAGCTTGCGATACGCTTTCACAACCGAAAACGCCGCCATCTTCATGTTGTAGCCAACCCCTTCGGTGGCGGTCGACAGATTCTGATAGCCGCACTGATGGCGGAAGAAGCGGTTCGCGCGGAACAGTTTGATCCGGCGGATCGCTTTGGGCGTCTTGTGTTCGGTGGTGAGCGAAACGTTCAGCCCTTCGACGTTGCTGACGCGATGCGGCGTGTTCTGCGGCCAGGTGACCATCTGCCCCGGCTGCAGCTCGGCGATGAAGGCGCTTTCGTCAAATTGCGGATCGAAGGCGAGTTCTTCGTAGCTTTCGCCGCAGATGACGTCTTCGATCGTCGCCTGGGTAACAAAACGTTCGTCGTACGGCGGATAGACGTAGGCCCGCTTCTTGCCGCGGAGGTGCCACAGCATGTTGACCGGAATGTCGAGGTGGTAGTAGACGATCGCGGTCGGCGACGAGACCAGCAAGTTGGCCGAACGCTCGAGCGCCTGAAAACCGGCGACCTTGCTTTCCAGCTCGTCGTAGATCGAGTTGATCAGATCGGCGTATTCGCGGTGATGGGTCAGCATGTTGCGAATGTTCAGCCAGAGGCGACCTTCTTTGGTCGCTTGCAACAGCTGCTCGCCGTTTAGTTTCGACGCGTCCCCTTCTTTCCAGTCGCTGTGATCGGTCTCGTCGATGCCCATCGTGTTGACGTTTAGCGCGTCGCGAGGATGGGTATCGAGAATGCGCACCAGGTGCTCGTCGTCAAACAGACCGGTTTCGACCAAGCGATGCGTGGTGGTGATCACCTCGCTCTCCATCTGGTGCAGGTCTTTGTTCCAATCGATCAAGTTGCCATGCGACATGACGAAAGCCTTTATGAGCAAAGTAGAAGCGGCGTCTGACGGCAGACGCAAGCGCAGAAGTTGTAGGGATCAGTAAAGCATAGGTCGCTGGCGGATCCTTGTGCGGACGCGCACTCGGGTTTTCTCGGATAGAAACACTCTGGGCGGGGCCTGATTGGCTCGCCAGCGCTAACGCGGCCCTGCTAAGATCGCGTGGAGCGGATGTCTCAGAGAAGCGGACCGACAAAATCGGAATAATCCGTGTTTTCCGCTGCAGGCCATCGGACGGCGGAAACCTGCGCAAGGAGCGGCACGCGAGCCTATAGCGCAGAAAAATCGGGCCTGACGGCAGAGGTAACGCCGAGCGGCCCGAATGAGTTTGTCTTGGAATTGGTCGACTAGTTCGACGCTTCTTCCTGGTCCGCCGGCTTCGAATTGCGGGCGACGGGCCAGCGCTGCGGCAATTCGGTGATCTGCAGGTTCTTGAACGACAGGTCGGTCGTCGGGTCATGGCCTTGCAGCATGATCGTGCCGGGGGCGGTTCGCAGACCGCGGCGGGGATTGTCGTCTTTTTTGCGGTGGTCGGTCCAGTCGGTCACTTGATAGCCGTCGACCCACACGCTGATATGCGGGCCTTGGGCGATCAGCGTTTTGGTGAACCACTTTTGGTCATCGCTGACGACGCGGCGCGCTTTGACGCGGCGGAAAATCGCCCCGGTCCCGTGATCGATCGGCAGCGTGCGGTCTTCGGCTTCGTAGCCGTTGTGGATCTGGCATTCGTAGCCGTTCATTTTCTCGCCGGGGATGCAGCGGAAGAAGACGCCGCTGTTCAGGTTCTTGGCGTGCGTGATCGCATCGATGCGGAAGACGAAGTCGCCGTAGGGCTTTTCGCTCTCGAGTTGACCGGGGCCGTTTTCGGCGTGGATCTCCCCTGCTTCGGTCACGGTGAACTTGCTGTCCATCTCGGGATAGGTCTTCCAGCCGGTGAAATCCTTGCCGTTGAAAATCGATTCCATCCCCAGCGGCTTCAGTTTCACATTGCGAAACTCGACCTCGCCCGAGTTGTGCTGCAGCCCGATGAAGCCCATCCCCAGATATTGCGGATCTTCGTATTTCAGCACTTCGGCGCCATCCAGCTGAACGACGATCGTTCCTTGGTTGACGGTCACGTCAAAGGCGTGCCACTGGTCGGGCGTGCACTCGGGCGTCACCTTCATCCGCCCGACCAGGCTGCCGGTCGGAAAGGAGTTGCTCTCGGGGGCGATATTCAGTTCGTAGCAGTCGTAGGTCGGGCTTTCCGGCTTGGGGGCGGTTCGCAGGAAGACGCCGCTGTTGGTCTCCTCGGGCGCCCGAAACTCGACGTGCAGCTGATAATTAGCGAATTGCGTGGTCGTGCGGAGGAGGCCGACATCCCCTTTGGTCGCCCGGATCACCCCTTGGTCGATTGTCCAATCGGTATTTCCCTCCCGTCTCCAGCCAAATGTAGTCTCGCCGTCGAACAGCAAGATCCAGCCGTCGGCAATTTCGGCCTCAGTAAGCGTATTGGGGGCTTGCTCGGCGTTAGCCGCGGTCAGGGGAGCGACGATCAGCGCAAACAGCAGCGCCAGCAGAACTCGCGGATTTGGCATATAGGTGGAACCTGGCTGGGATTGGCGGGGCGGACGCCGCGATTCGGGCGTGTGAGGGGTTTTCTTAACTCTCGACGCTGGTTCAAATTACATCAAACATTCCGCGCCGTCGAGTCATAGCGAGCTAGACTCCTAAGATCCAAGCGCACATGATGATCTGATAATGTGTCTTTGAGCGAAAGCTGTTACTTGCCGCCGTTATCGCCAGAATACTATCCGCTCTACCTCGCCGGAGTGTTGGGACTAGGCATCGCCGCTCAGTGGCTCGCCTGGCGCTTGCACTTGCCGTCGATTTTGCTGTTGTTGGCGTTTGGATTTGCCGCCCAGTTGGCCGGCGACCCCGACGACATCATCGGCAAGGATCTCCTCTTCCCGATCGTATCGCTGTCGGTGGCGGTGATTCTGTTCGAGGGGGGGATGAGTCTGAAGTTCTCGGAACTTCGGGAAGCGGGCGGAGTCGTCCTGCGGCTGGTGACCGTTGGCGCCGCGATCTGCTGGGGGCTGGCCGGTTTGGCCGCCTACTTCATCATGGGCTTTCCGATCGAGCTGGCGGCCCTGATCGGTGCGATCCTGGTCGTCACCGGTCCGACGGTGATTGCGCCCTTGCTTAACTATATACGGCCTGCCCGCAAGGTGGGCTCGATCGCCAAGTGGGAAGGGATCGTCATCGACCCGATTGGCGCCGTGCTGGCGGTTCTGGTGTACGAAGCGGTCGTCGCGACCGGGCTGAACGAAGCGTTCGCCGTCGCCCTGTTGGCGATTCTTAAGACCCTGGTGGTCGGCTTGGTCCTGGGGGCGTTTTCGGCGGCGACTCTGATTCTGCTGCTGCGCCGCTTTTTGATTCCTGACTTTCTCCACAACGCATCGATCCTGGCGGCGATTCTGGTCGTCTTCGCGGTCTCCAACGCCATTCAGCCTGAGTCGGGCCTGCTGACCGTTACCGTGCTCGGCATCTTACTCGCCAATCAAAAGCGGATCACGGTGCGGCATATCTTTGAGTTCAAAGAGAACCTGCGGGTGCTGCTGATCTCTTGCTTGTTTGTGGTGCTGGCCGCGCGGACGTCGCCGGCCGAGATCGCCAAGGTGGGCTGGCAAGGTCTGCTGTTTCTGCTGCTCTTGATCGTGATCGTCCGTCCGGCGTCGGTCTTATTATCGACGATTGGCAGCGGGCTCAACTGGCGGCAGAAGACGTTTCTTTGCTTTATGGCCCCGCGCGGGATCGTCGCCGCGGCGGTTTCGTCGGTGTTCGCGTTTGAAATTGTCGAAGAGTACGTCCACCGGGGCGCCGATCCAACCACGATCGCCCAGGCCGAACTGCTGGCCCCGCTCGCGCTGTTGGTGATCGTCGGCACGGTGACGTTCTACGGATTAACGGCCGCGCCGATCGCGCGGATGCTGGGGCTGGCGTCCCCCAATCCCCAAGGGTTGTTGATCGCCGGGGCCGATCGCTGGGTCCGCGAACTGGGCAAAGTGATCCACGACGCCGGCTTCCAGGTGTTGTTGGTCGATACCAACTACCGCAATATCTCGGCGGCCAAGATGGCCGGCTTGCCGGCTCACTGCGCGAGCATCCTGTCGGACTATGTCACCGAAGAGATCAACATCGGCGGTATTGGGCGGCTGCTCGCCTTGACGGCGAATGATGAAGTCAACGCCCTGGCCTGCCAAGAGTTCATCCACCTGTTTGGCCGCAAAGAGGTCTATCAGTTGGCGGCCTGGGATTCTGGTTCGGGGCGGCGAGCTTCGGTCTCGGATCATCTCCGCGGGCGGGTTCTCTTCTCGGAAGGAGTCGACTTCTATGTTGTCGCCCGACGGTTCGCCGCGGGGGCGCAAATCAAAAAGACGTCGCTGACCGCCGAGTTCACCTACGCCGACTTTTTGAAGCGGTATGGCGACTCGGCGCTCGTGATGTTCATCATCGACGAAGGGAAGAAGCTGGAAGTGCGGACCGCCGAGTCGACGGCGACCCCCAAGCCGGGACAATCCCTGATCTCGCTGGTCGACCCGGTCAAACCGGCCCCCGAAGAGACGCAGTCCGAGGACGTGGCGCCCGAAGACGAGACCGAAACCGAGTCGCAGTCGCCAAGCAGTTCGTAGCGACGCCGCGAGCGTTAACTGGCGAAGATTTCCAGACGCACTTCGCCGGCAGGCTGGCCAGTGGCCAACGACGAGCCGCTGATTTCCAGCTGATTCCGCAACTCGATCTGATCAACGATCGAGAACTGCCGGCTGCCGGAAAAGTCGCCCAGCACGGCGCCGTTGAGCGTCACGTTGCCCGAGAACGGGAGCGCGTCCAGCACCAGCATTACCTGATCACCGGGGACGAGACCGGTCGGCGCGTTAAAGAAGCGGGTCAACGTCAAGGCGCCGTCGCACGTTGTAGTAGACAGCGTCGACCAATCGCGCGGCAGGTTCACGCGGGTTGGCTGGGCCCCGGGCGCAAAGCAAACCTGCCAGGGGCCGTTCAGACGAATCGAATGGGGCGCGTCGCTCACTACTCGGTCATCAAGTTGGCGGTGACCGTGTCTTGGCGAATCAATCGGGAGCCATCTTCGATCGCGCGAATCGTGATCTGAATACCACGCAAGGGACGTTCGTACGGCGGGGCCGTTTCGTGTTCGCCGGGATCATCGACGCCGTTGAGGCCATCGTCGTCGACGCCGTTGGTCCCTTCGTCGGTTAGCATGTCACTGTCTTGGTCGACGCCATCCGATTCATAGAGCGCCGGCCAGGTGTCGTACATCGCCAGATCGCGGCCGTTGGCGACGCTCGGAGAGCGATGATTGGCGACCAGCGGAATCGTCTGGTTCCGTGCCTGCGATCGGGCTGTGGGGATGGCGGCGAAATGGCCATTGTCGTAAAGCTTCGAGCCGGCGGCTCGGCTCGGATCGTTCGTCAGTCCGATCCAATTCAAGTCGACGTAAGCGCCAGTTCCTGCGCCGGTGGCGATCGTGCCCAAGCCAGCGTCCAGGGTGGCAAAGCCGATATCGCCGGGAATCGAGGCCATGTCATTGTCAATCGAATGGACCAGGATTGGGGCGTAGGGGTCAAACACTTTGACGTCGAAGGCGAGAATCTTCGACATCAAGACGTCTTCGCCCGTTCGATCACGAATGCCGGTTAACATACTGCCGGTTTCGACGGCGATTTCGTTCATTTTTTCAAACGATCGCAAGTAACGCGGGCGAAGTAGATGAGGGAAGCTGCCCACTGCTCGGCCGACGATCGCGCCTGGCGCCGAGTGGGGCATCGTCGTCGGTTCGTCAAAACTCTCTGCGGCGCCCCCCCCTGTCGAAGCTTGGCTCGACCGAATCATCCACGTCCCATGGCGATTGTTGCGCGACTGCAGGTCCTCCAGCGAATTCGTCCGCCAAGTCCAATCGCCGGCGCCGTTTCCGGTGGCGACAGAGGGACGAAGTGAGAGGTCAAAATTGTTGAACGCTTCCAGTTGCGTAATTTCGCGACCGCTGCCCCAGACTCCCGTCATCGAGTTGTAGCTGGAGGTATCCACCTGAAAATCGATGTCAGGACGGATCAGCAGCACACGGCGAAAGAGCGTGACCGTCTCGTCCGCATCGCGCAGGCCATCGCCATCGGCATCGTCATACGGGGTGAACTCGGTCCAATAGATGATCTCGGCGTAGTGCGATGTAATTGGCGAAGTCGCGCCGGTATCGGCAATACACAGCCGTCCCCCTTGGCGGATCAGTTCGCCTTGAATCAAACCGACGAACGGCTGCTCTTTGCTGTAGGCGGTAAACGCGATGATGTCGTCCGCGTCGCCGCCAACGCTGGTCACGCCGGCGAAGTCGCCATCGCGATCAGGCCCTTCGACCACCGTGAAGTAGCCAAGGTTGGCGCCAACGCCGACCCATGGCAACCCGGGCGCCGTGTGGCAATCGAGATCGTTCTGCATCGTCGTCGTCAGACCGCGCATGTTGCCTGACAGTTCGATCGTTGACCGGGCGTCATGCATCGTATCGCCCAGGAAGGCGAAGATCTGGGCGACCGAGAAGAACAGGATCAGGGTCAACGTCGTCGCCACCAACATTTCGACGAGCGTAAGTCCTCGGCGAGCCCGAGGCGAGGCGGAGATTTCAGTCATGGCGTAGTCTATTCCTGGGCGGGCGAGTGGCTCGGTCGGTGGACCGATATCGCGAGCGCAAATCGGAGCGTCCTAATGGGAGGAGACAAATAGTCGCACGGCTGGCGGCGGCGACTTGGCGACGCTACTCGGAAAAGTTTATCTTATACATTTCCATTGCAACAACAAACCGCTCGTTCGTCAAGCGATTTGGTCGACGCAAGCTGCCGAATTCACAAGGACTTACGTGAAATTTCATCATAACCTGCGGGGCGTCGCCCTGCGAAATGTGGTCTTCGCCGCGGCCGCAATCGGGCTCGTCTTCATGCTGCTCGCTCCGCTCATCCTCCGCAGCCGCGAAAACGCCCGGCGGAACGCCTGTCTCTACCACCAAAAGCTCCTCTCCGAGGCGCTCATCATCTACGACGAGGACCACCGCCAACTGCCCGGCTACGCCAACCTGCAGGATCCAGGGGCGGCCGATGGGGCGACGACCGGCTGGCTATTCCCTGCCCTCCCCTATCTACAGAGTCAGCTTTATCCCGAGCCTGACCAGGTTCCGGTTCCCCCCTATCTGGAAGAGTTTCAGGCCTACTCGGCCCAGGGTGAACTCGCTGGAAAGCGGCCCGATTTCACGATTTATGAAGCAATCTGCCCCGATGACGCTCCGGAAGATCCCGAGCAATGGGGTGGGGTCAACTCGTATGTGGTCAACGGCGGCATGCCCGACGTGGCCCCGACCAGCACGATTCCGGCCGATTGGGCCGCCAACGGCATCTTCCAGAATCGGCTGAATGAAAAACCGGACCTCGCGTTCCAGCAATTTTCGCTGCTGCAGGTTTCGGAGCTGGACGGACTCGAATCGACGCTGCTGTTGGGCGAAAACGTCGAAGCCGGGTCTTGGACCTCTCCCCAGGAAAACGAAATCGCTTTCGTCTGGAGCAATGCGCCGGACGCCATCTTGGGCGTCAATCAGCAGCTCGGCAAAGGGGACGGATCGGCCCGGTTTGCCCGCATGTCGAGCTACCATCCTGGCGGCGTCAATCTGATGTTCGCCAGCGGCGCCGGCAAGTTTATCAGCCAGAACATCGATGCAGTTTTGCTGGCCCAAATGCAGGCCCCCAACGACGCCCAGGCGAAAATCGCCGGAACGGAAGAGCTGGTCTGGCCGCGACCGAACCCGCCCGCCGGCGAGTAGCCGCCGGACTGGGCTGAAGCCTGTACTTTAGTCGCGTAGCAGTCCGTTGATTTTCTCGACGGACTGCGTGATCGCACGGATGCGATCCCAAAATAACGACGTAAGTCGCGTTATTTTGCGAGCCGCGAAGAGCTATGCTCTGAGCCTGGCGAGGTTGAAAAATGCCACGATGGCATTTTTCAACAGGCTGGTAGGGTCCGCTGTGCGGTCCACGAAGTGCTCAAGCGGTTGGCAAAATTGGTTGCCGCCTCCTTGGTCCGCACAGCGGACCCTACGTGGGTCATGCACAAGAACGCTGTGTGCTTGGGAAACCAAAACTGTCGTCAATTCGGGCGGTCTGTAACGCCCCCTGGCCTGACTCCCGGACAATTGGCGCAATCGACACGAGAACTACCCCCGCTTCGGCCGACCGCAAGAACTTACCGCGACGTGACCTGCATCGAGGTCGTTTCGACGTATGTTTTTGGGTCCCATCTCAAGCGTAGTTCCCTAGTTAGCGCCAAAATGACCCCTAACATTTCGGCAATTCGTCAGCAGTCGACTTGGCTCGACGCCTGTTACCGCGTGTTTGACGGCATCGCGATCCTGGTTGGATTGTGGGTCGCCGTCGACTGGTCGGGCGCCACGTTCAATGCTACCCACCAATTCGCCGCCGCTGCGGCAATTGCGATGTTCTTTCTGGTCGCCGAAGTCACCGGCGTCTATCGCAACTGGCGAGGCGTCTCGACACAGCGCGAAATCGGCTGCGGAGCGGCGACCTGGGGCGCCAGCCTGGCGGTGTTGATCTTGGTCGGATTTCTGACCGGTCATGCCCAATCCTATGCGCTGCTATCCGCCGCCTATTGGCTGATGGTGACGCCGGGCTTGATGGTCTTGGTGCGGGTCACCATTCGCTTTGGGCTCGAGATCCTCCGTGCCCGCGGAATGAACCTGCGAGGTTTCGCCATCGTCGGCGTCAATCCGCTCGGCATTCAGCTGGCGGCCAACATTCGCGATACGCCCGACTTGGGTTTGAGGTTTGTCGGCTTCTTCGACGATCGACCATGCAATCGGTTGCCGGAAATCCCCGCGACGCTCGGAACGCAGGTGGGCGACATCGCCGATTTGATCGAGCGGGCCCGTCGTGGCGAAGTCGAGCAGATTTACATCACTTTTCCGATGCGGGCCGAAGATCGCATTCGCAAAGTCCTGGCGCAGCTGAGCGACTCGACGGCGTCGGTTTACATTGTGCCTGACTTCTTCGTGTTCGAGTTGCTCCACTCCCGCTGGACCGATGTCCGCGGATTGCCGGTGGTCAGCGTGTTTGAGAACCCGCTGTACGGCGTCGATGGATTGATGAAGCGCACGACCGACATTGTGTTCGGTTCGCTGATCCTGGCGTGCTGCGCGTTGCCGATGTTGGCGATCGCGATTGCGGTGAAGTTGACGTCCAGCGGTCCGATCTTCTTCCGCCAGCGGCGCTATGGCCTGGATGGTCATGAGTTCTTCGTCTGGAAGTTCCGGACGATGACGGTCTGCGAAGATGGGCCGACCATCACCCAGGTGACCAAAGATGACGTGCGTCTCACTTCCATCGGCGGATTCCTGCGGCGAACGTCGCTTGATGAGTTGCCGCAGTTGTTCAACGTGCTGTATGGCGATATGTCGCTGGTCGGTCCTCGTCCGCACGCCACCGCGCACAACGAAGAGTATCGCAAGGTGATCCAAGGCTACATGCTGCGGCACAAGATCAAGCCGGGGATCACCGGCTTGGCCCAGGTTCGCGGTTGGCGCGGCGAAACCGATACGCTGGAGAAGATGGAACGGCGGATCGAATGCGACCACGAGTACATCCGTACCTGGAGCATCTCGAACGACCTGCGTATCTTACTGCAGACGGTTTCGGTGGTGCTATTGAAAAAGAACGCTTACTGATCGCCGGCTAACAGCGCCAGCAAGTCAGCCAATTCGGCCAGCGTTAACTGACCTGGCAAACCTTCCGGCATGATCGACTTCTCGGCGGCGCGACGCTCCATGATCTCGTCCGGATCGACTTCAAACGTCTTGCCATTGGCGTCGACGAACAACTCGCGTTTGTCTTCGACCAGGCGATGGAGCGGAAAGCCGCTCAAGACGCGACCATCGTCCAGCAGCAACATCTCGGCGACGAACATCGGCCCAATCTCCTGACTCGGCCGCAAGATCGACTGCAAGATCCGCCTGCGATCGGTCCGGGCGCCGATATGCGTCAGATCAGGACCGACCTTCGCGCCGCGACCGCCGAACGTGTGACAACGCGCACAGGTCGCCCGGTCCGACATGAAGACCCGCCAGCCGGCGTCGCGGCTCGTGTCGCTCGGCAGTTTCGCCAACCAGGCGTCGACGTCGGTCAGCGGCGGCCGATTGGCGGTTTCGAGTTTACCGCTATCCAGCGAAGCTCGTTTCGCCGCCGTGGCGATCACTGGGTTGTCCCCTTCCGCCAGCTTCGTTAACAGGGGCGCGTGCTTCTCTTTGTCGCATGCCAATCCGCCGATAGCGTCGGCCCGCGTTTGGATGGGCAACTGATCATCGGCGGCCAGCTTAGCGAGCGGCTCCGCCGATTCCGCCGTCGCGCGAAGCGCCAACGTCCGAACCGCGGCCGATTGCAGTGCGGGGTGGTCGCTCTGGGCCCATTCGGTCAACTTGCTGGTCGTCAGTTGCGGGTGACTGGGGGGAAGCAGCGTGATCGCCATGGCCCGGGTCGCCGGCGACGCCGTGGGCGACGTCGCGGTATCGCTGAGCAGCTTTTGACTGAGCCATTCGCTGTTGCCCCCCACCTTGCCGCTTTGCAGCCAGGCGATCGCCGCCAGGTAGACGGGAAACGCTTGGGCCGACAGTTTGCCGGAAGCGAGTTGCGTTTTCAATTCTTCTTCGTACCGCTTCAGTTGTTCGTCGGCGATCCAGCGCACCGCCTCGATCCGGACCGCTTCGTCGGCGTCGGCCAGCGCTTCGCTCAGATGGGCCTCGTCGGCGGTCGCGCCAATCCAGCGCAGCGCCTGCAGGACGCCCAGTCGCTGATCGCCGGTCGGCAGTACGTCCCAGTCGACCTGTCGCAGACGATCAGGCTGTTTGGTCAAGCCGGCGATGGCGCCTTGCCGCAGGAACAGATCGGGCGAATCGAGCGCCTGCAGGTCAAACTCCTGGGCTAGCTGACGAGCCTCTTTCTCGGCGTCGGAAAGCGAAAGCGGTTTGTTCTTCGGCGGGCCGTTTTTCCACGACAGTTTCCAAAGGCGGCCATTGCCATGAACCTGATAACTGCGGTCGACCCAGTCGGCAAAATAGTAAGCGCCGTCGGGCCCTTCGACCATCCCGGTCGGGCGGAAGTTTTCGTCTCCCACCACGACCGGCGACATGCGGCCACGGACGGTGGCGCCGCTATGTTCCAGCGTGTAGCGTTCGATCCGGTGATCGCCCCAGCTGGTGACCAGCAGATCGCCATGATCGTACAGCACGGCGCACGGCGCTTCGCCGGTTCCGGCCGCCATCGGCAGCGTACCTGGCAGTTCGCCATCCCACGCTTGTAGCGGATGGACGCCAGAACGACCGTACCGGAACTGATAGCCGTAGTCGCCGGTATCGACGATATCGAGCAAACGGCACGGCGGGCGGCCATCGGGATCGTTGTCGACGCAGAAGAGCCGCTCCTGGGGATCGAAGCACATGCCGAACGGGTTCCAGACGCCGGTCGCAATCTTCTTCAGTTTCGAGCCATCCGCTTCGGTTTGATAAACGCAACCCCCTTCTCCACCACCGTTGATCCGGGCGCCGTCAGAACCGACCAGCGCGAACGGTTCTCCCAGGTTTTCGCCCATGCCGAAGATCAACTTGCCGCCGGGGCCAAAGGTGAGCCCGGCCAGGCCGTTGTGCGGATAGTTGCCTTTCGTCTCAAGATGGGCGATCTCCGTTTTCTCATCGGCGACGCCATCGTTGTTAGTATCGCGGAGGCGGAAGATCTCCATGCGGGTCGCGACATAGATCGAACCGTCCGGCGCCGCCGCCAGGCTCATCGTGAAAGTCGTCCCTTCATAGAAATTGCTCCACGCGTCGAACTTGCCGTCCCCATCGCTATCAACATAGGCGCGAATGCGATCTTTCTCCGGACCGACGTAATCCTCTTTCCGATGATGCGTTTGCGATTCGATCACCAGCAGGCGCCCCTGGGCGTCGAAGGCGATGCCGATCGGCGTGACGATCGCGGGGTGCTCGGCGATCATTTCCAATTGCATTCGGTCGTCGAGCACGCGCGGCGGCTCGGCCGAGGCGAGCGACACGAAACTGGCGGCGCAAATCAATGCGAAAAGTGGGACGCGAGTTGACATTGGGGCGACCGGGGGAAGGAGCGTGGGGAGGGGACGGAGCTATTATAGTTGAATTGCGGGGCAAGTTCTCGCACCCGCAAGGAGTTTGGTCTATAACGGATATCGATCGGCCTAACACCTGTTTTCCCGCCTAGGAACTGCCGCCCATGCGTTTTTTTTCGCTCGCTCTCGCCATGACGTTGTTCGTCTCGTTCGCTACTAGTTCGTCGGCCGCTGATCCGTGGGTCGTCTATCCCGGCGGCGAAGGTCCCGGCGCCGGCAAGCACATCGTGCTGGTCTCGGGGGATGACGAGTATCGCTCGGAAGAAATGTTGCCGGCGCTCGGCAAGATCTTGTCACAGCGGCACGGCTTCAAGTGCACCGTCCTCTTCCCGATCGATCCCAAGTCGGGCGAGATCGTGCCGACCCACCAAACCAACATCCCCGGCACCAAGGCGCTGGCCGACGCTGACCTGATGATCATGCTGACCCGCTTTCGCAATCTGCCCAAAGAGCAGATGGAGCCGATCCTCGATTACGTGAAGTCGGGCAAGCCGATCATCGCCCTGCGGACGTCGACCCACGCGTTTAACTTTCCGAAGGATTCTCCCTACGCGAAATACACCTTCAACGCCGGGGGCGATTTCAAGGGTGGTTTTGGTCGCCAGATCTTAGGGGAAACCTGGGTCAATCATCACGGCCATCATGGTCGCGAGAGCACGCGCGGCGTGATCAATCCCGCGATGAAAGATCACCCGATCTTGCGCGGCGTTACGGACATCTGGGGCCCGACCGACGTTTACGGCATCACCAAGCTGCCGGAGACGGCCGAAGTTCTGGTCAACGGACAAGTCTTGAACGGCATGGAGCCGAATGATCCGCCGGTCGAAGGCAAGAAGAACGATCCGATGATGCCGATCATCTGGCTCAATAAATACACCGGCGAAAATGGCGTCGTCACGCCGTCGCTGACCAGCACGTTTGGCTCGGCGGTCGACTTTGAGAGCGAGGACTATCGCCGCCTGTTGGTCAACGCCAGCTACTACTTCACCGGCCTGGCCGACAAAATCGACGGCAAGGCGAACGTCGAGCTGGTCGGCGAGTACGAGCCCACCTTCTTCGGCTTCGGCAAGTTCAAAACCGGCACGACGCCAGCCGACTATGAGCTGAAGAAATAACCAACCACCAGGGGCCGCACTTGCGGCCCTGTTTTCTTTTCCAGGGAGAACTACCATGTTGGCTCATCGTCGCAACTGGCTCTTGTTCCTACTCTTCCTGACGCTCGCTCCGGCGACCTGCTGGGCCGGCGATGTGACTGGCCTGTACGACTGCGTCGGCGACAACGCCGGCGGCGGCCAATACAAGGGGACCGTCTTCATCTCCAAGAGCGGCGACGCCTACAAGCTCGAGTGGAACATCGCCGGACGAACCCATCAGGGAATCGCGCTGCTGACCGGCGACGTGCTCTCGTCGAGCTGGATCAGCAAGCAAGTCGCCCCTGGCGGCGGAGTCGTCGTCACCGGCGGCGTGGTCGTCTATAAGGTCGAGAAGAACGGACGCCTTAGCGGCAAATGGGTGGGCCATGGCGGCGGGAAGGTTTTGACCGAGGTGCTGACGCCGCAGCGGCGGGTGGTAAGTAATAATCGGTCGGCTGGCGCTGTTGCGAAGAAGTGATCGCCGGTCTCTTACGGCTCCCGCTTCTCTATCCAAACCCGCAGCCCCGTCTGCGAATTGCGTGAGCTTTTACCGCCGCCGATGCCGGGGTCGGGCGTATAGAAGATTTCGTTATGTAGCAGGAGATAGGGTTGATTGGGATACGCTTTGATTCCAGCTATCTGTCGCGTGGGAGAGTACTCGCCGAGTTGCGGATTCCAGGATCGAGGAAGTCGCTCTTCTAAGATAGCCTGGTCATCGACCCGCGTCTGCACGAGCCACTGGTCATCAGCGATGGCGTAGCGAATGGCGACGACGTGCTCTCCGGGCGTTAGCGGAGCGACGGAAGTAGGCAAACCTGTTTCGCTGTCGCTACGGAGGGTTGAACAGGCGATTTGGAATTGGTGATCGGGAGGTAGATAGATGAGCCAGTCGTCGCTGGGAACGCTGCCTGGATATCGCCGTTGACAGTTGATCATTTTCCAGGGCTCGCTTAGGCTCGCACTCTCCAATTGCTCTAGCTGCTTCCGTTGTTGATCGACTTCGTAGCACTGTTGCGGCAACTGAAATGCGGCAGCCAAGGTCCCAATGGCGGTCGAGAGCAATAGCAGCGTCCAGAGACTAAACTGCCCCGGTCGGTAGTCGCGCGGCGTCGCGGTTGGTTCTTCCTCGAAATTCATGGCACCCCTGGTTGCGAACTTGTGGTCTCCAGTTTCTCGAACGCTAGATCGGTTCCCAGTTGAATGGAGAAGAATTGGAAGTCGGACTCATAGCCCTCGGCGTTCATTTCGCGTAATAGCGAAAGGGGCGCCGTGATCTGGATCATTGCTACCACTTGGTCGTCGTTGAACTCCACTGACGTCGGACTACCGCCGACTTGGATGTCGAGTTCGTCCCAATGATCACGGAGCAGCTCTCCCACGATAGAATCGGAAATCTCCCAATGTCGCGTCCCTTGCAAATTAGTGACAAACAGGAATGCGTCATTTCCGGCTTCGAGGTACTTGATGCGATGGAACCCTAAAGGATGCGACGACGAATAAGACGATTGCTGTGTCGACCACCGTCCATCCAAACCGTGGATTGAGGTTCGGATCTGCGCGACTTTGCCTGGCGGTTGGTCGAATCGCCAACGAAATTCTCGAGGTTCTGCGGACGGAAGTTTCGTGATTTGAAAGTTATCGGCGTCGGCCGCGCGAAGGTCGCCATAGATCTCCGCCAGACGATTTCTTTCAGCCGTCAAGTTGCGAAGGGCGTGTTGCGTCTCCCAGACCCCAAACAACCCCCACATCGTGACCAACAGCAGCAGCCAATGAACGATCTGCAGCGGCGTTAGGTTCCACCATTTCTCGCGGCTCATTTTTTGAGCTTCTCCACCCACAGCCGCAGGCCGGTATTGGAGTCTTTGGAGCTGGCTGAGTTTGGCTTGTTGGGCAGAGGCACGAAGAAAACGCGGTCGAACAACTTGAGTGGCTCGTCGGTGGTGAAATGGCGGTTCTTTTGCACCAGGCTCCCACCAGAAGAGCCGCGTCCCAGGTTCCAGTCGGCCGGTTGTTTCTCCTCAAGGATAATCTGTCCGTCGACGGTCACCGCGATCGTCCACTCGTCCTCTTCTTTCTCGTAGGTGAGCATCAGTTCGTGTTCGCCGGGGGCGATCGGCGCGATCATCGACGCTTCCGGTTTCGGGCGTTTGAGATCGTAAGCCTGATCAACGTTCTGGGTGGCGACGCAAAGTTGGTACTTGTTGTCTGGCGGAAGATAGACGCGCCAGCGGAAGTCGTCGTCGGTCAGTTCATGATGCTGGACGGCGGCGTACCAGTCGGGCGAGTTGATTCGGAGTTCTCGCGCCAGATTTCGTAAGCCAGATAAGCTCGCCTGCATCCGGGCGGTCTCTTGCAGCGTCAGATACCAGGCCATCCAGACGGCGAAAACCGCCATCGCCAACAGCAGCGTGAACAGGTTGAATCGCAGCAGCGAACCGCGCCCGGCAGCGGGCGACTTCGACTCGACGGCAAACTCGTCGTCCGGCGTCATTGCTGCTCCTGGGCTTTCGCCTTTTCTGCATCGAACGCCGTCGGCGTGCCGATTCGCACCAGTAGGCAGAGGCCGTTCTCGCCGCTTCGAACGGACGTGCCGTCTGCGAATTTCTCGGGCGCCGTGATGCGAACCAGGTCGATGATCTCGTCTTGCGAATACGACTCCGGCGTCGTCGACGATACCGTCTCGATCGTCAGTTCGTCCCAGTGCTGGCGATACGCCTCGGCCGCTTCGGCATCGCTGGATCCACAGGTCATGTGGCCATGCGGGTACTTGAGGAAACAAACCATGCGTGGATTGTCAAAGTCGATGCGAAAACGAATGAGTCCTTCCGTCCGTTTGGCGCCGTAGGAGGTTGTGCCGCCGCGGCACGATCCGCCGCCGAACGAAATCTCGCTGTTGAACTTTATCGGCACGTTATCGGGGGGCCGAAATCGCCACACCAAGTGGCCCGGCTCTTCGCTCTGAAAGCTGAGAATTTGAAACCGATCAGGCGAAACGTTGGGCAGCTCGCCAAACTTGGCGCGTAGTCGATCGTACTCGGCCTTGATCGGCGCTTGCTCACGCTTCGCCAGGGCGAACATGACGACGCCGACGACAAAGGCCAGAGTCAGTGAGAGTTTGAGGATGCGCTGAAAGATCAACATGGCGACTAGCGGAAGACCAAGGAGAGAGGTTGCCCGATCTTAGTCGATTCGTGGGGCGAAGGAAAATCTTGCCGGCAAAAAGAAATCAGGCTACGCAGCTTTCGCTTTTTTCCGCTTTTTCGCCTTGGCGTAGGTGACCGCGTTGCCTCGTTTGCCGACCGGCTCGGCGGCGCCTGTTTCGCGCAGGCAGTAGGCGATTCGCTGGGCGATCCAACGTTGGCAACCGACGACGCGGGCCAAGTCGCTGGTGTCGAACTCTTTCGGCAGTTTGCCGGGGACAAACTTCCACAATTGGTCGGCTGTGGTGATGCGGCGGGTTTCGAGCACTTCGATCAGCTGGATGTCTTCCACCGTGTGATCGTTTTGGCGCCAGCGGCGGCGTTTGCCATGCCCGGGAACGCGGTGCTCTTCGATATGAACCAGCGGCACTTCCAGCGTCAGGTTGTCGTGCGGAAAGACCTTGGTGAAGTAGACCAAGTCGTCAAACAAATCGAGCCAGGTCCCCTTCTTGGGGCTCAGGCGGTTGCTGATGATCTCGCCGCCACTTTTTTTGCGGCGGACGATCCGCTTGCGGGCGATCAGCGGTTTCACCACGCGAACCGGCCGCTGTTTGACCAGGGCTTTGATCTTGGGGCCAATCGCCGAGAGGGACGCACACTGCACTTCGACCAGTTCTTCGCCGACGACGGCGTCGATCCGGTAACGGCCAAACTGCACCTCGGTCGCGGCATCTTCGCCGGCGTACAGGTGTTTCAGTTGGCGGTGTAGCGACGTTTCCACGGGGCGTCCTGCGGGCGGAAATTGAAAGCCGTTCTTGCAATCGGCCCGAATTTGATTCAAATGATGGTTTGAATGTTCCCTCCCCCGGCGCGTTCTTTCGCAGAAGCGGCTCGCACGGGAGTGGCGAAAATCGGCCCTACCCTACCCTGCTGCGGCGAAACGTTAAAGGTCAATTGATGACTGCCCGCCCCTTGTGGATTTGCTGTGTTGCGGAGGTGATCGGCACGTTCTTGCTGATTTTCTTCGGCCTGGGCGCCGTGCAGACGGCTGTGTTGCATGGCGACATGTCAGGCCTGTGGCAGGTCGGCATGGTCTGGGGCGTCTCGATCATGCTGGCGATCTACGCGGTCGGCGCGATTAGCGGCGCCCATATCAATCCGGCGATCACAATCGGATTGGCCAGTTGGGGGCTGTTTCCCCTCGGCCGCGTTGCGCCTTACGTGACGTCGCAAGTAGTTGGCGCTTTTCTCGCTGCGGCGGTGTTATTCGCCATCAACGCTTCCTACTTCGGCCTGGTCGAAGCGGAGCGCGGGATTGTCCGCGGCGAACCGGCCAGCATCGTGACGGCGATGTGTTTTGGAGAGTACTACCCGAACCCCGGCAAACTGGGAACCGAAGCGGTCACCGACGACGAACTGGCCGCCTGGCAGGCCAGCTTCAACGGGCCGATGGCGTTTGTCGCCGAGATGCTGGGAACAGCCATCCTGGCGATTGTGGTGTTGGCCACGACCGAGAAAGAACATCTGGCCGGCCCCAAGAACTTGGCGCCCGTCTTTATCGGCATCTGCGTCGCTGCGCTGATCTGCGTGATTGCGCCGCTGACGCAGGCCTGCTTTAATCCGGCCCGCGATTTTGGGCCGCGGCTGTTCGCCTATTTCGCCGGCTGGGGCAGCGCCGCGATACCTGGTCCGAACGGAATCGGCATCGTCACCGTCTACATCATCGCACCGATCGTCGGCTCGATTGTCGGTTGCGGGCTGTTCCAGAAATTGTTGCTGCCGTACGTGATCGAACCGACCGCGTCGCCTGAATAATTCAAGATCATTCGAAGCTGATATTTTCCCTCGGAGTGCCTGCATGCCGTCTACCGCCAACGAGAAAAATCTGATTCGTTTCGTCATGATCGGCGGCTTTTTGGGCGCCGGCAAAACGACCACGATCGGCCGTTTGGCGCAGTACTATCGTGAGCAAGGTCTGAACGTTGGCATCGTCACCAACGATCAAGCGACCGACCTGGTCGATACGCAGCTGCTGCGTTCGCAAGGCTTTCGGGTCGGCGAAGTGGCGGGCGCCTGCTTCTGCTGCAACTTTAACGAGTTGACCGGCACGGTCGACAAACTGGCGGCGAAAGATCGACCCGACGTCGTCATCGCCGAGCCGGTCGGCAGCTGCACGGACTTGGTGGCGACGGTCGTGCAGCCGCTGGTGCAGATGTTTGACGCCCAGTTTGACGTCGCCCCGTATGGCGTGATTTTGAAGCCATCGCATGGTTTGCGGATCTTGCAGGGAGACGACAACGGCGGCTTCTCGCCCAAGGCGGCCTACATCTTCAAAAAGCAGCTGGAAGAGGCTGACTTTGTGATTATCAATCGCATTGACGAGCTCGATCCGCAAAAGGTCGAGACGCTCGCCCAATTGATCACCGCCGAGTTCCCTGGCACGCCGATTCTGCGTACCTCGGCCAAGACGGGCGCCGGCTTTGACGCACTGGTCGAGCTGATCGATCAGCGGGGCGACTTTGGTAAGAAGATCCTGGAGATCGATTACGATCTTTACGCCGAAGGAGAAGCGGAGCTGGGCTGGCTCAACAGCAGCTTGAAGGCGACTTCCAGCGAAGCGTTTGATCTGGACGCCTTTCTGATGACGATCATGGGCAGCTTGCAGCAGTCGCTCGCCAACTCCGCCGCCGAAACCGCCCACTTGAAAGCGATCGGCCTGTGGGAAGGTTTTTATGGAGTCGCCAACTTGATCAGCAGCGACACGGCGCCGGTTCTGTCGCTGCCGTCTAACTGCCAGGCAAAGGAAGCGGACGTGGTGGTCAATGCCCGTGTCGGCATCGCGCCGGAGGTATTGCGTCAGCAGGTCGATGAGGCGATCGACGCGGCGGCGAAATCGCTCGGCGTTCAGGTTGACCGGCAGCAGACGCAGTACTTTCGCCCAGGTCGTCCCGTGCCGACGCATCGGTTGTCCGACGCCAAATAGCGAGCTTAAACGCCGCAGGCCGCCGGTTCGTTCTCGTTGGCGTAGCGCTGCGAAATCCGCACAAACTCGGGGCAACATCGCTGGAACGCGGCGACGATCATCGCTCTTGCCTGGTCGTGCGGCATGGCGTCTTTGTAGACCCGCGACGTCGTCAACGCGTCATAGACGTCGGCGACGGCAACGATCCGGGCAGCCAGCGGAATCTGATTGCCGGCGATCCCGTAAGGATAGCCGCGACCGTTCCAACGCTCGTGGTGACCGATCGCAATATCGCGGGCGACCTGCAGAAAACGGGCATTGGGAAATTGGTTGAGCGCGGCATCCAGCGTCTCGGCGCCGATGATCGTATGCCGCTTCATGATCTCGAACTCTTCGTCGGTTAGCTTGCCGGGTTTCAGCAAGACGGCGTCGGGTACGCCGACCTTGCCAATGTCATGCAGCGGGCAGGTTTGATAAACCAGACGAATGAACTCGGCGTCGATTTCATCGGTGAATGCAGACGAAGCGGCGAGTTCTTCGGCCAGACGACGGGCGTACATGCGGACGCGTTCGAGGTGTAGGCCGGTGTCGGTGTCGCGCGATTCGGCAAGCCGCGCCAGAGCGAAGATCACCAGGTCGCGGGTTTCGAGCGCCAGCACCCGTCGGCCGGCTTGAATGCGGGCCAGCAGTTCCGGCGGATTGAAAGGCTTGACGATGAAGTCGTCGGCGCCGGCCGCCATGCCTTCGACGATTTCGTCGCGGGCGCCATGGCTGGTCAGCAAGATCACATAAACGTAGTGATCGGACTGACGACGGCGGACTTCACGACAGAACTCCAAGCCGTCGAGGACCGGCATTTCCCAGTCGGTGACGACAAGATTGATGTTTTCCGCTTCAAGCGCGCCAAGCG
Source organism: Blastopirellula retiformator (assembly GCF_007859755.1). NCBI lineage: Bacteria > Pseudomonadati > Planctomycetota > Planctomycetia > Pirellulales > Pirellulaceae > Blastopirellula > Blastopirellula retiformator. The sequence continues at coordinate 633,117 of NZ_SJPF01000004.1, read as the reverse complement.
CTTCCGCCCCGTTGCTGGCCGACCAGACGCAGAAGTTCTGAGCTTCCAGCGCATGCCGCAGCAAGTCGAGCGAGATCTCGTCATCATCAACAATCAAGATGTTCGTAGCATGTTCCAAGGCGTTCATCGTTGGTTCATTCCCACCCTTCGTTCCCGGCAAGGAGACGTTCGATGGCGACTTCGCAAGTTTCTAACCGGGCGACGACGCCAGCGTAATGGTCGGCGAACGTTTCGGTTTCGCTGGCTTTGGCCGCTTGCTCCAGCAAGGCGGCGGCGGAGGCGACTTCCTTGGCCGAAATGTTGGCCGCCATCCCCTTCAGCGAATGAGCCAACTGGGCGACCATCTCGGCATTTTTCGAGGCGACATGTTGACCCAGCGTCGCCGCGTCTTGCGACGAACGATCTTTGAATTTCGTCAGGATCATCCGGGCTAGGTCGTCGTTGTCGCCGCAGCGGGCCAGCAGGTCGTCACGGTCGATCGAGCCGTCGGAGTCGTCGACATCGAGCGTCACCTCCTCGTGCAGATCGGCCACGCCAAAGTCGTATGGCGCTTCGATTGAGAACGATTCTTCCTCGTCCGCCGGCGCCAGGCAATCGACGATCGTGCTGATCAATTCGCCGCGGTTGACCGGTTTCATCACATAGCCATCCATGCCGGCGGCCAGGCAGCGCTCTTTGTCGCCGCGAACCGCTTGAGCGGTCAACGCAACGATCGGCAGGTTTTTCAAATCGGTGCGGTCGGCGGCGGCTCGCTGGCGAATCGTTTTGGTCGCGGCGAAACCGTCCATCTCGGGCATTTCGCAGTCCATCAGGACCAGGTCGAAGGCGCCTTCCAAGATCTTGTCGACCGCCTGACGGCCGTTCTCGGCCAGCGCGACGTCAAAGCCTTCCGACTGCAGAATCTCTTTGGCGACGATGCGGTTGATCTCGTTGTCGTCGACGACCAGGATCTTGTCATCCAGCGGAGCCCGGGGCTCGGTCGTCGCTTCGGTTTCGCCTTCGCCGGACAACAGCCTGGGCGAACGCTGGCCCGTCATTGCGACCAGCGCGTCGAGCAGCCGCGTCTGACGAACCGGTTTGGGCAGGCAGAGCATCTCCAGCTGTTTCAGTTCGGCCGGCGGGATCGTTTGTTGGTACGATGTGAGCATTAGCAGCCGCGTCGACTGCAGCTTGTCGTGGTCGTGTATCAAATGGGCCAGACGCAATCCATCCAGTTCCGGCATCAGGTGATCGAGGATCGCCAGCTGGAACGGCACGTTTCGGTTCGCCGCATCTTCCAGCAAGGCCAAAGCGCGTCGGCCGTTGCCGGCCGTCGCCACATCGACGCCCCACGATTGCAGCTGTTCGTTGATCACCTGCAGGTTCATGTGGTTGTCGTCGACCGCCAACACCCGCAGACCTTGAATGTTGGGGATTTGATTGCAGGTCGAACGTTCGATCGCTTCGAGCGGCAGCGTGAACCAGAAGGTCGAGCCCTTGCCGACTTCGCTCTCGACGCCGATTTCGCCCCCCATCAACTCGACCAACTGTTTGCAGATCGCCAAGCCGAGCCCGGTGCCGCCGTATCGCCGCGTTGTGGAAGCGTCGACTTGCGAAAACGCTTTGAACAGCCGCTGCATCTTGGCGCGAGGCACGCCGATGCCGGTATCTTCGACCGAGAAGCGAATGCGGGCGACGGCGTCGGAACTGGTCGGGACCGAACGTTCACGCTCAACCCGCAGGTAGACGCCGCCGGTTTCGGTAAACTTCACCGCGTTGGAAAACAGGTTGACCAACACCTGGCGAATCCGTTCGCAGTCGCCGATCGCCGCCTGGGGAACGTCGGAGGCGATGCTGCTGTTCAGCTCGAGCCCGGTCATCCGGCACTGCGGCGCGAACATCTCGGGAACCGACTCGATCAGGTCGGTCAGGACGAACTCGGTCTGTTCGAGTTCGATCCCGCCGGCTTCGATTTTCGAGAGGTCGAGGATGTCGTTGATCAGGTGCAACAGCGATCCGGCCGAGGACTTGGCGAGTTCGACGAAACGCTGTTGCTGATCGTCCATCCGCGTGGTGTGCAGCAGATCGAGGAACCCGATCACGCCATTGAGCGGCGTGCGGATCTCGTGGCTCATGCTGGCCAGGAAGGTGCTCTTCGCTTCGTTGGCCGCTTCGGCCGCTTTGATTTCGTCGGCCAGCTGCGCCGCCTTCCGGCGCTGCGTGATGTCTTCGACCGTTCCTTCGTAGTAAAGGACGTCGCCGTTGTGATTGCGGCGGGCCGAGGCGTTTTCCGAAATCCAGGCGATTGTTCCGTTGGCGCGGCGAATTTCCGACTCGAAGCCGAAGACGACGCCGTTCTGTTCGATTTCGTCGATAAAGTTCTGACGGCGATTGCGGTCCACATAGACGTCGATCGCAACGTCCTGGATCTCGTCGCGCAGCGACGCCAGATCGTAATAGCCGAGCAACCGCGCCAGCGCCGGATTAGCGGTGATGAAGAACCCTTCCGGCGTCGTTTGATAAATCCCTTCGACGGCGTTCTCAAAGATCTCGCGGAAGCGGCGTTGGGCCTCGCCACGCTGGGCCATCTCGCTGTTCACTTTGGCGAGCACGCGGTTGTACTCGGCGGCGATCTGACCCACCTCTGTATGCGGCTCGACGTGGACGTCCTCCGAGAAGTCGCCCAGACTGCGATGCCGCTGCATGTCGGTCAGCAGGTCGATCAGTTCGGTGCTGGCGCCATGCTCCGAGATGTTCAGGCCGTCAAGCTCTTGTTCGCGAGAGACGCGGAGCGGAGCGATCCGGTTGGCGATCGTGATGACGATAAAGCCGCCGCCAAACGACCAGGCAAAGCAGGTCGTCACGCCCACCAGTTGGATACCAAGTTGTTGCCAACGGGTGACGCCTTCGCCAAAGTGGACCGGATCGGCCAATAGCGCCAGCGCTACCGTGCCGAAACAGCCGGCACAGGCATGCGCCGGCACCGCGCCGATTACGTCGTCGATCTTCAACTTCGGCAGCAAGTAGCTGACGCCGCTACAGACCAGGCCCGATCCGGCGCCAACCACCGCCGCGGCCCACGGCGCCAAGATATGGCACGAAGCGGTCACGCCGACCAGCCCCGCGATAGCGCCGTTCATCACCTGACCAACGTCGGGACGCTTGCTAACCCATTGGGAAAGGACGAGCGCCGCCAGAGCGCCCATGGCGCCGGCGAGATTGGTGTTCACCAGAATTTTGGGAACCGATCCGTTCATGGCGAGCGTGCTGCCGCCGTTGAAGCCGAACCAGCCGAACCACAGGACGAGCGCTCCGAAGGTCGCCAGGGTCAGGTTGTGGCCCGAGATCGGTTTTTCTTCGTTGCCGTCGAAGCGGCCTAGGCGCGGTCCGATCACCAAGACCGCCGCCAGGGCGACCCAGCCGCCGACCGAGTGGACGACGGTCGAGCCGGCGAAGTCGATGAAGCCGAGTTGCGCCAGCCAGCCGGTCGGCGTCCCTTCGATCGCGCCACCCCAGGCCCAGTGGCCAAACAGCGGGTAGATGATCGCCGAGACGAACACGCTGATGATCAGATATCCCTGAAAGCGAATCCGCTCGGCCACGGCGCCCGCGATAATCGTCGTCGCGGCGCCGCAGAACATCAGCTGAAACAGCAGGAACGCCATCAACCAGGGAGAAGCGTCCCCTTCCAGGAAGAAATTGGTCGTGCCGAACAGGCCGTAGTAGCTGACGCCAAACATCAGCGCGAAACCGAACGTCCAAAACACGACGCTGGAAACGCAAAAGTCGATCAGGTTTTTCAGGGCGACGTTAAAGCTGTTCTTCGCCCGCGCCATCCCACTTTCCAGCAGGCAGAAACCGCCCTGCATTAGCATTACCAATGCGGAACAGATCAGAATCCAGGTGATGTCGAGGGATTCAGCGGTAGCGGACATGGGGCGACTCGGAAATTACGTTGTACCGGTGGGGCTGGTCGACGCACGCCTTCCGCCAAGATGCGGTCGTCGATCCACGTTTAGATTGGGGCAGTGTTGTGGGAATGCAGCACGTTCAGAATTTGGCACTCTCTAATGGGTGAACTCTGAACTCCCAAAGAGTAGGTCATGAATAGGAAATCAATTTCACTTTTTTCTGGCGAAAGTAGGCTCCATGGGGATCGGACGCCGGAACGGCGGCACTTTGGACCGCGCGATCGATACAACCGGGACGTACTTACCGCATTCGCAAGAGTTGCGTGCAAGAAAAAAGCTCGGTCAGCGTTGACCGAGCTTTTGGGAGCCGCGAGGAGCTATGCTCTGAGCCTGGCGAGGTTGGAAAATGCCACGAGGGCATTGTTCAACAGGCAGCTAGTCGAGCACGTTCGCCTTGGGCGCCGGCGGTTTGGGCGTTGGTTTCGGAGCGTTCGGATCGACCTTCGGCTCGGGGCCGAACTTCACTTTGCCGCCGATCCAGGTCGTGTACCGCCACGTATCGGGCTGAGGATCCCAGCCGGCCAAATAGCCGGCCTTGTCGGCGACGGCGCGGACGGCCAGGTACGCCTCGTAGCTATCGGGGAGCACGATAAACTTGAAGTAGTACTTCTCTGGATTGGTCATCCGCAGCAGCTTCTGAAACCGGGAGCGCGGGTTTTCGATCTCGGCGATCGTGAAGCCTTCGCTTTCTCGCGGCTCTAGCCGCAGGCGGGGGGACCGTCCGGAAGCGTACATTTTGGCTTTGAAGTAGTCGTCCTGCAAGACGCGCTGATTGAAGTCCTCAACAAACTTCTCCGCTTCGACCCCTTGGGCCGGATCCTTCACGTACTTTTTGACGCCGCGCTGCAGCTGATACTCCGAGCGTTTTTTGGCGTCATCACGAAGTTCGGTCGGATTGAGCGGATAGACCTTGTTGCCAATGCACAGGAGGAGCGCCTCCTTGATGCCGTCGGGCGCGGGGCGCGGATCGGGCATATTGACGATCTTGGGGGGCAATTGGGAGCGCGGCTTGGAATCGGCCAGAATCGCTTCCAGGCTGGCGATCTTCTCCAGGCTCGAGTTCAAGTCGGTCGATAACTTCTCGCGGGATTTCTCGTTCTCGCCCGCCTTCTTCATCATCTCGTCTTGTTCTTTTTTGGCGACGAGCGCCTTTTTCAGCTGGCCCTCTTTGCCGACCAGCGTCGCTTCTTTGGCGACCGATTCCGAGCGGAGCCGCTTGAGCAACTCTTCCAGCTTCGACTCGTCCGGATCCAAATCGTCGAGCGACGTCTTTACCGCCAGCTTTTCTTTGTGGGTCTCTTCCAGCTTTTTGATCATCGCTTCGAGCGCCGCAGGGTCGACCGCCACCGTCGAGGCGATCCGCTCGACCGCCTGACGAACGCCCAACTGCACGACGACCAACACGATCAGCAAAATGCCGACCACGTTAAACATCGTGTCGAGCAGCGAGTCCATTCCGCCGTCTTCGTCGTCGTTTGATTTTCGTCGGGCCATTATTCCGGTTTCTTCTTTTTGAAATAACTCAAATCGATTCGTCCGTCGCCTACGACCGGCAACTTGCCATTTTTGACTCCCTTGGAGCTAACGAGCGATCGCGCCGAGCGATACGTCGACAAGCCGTCGTTGCGAATCAGAAAAACGATCTGGCCTTTCGGATTCGCCTTTACTTCTTCGACCAGTTTAATGAACGTCGGATTGGTGTTCATTTCGTTGGTGCGGACCGGCGTCGTCTTGGCGCCATCATGGATGACGATGCGTCCGTCGTCGCATTCGACGAACGACGGATCAAATCCGACGCCAGAGCCGCCGGGCAGAATCGAAACTTCCGATTCCTTGGGAGGCAGCTTGCGATCAGCGACTTCTTTTTCCATCTGGGCGATTTTCTCGCGCCGCGACTTCAGCTCTTCTTCCATCTCACTGATGGTTTCCGATTGGCCGGCGAGGTCGACTTTGGGACCATCCAGCGAAATCTGATCGAGCTTGGTCTCCGTTTCTTCCAGCTTCGCCAGCAACTCGGCCAGACGCTTTTTGGCGTCTTCCAACTCCTTTTGCTCGGCGGACTGGGTCTTCTTGAGCTCCGTCTCTTTCTTTTTGAGTTCGGCGTTCAATTTCGCCAATTCTTCGTCCGCGTTGGCGAGTTCCGCTTTCTTCTCTTCGTACTTCATCGCCTGGTCGACGGTGTCGTTGTCGAGCGCCTGGACGGCGATCGCAGCGATGATCATCGTAAGCGTGCCGATAACGCAAGCCAGCACGCTAAGAAACGGAAAGAGCGAGACGTCGTCGCCCCCGTCTTGTGCGCGTTTGGCCATGGTTATCGTTTCCCGTTACGACGCGATTTCTTGCCGCCGCCGCCAAAGCCGAACCAACCGCCGCCGCTGCTGCCGTTGGCCGGACCTTCGACTTGTTGCACGACGACCCGTTCGTCACCCAGCTTCGACAGCACGTCGTTCAGGCCGGTTAGGCCCTCAGCGACGCCGGAGAAGTAAGCTTCCAGCCGTTCGGTCGAAGCGTCGACGTTGGCGTTCATCTGATTCGAGGTCTGAATCGCCGCGCTGGTCAGCGCCGTCAGCGAGGCTTGCAGCTGAGCGGCGATCTCTTGCATCTGCGTCAGCTGGTCTTGCAGTTCGACCCGCATTTCTTCCTGACGCGTCTGCATTTCGCCGGTCTTGGCTTGCACCTGCTCCATCACTTCCGAAGTGATTTGCTTCTGGCTGTCGAGCAGCTTCGCTTGGATTTCGCTCCAGCCGTCGGTCGTCTGCTTGGTGATCGTTTCGCCGACCAGTTCCAGCTTCCGGGTCCAGGCTTCCAGTTCCGACTGCTGCGTCGCCATCGCTTCTTCGACGGCGCGACGGAAGACGGTCGTGTCGTACGGATGGTTCTGTTTGACGGTTTCATGTTCGCGACCGTCATTGAGTCGGCGAAGCAGGTTTTCGTTGCAGTACTCGTCGACCCAGTTCAGCACCCCTTCTTCGCTCTTTTGCAGCGAGGACATCGGGAACTTGATAATCATGCTCATCACCAGCGCGACCAGCGTCGTATTAAACGCGGTGCCGAGACCGGAGAACATCAACGTCAACGAGGACATCAGCTGCGAAGGATCGTTGCCCCCCAAGGCGCCGGCCAGCGACGCGACCGCCAAGCTAATACCGAGCACCGTACCGATGAACCCCATCGTCGGAATCGCCCAGATCAGCACCTTCAAAGCGGTATAGCTCGACACGACGTTGTTCGAGTCGATTTCGGACTGCGACGCCATCATCGTCACCGTTTCGGCGGCGTTGCGGCGAACGCGGAAGTGCTGCAAACCGCGAAGCACGCGGTTGATCAGGAAGCTTTCGCCATGTTCGCCCGGCAGTTGGCGAATGTTTTCGACAAAGCGGTCGAGCGTATCGATCCGAATCTCGGGCGAGATGTCGGTCGGCAACACGTCCATCAGCAAGTAATCGCGCTGACGACGGATCTTGCGTTGCTTCAGCCAGAGAATCGCCATCGCCCAGAAAAAGAGAGACGTCGACAGATACTGAATCGCCACACCCTGCACGCCGCCGGCGAGGAACAGGTCGCCGAGGTACGTTCCCTTCGACGGCCACAACAGCAGCAGAAACGCCGCGGCGGTGGCGAAGCCGAAGATACCAGGCCACAGCAAACCGACATCGCTCGGATCGGTGAATTCCCCTTCCGAGATCGAAGAAGATGCATTCGAGGCGGCCGCCGCCTGTTTGGCTGGTTGTTTCGTCGGGGGAGCCCCCGCTTTCTTGCCGCCGCCCTGCTTGGGAGCGTTGCGGGTCGACAACGGATCGGTCTGGAGGTTGCCAAGATCAAGTCCGCCCAAACCGCCGCCGGCGTCACCCTCGTCGAAGCTGGGGAAACCGGACGATTCAACCGGCGGCAGATCGAGATCAATTTCCGTCGTGTTGGGGATCCGGACGCTGGCTTTGCAGTAGGGGCAGTTCCGTTTTTGGCCAGCGAGTTCTTGGCGGACTTTCAGCGACTGGCCGCATTGCGGACATTTAAATTTGAAATACATAGATTTTCAGGAGGGAGCGAATGCTGCGGTCTGTTCCGCGGGGGGTAGAAAAGGGGGCCGGTATTCTTCTGATATGCACTAGCTGGTCACTTTTTGCAACCAAACTGCCTGGTACGGGGGGGTTAGGTGAAAAATGGAAAAAGCTATCGCATCTCTGGCCTAATACTCTTTATTCTGATTTTGAACTTGTTTTTATTCCCTGTCACGGAATAAACATACCGGTTTCTTACGTATCTGCGAGCACGATTGCGTTTCTCCAGCAACTCGCAGCTCATTTGTTGCAATTCTACGCAATAGCCGTGAAAATTAATCGCATCTGGTTCGTCTAATGAAGGAATTTTCATGGCTGATATTCGGGTCGTTTGCCCCTGCTGTGGCGTGTCGTTGCGCGCCAAAGAGCAGCTTGCCGGCCAGACAATCCGGTGTCCCCAGTGCGTCAGCCTGGTGCCGATCAAGCCGCCCGAAGAGGGCTATGCCCAGCCGGTCGAAGCCAATTACGAGGCCGTTCCACTCGAAGAACAGAATGTAGGACGCGTTTGTCCCAAGTGCGCCAATTCGCTGAAACCGGGCGGCAAGCTTTGCAGCCAGTGTGGCTGGCATCTCGAGCTGGAAGCCTATTTCGAGGATCTCAAGGACGACAATATGGTCGTCCGCGAAGAACCGAAGACCAAGTGGGAAAGTTGGTTCGCCGACCAGCTACACGAGAATTCGCGGCCTCAAGACGTCCTCAATTTCTCCGCCATCGCCGGGGCGGTGGTTACCATCATCACCTTGGCTGCGGCCCATCTGCGGTTTGGCATGGCCGGGATGTTGATCATTCCTCTGCTGATTGGCGTCTGGATCGCTTGGTACCGGGTCATGCAATTGATTGGGCTGCTAAACGACCCGACCCGCAAGCGAATCTTGGCCAAAGAGGACGCGGAGCGGAAAACGAAGGAAACGGCCCCCGCCTCGGCGCCAATGACCCCAGCGGCAACGGCAACGGCAGCAGCCACTACCGCAAAACCGACGACCGGCGGCAAGCCAGCGGCGACCAAGCCCCTTAGTTTTGATCTGCCCGACGCGGATCTCCCTGGTCAGGCGAAGCCCAAACCTGCTTCTGCACAGCCGCAGCGAAAACCGGTTCGCCCCGATTTGGCCAGCAAGCCGACCGTCGCCGCCGGATCGAAACCGAAGCCTGCACCCAAGCCTGCGGCGCCTGCTAGGCCCGCTTCGAAGCCGGTGGCGGAAGCTCCCGCCAAGCCGAAGCCGTCGGACGATGATTGGCTCAACGATCTTCTGTAGCTTCTGCTAGCAGCCCAGGTTGTCGGCAACTGACCGGCCGAACTTGAGCGATTCGGCCAAGATTCTGCTGATCGATCTTGTTGGTCTGTCCCGCGACTTCTATACTCCGCCCGAACTACGGACCCTGCCGGCAGCGAAGCTGGCGTTTCGATTGTGTGCCGACAAGGACGACGGCTATGACGCGAACATGGATGATATTGCTGACCCTGCTACTGATTGGCGGCCCGGTCTTCGCCCAGACCGACGGACGCGTTAGCTCGCAGGCGACCGCCCACCCGATTCCAACGGTCCGCCCCCCTTCTCCGCTGAACGAAAGCGACAAGGCGGCCGCCGCTCCCTTGGCGACTTCCCCGGCGCCTTCGACTGCAACATCGACAGAAAAGCCGGCCGGCGTCTCGAGTTCGGCCTGGCGCAGTCCTAGCGAAACGATCAAAACCGCGTCCGCCTATTCCTCGGGGAATTCCGCTTCGCCGATGAGCGCCGCGACGCGTAGCGAGCCGCTGCCGGCTTCCGGTTCGCTGCTGAAGGTGACCAGCGGTTTGAACGAACTGCCGCATGACCAAGGTCAGGTTTGGCGCGACTATGACATTACTCCTTATACGCTGCGGGTCACGTCGACCTCGAAGCCGGAACAGGCGATCATCGACTGGATCTTGCGAGAAACGGGGACCGACGTCTGGTTTGGTTCTCCGTTGGGATTGCTGCACGCCGACAAGAACACCCTGCGGGTCTACCACACCCCCGAGATGCAACAGATCGTGCGGGACGTGGTCGAAGATTTTGTCGAAAGCCAGGCCGAAGTAAAGACCTTGGGGCTGCGTCTGGTAACGGTCAAAAGCCCGAACTGGCGCCGTCTGGCCTACCGCATGATGCAGCCGGTCTCGGTGAAAACGCCGGGGATCGAAGCCTGGCTGCTCAGCAAAGAAAACGCGGCGATCCTGCTCGATAGCCTCCGCAAGCGGAGCGACTACAAAGAGCATCAAGCGGCGAACCTGCTGATTCACAATGGCCAATCAAGCGCGGTCTCGATGCTCAAGCCGCAAACGTTCATGCGTTCGGTCCGTGCGACCGCCGCCTGGCCGGGTTACGAACTGCAAAGCGATCAGATCGAAGCCGGCTTTTCGCTGGAGGTGAGCCCGCTGCTTGCCCCCGACGACCGCACGATTGACGCGGTGCTGAAGTGCAGCGTCGACCAGATTGAGAAGTTCGTGAACGTCGATATCGACGTGCCGACCGCCACCGGCGGCTCGCAATCAATCCAGGTCCAAATTCCGCAAATGGTCAGCTGGCGGCTGCACGAGCGATTCCGCTGGCCATCGGATCAGGTGCTGCTGATCAGCTGCGGCGTGGTGGCTCAGCCCGATATGGGAGTCTCAACGGCCGCTTCTTTCCCAATCTCATTGCCCCTGCCCAGCAGCCCGGCTCGCGCCGATGGGCTGATGTTTGTCGAGTATCTGGGGCCGGCGAAATCGAAGCCGGGCCAGACGCCGGTCACGCCCAATGCGGCGGCGATCGACAATCGCGGTCGGTACTAGCAGTCCGTTGATTTTTTCGACGGACTGCGTGATCGCACGGATGCGATCCCAAAATAGCGACGTAAGTCGTTATTTTGCGAGCCGCGAAGAGCGGTTTTCCTTCATCTGTATCGTTCTGGCTGGTTGCGGCCGCGCTGGTCGGCGTTGACCTGCATCGACCAATCTTGAGGATTCGCCTGCTTCGGTCGCCTTGACCAGCTTGCCTCACCAACGCCAGAAACGCTACAGCTATCAGAAAAACGCTCTAACGGCCAAAACCGCCGAGTTTTCGCCCAGGAAATCCGTATCCCGTCGACACGCCCAGGGCGGCTGCTTAGAATACAGAACCCTAAGTTAGTACACGGTTTGCATCCTGCGTCAGTCAGGTCGCCAGGGAGCGTTTTCCCCATGCGACCGACTTGTTGAGAAGTTGAGATATGGCGGAAGTCGGAAATCGCCGCGTCGTTGTCACCGGATACGGCTGCATCACCCCCTTCGGCAATACGATCGAAGCGTTCTGGGATGGAGTCGCCGCTGCGCAAAACGGCGTCGCTTTGCTGCAAAGTTTGCCTACGGACGCTTTGCCGACTTCTTATGGCGCAGAAGCGACCGCCTTTGCCGGCGACATTGGCGAATTTGGGCCGCTCGACAAGAATCAGCAGCGATCGATTCGTAAGAATCTGAAAGTGATGTGCCGCGAGATCCAGATGGGGGTCGCTGCGGCCCAGTTGGCGCTGCATCATGCCGATCTCACCAGCGGGAAGTTTGATCCCGAGCGGACCGGCGTCGTCTACGGCTCTGACTACATGATGACCTTGCCCGAAGAGTACGCGAAGGGGGTCATGAAGTGCGAGGCCGAACTCGCAGCGCACAACTTCGATCACTGGGCCACGCAAGGCATGCCCGAGATCAACCCGCTCTGGTTGCTCAAATACCTGCCGAATATGCCGGCCAGCCATATCGCGATCTTCAATGATATGAGGGGCCCCAACAATTCGCTCACGCTTCGCGAAGCGTCGTCCAACGCCGCGATCGGCGAGTCGTTTATGACGATCCTCCGCGGCCACGCCGACGTGATCGTGACGGGCGCAACCGGTACCCGGGTGCATGAAATGCGTTCGGTGCACACGGTTTTGCAGGAACAAATCGCCTCGGGCGAATCGGCCGGTCTTTGCCGTCCGTTCGATAAGAACCGCAATGGCATGATCCTGGGCGAAGGCGCGGGCGCGATGGTTCTGGAAACCGCCGAGCACGCCGAAGCCCGCGGGGCGAAGCCGCTGGCCGAGATCCTGGGACAAGGGATGTCGACCGTCATCGACCGCAGCGGCGCGTCGAATCGTCGCCTGGCATTGGTCAATGCGATCCGCTTCGCCTTGAACGAAGCGCAACTGTCCGCAGCCGACATCGGTCATATCAACGCCCACGGATTGGCGACGCCCGACAGCGATCAGCAGGAAGCGGCGGCGATCGTTGACGTCTTTGGCGATGTCGAAAAGCAACCGCCGGTAGTCGCCGTAAAGAGCAACGTTGGCAACCTTGGCGCCGCGGGGGGCGTGGTTGAGTTGATCGCCAGTCTGATGGCGATGGACAAGAAGCAGTTCTTCCCCATTCTGAATTACGAAACGCCCGATCCCGAATGTCCGGTCAACCTGGTCCGGGAAACGATCGCCGCGTCGAGTGGACCGGTTCTCAATCTGAACGTGACTCCGCAAGGTCAGGCCGCCGTCGTCATCGCAAGCGTCTAGAGCGTTTTTCTGATAGCTCTAGCGTTTCTGGCGTTAGTGAGGCAAGCTGGTCAAGGCGACCGAAGCAGGCAAATCCTCAAAATTCGTCGATGCGGGTCAACGCCGACCAGCCCGGCCGCAACCAGCCAGAACGATACAGATGGAGGAAAACCGCTCTAACAGTCTGTTGATTTTCTCGACGGACTGCGTGATCGCAGCGATGTGATCCCAAAATAGCGACGTAAGTCGTTATTTTGCGAGCCGCGAGGAGCTATGCTCTGAGTCTGGCGAGGTTGGAAAATGCCACGAGGGCATTTTTCAACAGGCAGCTAAATGTTCGTCGGCTCGCCATGGGGCGGACCATCTGTGGGCAAATTGTGACGTAGGTTTTCTCTTGGCGGGTAGCGACTTTACGCTTTCCCGGACGAGAGGATCAATTCTTGCGATTCCGCCGACTCGGTTGCGGGTAGAATCGGAAGGATCCTAAAAGGTCAGTGATTCGCTTAAGTTTGACGCCATCAGCGAAATCTGGTCTGGTAACGCATAGCTTGGAATGGATTCTGCATTTATTCGGAAGTAGAAGCATGGTGGTTTTGCGGTCGTTACGTGCAGCGGGCGGAGTGCTGCTGCTGTTGCTCGCCGTTTGGGGAGCGAGAGCCGACGACGCCGATCTAGCGCCGGCGATTTTGGAAGCGACCGAAGGCTTGCGCAAGAGCGGCGCCAGCGTCAACTATTACGAAAACGCTGAAGGGCAGATTCTGTTCAGCGTCAATTTCGTCGACGCCCCGGCGACCGAGGAAAATCTGCGTTACTTGGTGAAGCTGCCCCATGTCGAGCGTCTCTGGCTCGGCCGCAACTTCCAGCTGAACGAAGCTTCCTGGGAAGCGATCATGCAGCTGCGCGAGCTGGGATATCTCTACCTGCATACACAGCCGACCGACGACGACATGCGGCTAATTGCGCAGTTGCCCAACCTGCGAACCTTACTCTTGGATGGTCAAAACCTGACCAACACCGGTTTGTGGTATTTGGAAGAGCTGCGTTATCTCGAAAACCTGACGATCCAAAGCGCCAGCTTCGACGGCGATTGTTTTCAGTACCTGTCAAACATTCGCAGCCTGACCAGTTTGACCCTAACGTCGAACAAGCTCAAGTCGAGCGACCTGGCGGGACTTGGCCAATTGCCGCACCTTGAGTTGCTGTTCCTCAGCGTGAAGAGCGTCGATGGCGCCGGTTTCGCCGAGATCGGCAAGCTGACTCATCTGCGCAGTCTCAATCTACGCAACGTGCGCACCAAGGCCGAGCAGCTAGAGCCGCTCGCCCAACTGCAGCAACTGCAATTCCTGACGATGAACGACAGTGTGATCCAAGGCGGCTTAGGGTCGATCGGGAGTTTGCGAAATCTACATCGTTTGGAGTTGGCGAATTCGACGGTCAGCGATGGCGACCTCGACGCGCTGACCGCGATGCCGCTGCTCACCAATCTGAACCTCTCCCATACCAAGGTCACCGACGACGGTTTGAAAAAACTGAGTCAGATGAAACGACTTAACACGCTGAACGTGCGGAACACCGCAGTGACCAAAGCAGGGTTGCGCTCGCTGCAAAAGCAATGGCCGCAGCTGATCATCAGCGCTTCGATCAATTTTATTGAGCCGAAAGAAGCGGACGAGGCGAAATTGAAGTCGCCAAAATTCAAAGATTAGGGATAATGAGAGCGACGCCGAGGCATGCCACGCGCGATGGCGGCGTCCTCTTGAGCAGGAGGTTCAACATGATTTCGCAACGTTATTGCATCGCTTCATTATTCTTACCGCTGATTACGCTCGCTACTGCGTGGGCTCAGCCCGCGCCAATTCCCGGTACGCCTAATCGTGGGATCGCGGTTCCGCAAGTCGTCAACGATGACTTTCTTTTGACCGAAGCGGTCGTCGCTGAGCTTGAGCAAGCAGGTTGCACTTTCGGTTACGCCGGTTCTTTACGAAATGAACTCTTTCAGTGGCACGAGTATGCCTGCGTCCGGGTCGAAGGCAACAAGCTGAAGCCCGAACAATGGAAGTTGCTGCTGCAACTGCCCGACGTCAAGCTGTTGTCGCTCCATCAAACCGAGTTTGGGGATGAGGTCGGCGACGTGCTGGCGCAAATGCATCAGCTGACCGAATTGCAACTGCACGAAAGTTTCGATGACAAAGGAATTCGCGCTGTCACGACGCTCAGTCCGCTCAAAGCGCTGCTGATCGCCAAGACCGAGGCGTCGCCCGATAGCTTTTTTGGCCTGGAAGAGCTCCGCAAGTTGGAGCAGGTCGAATTCACCGATCTAGTTGTGAATACGGCGGTGATCGGCGGCCTCCGCGGTCTGCCAAAGCTGAATCAATTCAACATTCGCAACAGCCAATTGGAACTACCCTGGGGATTGGATCAACGTTCGTTCCCAGAGCTGAAGACGCTGGCCATTGACGGGGGCGCCGCCAGCGAAGCCCTGGTCAGCGAGGTCTGCGCCGTTCCGACGCTTCGTCAGTTGCAGCTCTCCTGCCCAACCGGAGAGTTGACGACGACCGATTTCCGGCGGTTGACCGGCTTGCCGAACCTAGTGGAGCTGTCGGTCGCCCAGTCGGCGCTCCCCGACCAGTCGTGCCCGTTGCCCCAGCCGCAGCAAAAGATCGTCAAGCTGAACGTGGGCGGTACCGGCGTCGGGGATCAGTTCCTTTCGACCATTCGCGACTTCCCCAATCTCCGCGAACTCGACCTGACCGGCACCAAGGTGACTGACGCCGGTCTGGCGAACCTGTCGCAGTTGCCGAAGCTGGAGACGTTGACTCTTAGTGATACCGCGATCAGTTCGACCGGAGCCAAGCACTTTGCCCAATTGCAGTCGCTGCGCGAGTTGCATTTGCATGGCACGCAGTTAGACGGTCAGGCTTTTCTGGATATCGCCAAGTTGAAGAACCTGGAATGGATCGATCTGAGCCAGTCGAATGTGCAGGGAAAGCATCTGTTGGAACTGCGAAAGCTGCCGAAGCTTCGCGGGATCGTATTGATGAACACGCCCATTGGTACGGCTGACCTGCCCTATCTGAAGCAGCTGTACCACATCGAAGAGATCTACGTCGAAGAGACCAAGCTGACCAACGAAGAGCAGATCAAACTGCACGAAGCGCTGGCCAAGGCTCGCAACTTCCGCCCGAGCGCCTAGTCCCTGCGGCGGGTTCCCCAAATCGCTACATCCGGTCCAACGGGAAGCTGTCCAGCTTCCCGTTTTTGTTTCTTGACCTAGCTGTTTGTTGTTGAAAAATGCCATCGTGGCATTTTTCGACCTCGCCAGGCTCAGAGCGTAGCTCTTTGCGGCTGCCAAAATAACGACTTACGTCGCTATTTTGGGATCGCATCCGTGCGATCACGCAGTCCGTCGAGAAAATCAACGGACTGCTAGGCGGTGAATCGATGGGTTTTGAGGGGAATAGTTCGCCTTAAAAACCTCCGAGTCGTGGGAGGCGTCTATAATAGAAGAGCGACTCCGCTTTTTAGCTGACGTTTTGGCGTCTGCGCGATATAAAACACGGTATCGCAACACGTTACCGCTCTTCCCCTGGGATGCCATGGCGACTGATACCAGCGACTCCTCCAAGACCGAATCGGCGTCGGGTCAGATCAACGATGATGGCCTGATTCAGAAGAAACTGCGTAAGACCCGTTGGCAGTTGAAAATCGCGGAACTGGCGGCGGCCTGCATGTTATTCGCGGCCGGCACGATCGCCTTCCTGCTGATGTTGGCGGTGATCGATCACTGGGTGCTCGATCTCAGTTTCCCGCTGCGTCTGCTTGCGCTGGCCGTCTTTCTGGGAAGCGCTGGCTACTTTGTCTGGTCGACCATTTTGCCGCTGCTGTGGCGCACGATCAGCCCGGTCTATGCCGCGCGGATGATCGAGCAAGGGCAACCGGCGCTGAAGAACGGTTTGATCAACCTGTTGTTTCTAAAACAGGAAGCGACGCCGATCCATCGCGCCGTGCTCGATACGGTGCAGCAGCGGGCGGCGTCCGACTTAAAACAATACGCGACCGAAACGACGGTCGACTTCTCGAAGGCGATTCGCATCGGCTATGTCTTCGCCGCACTGGCGCTGGCGTTCGTCGTTTACAAGATCGCCTCGCCGAAAGATCCGATCGCAACCGTGCAGCGGGTGATTTCGCCATGGGCCGATATCGCACGTCCGTCGCGGGTCGACATTGTCGAGGTCTTGCCGGGCGATACGAAGATTTACCAAGGTCAGACGGTCGACGTCGCGGTGAAGGTTTACAATATCGACGATGACGAGAAGGTCAAGCTCTACTACTCGTCTGCCGATCGCCGCATCGTCGACCAGCTGGTCTCGCTGCAGCCCGACGAGAGCGGGCTCTACTTCCAAGGCGTGATCGCGCCCGAAGGCAAAGGGATTCAGCACGATTTGGCTTATTACATCAAGGCTGGCGACGCCAAGACCCGCGACTACAACATTACGGCCGCTCCCGCGCCGTCGATCGAAGTGGTTGACGTGCGCTACGACTACCCCGCTTACACCGGCGACGCCCCGGTGACGCAGTCGCGCGACGGCGCGATCAAGGCGCTTGAAGGAACCCGGGTGACGGTCAAAGCGGTCTCGAACATGCCGATGGACGAGGCGTTCATCGAGTTCGATCCTGACGCCGGCGAATACGCGAAGATTGCCCGCACCAAGATGACGGTCAACAGCGAAGATCCAACCAGCGCGATCGGCACGTTCGTGATCGAACTGCTCCGGCAACCAGCCGCGGACGATCCGAATAAGTTCGATACCACGCCGAAGCATCGCCGCTATCAATTGCGGTTCAAGACGACCGAAGGAGATCTGAACCCCTATCCGGTCGCTTACCCGATCGAGGTGATCCGCGATCTAACGCCGGAGGTCGAACTGCTGCGTCCAACCACCGAAAAGATTCAAGTGCCGGCCAATGGCGGCGCGGCGATGGAGTATCGCGCGATCGATCCTGACTACGCCGTGCGGCAACTGACGGTGATCGGCGAGATTGGCGGCAAGGAAAAGTTCCGCGCTCCGCTGTTAAAGCAATCGACCACCGGCAATGTGCTGGAGACCTTCCGCTTTGTTCCTAGTGAACGTGATCTGAAAGAAGGCGATCAGGTGGTCGTCTACGCGTTGGTCGAAGATAACCGTACCGACGCCACCGGCCGTTGGACGCCGAACGTGGCTCTTTCTCGCTCGCTGACGATCGAAATCACCGCGCCGGAGAAAGGCGCCGAAAAGCAGATTCCCCCAAAGAACCCCGATGGTGGACAGCAAGAAGACCAGCCTGGCCAGGAAGGTGGGCAGGAAGGAGATCCGATGAAAGATGGCGGCCAAAATGGCGGCGATCAGCCTGAGGATGGGAATCAAGGAGGCGACAAGCAGCAAGGAGGAGACAAAGGTCAGGAAGGGGATCAGAACCAAGAAGGCGGCGACCAGCAGCAGGAAGGCGGCAAACAACAGCAAGGTGGCGACAAGAACCAACAAGGCGGCGAGCAGCAAGGCGGCCAAGAGCAAGAAGGCGGTCAGCAGAACCAGGAAGGTGGCCAACAGCAACAAGAAGGTGGCGGTGATCAGAACCAACCTGGCGGACAGCAGCAACCCGGCGGCGACCAAGGCCAGCAAGAAGGGATGCAGCAAGGAGACCAAAACCAGCCGGGCGGTCAGCCACAAGCAGGCGGCCAGCAGAATCAGTCTGGTGGCGGTCAGCAGAACGGCATGCAGCAGCAACAGGAAGGTGGCGGCGAAGGAAAGCCAAACGGTCAGCAGCAGCCAGGCGGTCAAGATCAAATCGGCGGCGGCCAGCAGCAGAAGGCGGGCGGCGATCAGAATCAACAGCGCGGCTCGCAGCAGCAAACCGGCGACCCGAATCAAGAAGGAGGAGCTTCCGGTTCGCAGCAGAACCAAGGCGCCCAAGATCCGAACCAGCAGGTCCAGCCGAAACCGCTCTCGGCCGAAGGCGCCGAAGATGGCGACGCGTTTGAGCGGATCAAGGAATACCTAGAAAAGAAAGATCAAGAAGGGGGCGGTCAAAAGAGCGGCGAGCAAGAGAGCACGCTGCCCGGCGAAAAGGCGGATGGTGGGGCCTCGCAGCCTGGTCAGGCCGATCAGCAAGATCGTCAGCACGAAGCGATGGAGAATCGCACGCCGCAGGAAGGGGGCGAGCCTAACGGAACCGAGTCTGGCCCCGATTCGACCGCTGACAATTCGCGCCAAAGCGGCGGCGGCAAGTCGGAAGGCTCTCCGGCCGAAGACCAGCAGACTGGTCGCGAGCAAGGGGATGGCGACAACAAAGATCAACAAGGGGACGAAGCTGGCGGCGACTCCAAGAAGGGTGGCCACGCCGAGACCGAAGAAAAGTTTGATCCCAAGGGGGAAGAACGCAAAAACGACAATGGCAACGGCGACGCCGGCCCGTCGGGCGCCGGCAATCCTGGCGCTGAAGAGGACCAGGGAAGTCCCTCGTCCCCCAACGAAGTCGAAAACTCGCCAACGATGAAGAAGGGCAAACCGGAAGGTGGCGAAGAGCCCGGTAACAAAGGTCCCAAGAGCGCAGTCGGCGAAGACTCCAAGAAGCAAAGCGACAGTTCCGGCGATGGCGACGGCGATCGCTCAGGCGGCGGTGATGCTGGCGGTGGACAATCGGCCAAGCAACATGGTCATGACTCGCCGGGCGAAACCAGCGCCGCCGACAAAGGGGCGTCCGCTTCCGAGCAGCGCGGCGATGGCGAAACCGGTACCAGGGCGGGCGATCAACAAAAGACCGATCGCCAGACCGGCGCCCCCGGCGAAGAAATGGGAGAAGGTAGCGGTCGCGACAGCAAAGGGGGCGGCGACGAGTCAGGCGGCGGCAAGCCGGGCGAGCCGAAGGACCAAACCGGGGAAAAGCCGGAGAGTAGCGGCGAGTCGAACCAGTACGGCGAAGGCAATCCGACCGGGGGCGGTGGTCTGCCGAGTCAACAAAACGCTTCGCCCGACGCCGGCGGTCCTGAGCACGGCGGCGACCAGGCGAACCTGGATTATGCCCGCCGTGCGACCGATATGGTGCTCGATAAGCTGGAGCATGATCAGAAAGAGCCGGACCAAGAGCTGCTCGACAACCTCGGCTGGACGAAGGAGCAATTCCGCGACTTCATGCAGCGGTGGAAAACGATGAAGCAAGCGGCCGAGACGGCGCCCGAAGGAAGCGACGCCAAGCAAGAGATGGACGAAGCGCTTCGCAGCCTTGGTTTGACGCCGGGGCAAGATCGCGTCCGCCGAGCCGATTCGAGCGCCGCCCAACAAGGGGGCGCCGCCGATGTCAACCGGTCGCGACCGCCGGCCGCATTTCTGGAACAATACAAGGCTTACCTCAAAGGCTCCGCCAAACAGGCGCCTCGCTAATTTCCTCACCCTGATCAACCCTGCCGGCACGTTATTTGGCGTGTGCGGCGGAGCTGCATGACGACAACGACGCCTCGCTACCTTGTGCCGTTTCATCCGAAGCGGGTCTCTCATTACTTCACCGACGTCCTGGTGCTGGGGGGGGGTATCGCCGGCCTGCGTGCGGCGCTCGAAGTTGATCCGTCGCTTTCGGTGCTGATCGTCACCAAGGACAAGGTCCTAGAGTCGAACAGCACCTACGCCCAAGGGGGCATCGCCGGCGTGCTGGATGACGAAGATCGCTACGAAGATCACGCCGCCGACACCATCACCGCCGGCGGTTCGCTTTGTGATCCGGCCGTGGTCGATATGGTGGTCCGAGAAGGACCGGCCTGCATCCGAGAATTGATCGAGTGGGGGACCGCCTTTGATGAGGAAGATGGCCAGCTGGCCCTGGGGCGCGAAGGTGGTCATGGTCGCTCACGAATCGTCCACGCACTGGGCGACTCGACCGGTCGCGAGGTGATCCGCGCTGTGGTCGAGCGAGCCCGCAGCCGCGAGAACATCCAGATCTGGCAAAACGAGTTCACGCTCGATTTGATTACGCACGAGGGAGAGTGCCGCGGGGCGCTGGCGTCCGACCAAAAACATGGCCGTACCTTGATCTGGGCCAAGCAAACCATCTTGGCGACCGGCGGCGTCGGGCAGATCTATCGCGAGTCGACCAATCCGAAGGTCGCCACCGGCGACGGACTGGCGCTGGCGATCCGGGCCGGCGCTCAGCTGCGCGACATGGAGTTCATGCAGTTCCATCCGACGGTCCTGTACATCGCGGGCAGCGGCCGCAGTTTGATTACCGAGGCGATCCGGGGCGAAGGCGCCTATCTGGTCGACCGCAGCGGCAATCGCTTTATGGCCGACTACGATCTGCGGGGCGAATTGGCGCCGCGCGACGTCGTCTCGCAGGCGATCGTCTCGCAGATGGAGCGGACCAAGTCGCCTTGCGTTTTTCTCAGCCTCAGCCATCTCGACGCGGGTTTTGTGCAAAAGCGGTTCCCCGGCATCGCCCAGGCTTGCGCCAAGTTTGGGATTGATATCACCAAAGATCGGGTTCCGGTCCGCCCCGGCGCGCATTACATGATTGGTGGGCTGACGGTCGACGTTGACGGGCGGACCACGCTGCCCGGGCTGTGGGCGGCCGGCGAGGTGACCTCCAGCGGATTGCACGGCGCCAATCGTTTAGCGTCGAACAGTTTGCTCGAAGGGCTCGTATATGGGAAAAGGAGCGGCCGCGGCGCCTCGAATCGAGCGCTGGAGATGCCGGATAGGTTTACTGCGCTGAACCTGGAAAATCCGCGGTTACCGCTAAGCGAGCCGCTCGATTTGGAAGATATCCGCAATTCGCTCACCAGCTTGATGTGGCGATCGGCGGGCGTCCGCCGCGACGAGACCGGGCTGGCCGAAGCGGTCGAAATGATCGACCTGTGGAGCGGGTACGTTTCGCTCCATCAATTTGACCATCCCGCGGGCTGGGAATTGCAGAATATGTTGGTCGTGGCCCGCGCGATTGCGCAATCGGCGCTAGCCCGGCGCGAATCGCGCGGCGTCCATCTCCGTATGGATTATCCGCAGACCGATGATGTGCATTGGAATCGCCATCTGGCCTACCCTATCACCTGACCCCCCTCCCCTTCCCTGATCACTGAATTTCTTTTCGCTTCATCCGGTTAAACCTTGGCGCATACCTGGGGTGCTGGAGTTTTAGCAAACGCCGATTTGAATTAAACTACGCCGTTTAAGCAGGTGTTGTTCCACAAATTATTGGGAACCGCGCCTCAGAAATGGCGAACCTAATCCTCCCCTATTCTTCATCGATTCACGAACGACGGTTGGCAAGCTATGGCAGAATCGAGCGGAACCCCGATGATCGAGGCGGACCGCCTCTCGAAGTTCTATGGAATTTTCGCCGCCTCACGCGACGTTTCTTTCCAGGTGCATCGCGGCGAAGTGGTGGCGTTTCTCGGCCCCAATGGCGCCGGCAAGAGCACCACCATGAAACTGCTGACTGGGTATCTCTCGCCTAGCGAGGGCGTCGCCAAGATCGCCGGTCATAACATGATGACCGATCGCTTGAAGGGCTCGGCGATGCTCGGCTATCTGCCCGAAAATGGCCCGCTCTATCCGGACGCCACGCCGCATAGCCTGTTGATGTTCTTCGGCGAAGCCCGCGGCTTGAACCCGGCCCAGCGGAAAGAACGGATCGATGCGGTCGTCGATCTCTGTAACTTGCACACCGTGCTGCACAAGCCGATCAGCAAGTTATCGAAAGGTTACAAGCAGCGGGTCGGCATGGCTCAGGCGATCTTGCATGAGCCGGAAGTCTTGATTCTGGACGAGCCGACTTCGGGACTCGACCCCAACCAGATCCGCGGCGTGCGTGACATGATTCGCCGCTTGGGCGAGTCGAAGACGATTTTGCTGTCGACCCATATTTTTCAGGAGGTCGACGCCTTGGCGACGCGGGCGATCGTGATCAACGAAGGACGTTTGATCTACGACGGCGCCATCGACGCGATGAAGGAGCCGGGCGAGTCGCTCGACGACGCCTTCTATCGCATGACCAAAGGGGTGAACGCTCTCACCACCGTCAACGGCTAGTCTCCTGATCGCAACCGCACATCCACCTGGCAAAGCTCCGACTTTCCCCAACGCATTGACGCAATCATGGCTTGGATAAACGCAATTACGCTGGTCTGCTTCGACCTGATCTTCGCGGGCGCCTTTTTCATCGCGATGATTCCGCTGCTGCTCGTCAAGCAAGCGGCTTACGCGGTGATGAAGCGGAACTTCAAATCGTATTTCAGCAACCCGACCGGCTACGTCTTTCTGGCGATCTTCGTGTTGTTGACGTCGATGGCGGCGTTTTGGCCGCACGAGTTCTTCAACGCCAACCTGGCGAACCTGGCCCAGCTGAATCAAAACATCGGGCTGATCATGTTGATCTTCGTCCCGGCGATCACGATGGGACTGTGGGCCGACGAACGCCGACAAGGGACCGACGAATTGCTGCTGACGTTGCCGGCGACCGACTTTGACATCGTCATGGGCAAGTACCTGGCGGCGGTCGCGGTCTATAGCGTGTCGCTCCTCTTCTCGCAGTTTTGCAACTTCCTGGTCCTCAACGCGCTGTCGGAAGGAGACATGGATATCGGGTTGTTTCTGACGACCTACATCGGCTACTGGTTTATCGGCCTGGCGATGATCTCGCTGGGTATGGTGGCCTCGTTTTTGACCAACAACCTGACGCTTGGCTTTGTGATGGGCGTGTTGATCAACGCCCCGTTTGTGATGCTGCAATATGCCGACGCCTTTGTGACCGGCGCCGGTTGGATTCAGTTCTTCAGCCAGGCGAGCATCGGTCGGCAGTTTGACGACTTCGGCCGCGGCGTCGTCAGTTTGTCGTCGCTAATCTACTTCATCATGCTGACCGTCTTTGGCGTCTATCTCAGCATGGTGCTGATCGGGCGGCGTCACTGGATGGGGGGCAAAGACGGCGAGTCGCTGCTGGGGCACTATCTGCTGCGGACGATCTCGCTGGTGGTGATCGCCAGTTCGGCGACGTTGTTCTTCGTGCTGCACGATCAGCGGTGGGATGCGACCGCCGGCAAGACCAGCTCGATTTCGCCGCAGACGATGAAGCTGATCCGCAACCTGGAGTCGGACGAGCCGGTCCGGATCGAAGCGTTCATCAGCGCCGACGTCCCCGAATCGTACGCCGAAACCAAGAGCGACCTGATCAACTACCTGAACGAGTTCCGTGGCGCCAGCGGCGCCAAGATGGACGTCTTCATCTACAACGACCTGGAGCCGTTCAGCGAATTGGCCGAAAAGGCCCGCGATCAATATGGCATCATGCCGGTGCCGGTGATGGGCGAAACCCGCGGCATCATGCAGACCAAAGAGATCATCCTGGGCGCCGCCGTCCAGCGCGGTTTGGAGAAGGTCGTTATTCCGTTCTTCGGTAACCGCGTGCCGGTCGAGTACGAGCTGGTCCGTTCGATCAGCACTGTGACCGATCAACAGCGGAAGCGAATCGGCGTGCTAACGACCGACGCGATGCTCTTTGGCGGCGTTCGCCCCGACCCGAACAATCCGTTCGGCGGTTTCCAGAACGTGCCGAAACAGCGAATCGTCGACGAGCTCGAAAAGCAATACGACGTTGAAGAAGTCGATCCGAACGAAGAGATTGATCCGACCAAGTTTGACGTGCTGGTCGCCGTGCAGCCTTCCAGCTTGACGCAGCCGCAACTCGACAACTTGATTACGGCGGTCAAAGCAGGCGTGCCGACTGCGATCTTCGACGACCCGGTGCCGTTGGCCATGAACCAGGCTCCGCCGATTTATCAACCGAAAGCGCCACTAGGCAGCGGGATGTTTGGGCGGCAGCAAGCTCCGCCTCCCAAGGGCGACATCCGCCAGCTCTGGAAATTGCTCGGAGTGACGCTCAGCGGTTCGCAGTTGATCACCGACCAGTACTTTAACGCCGATGTCATCTCGCAGAACTACAACCCGCATCCGAAGCTGCGAATTGGCGGCGGTCAGATTACGCCGGAGTGGGTCTTCGTCGATAAGTACGCACCCGGCGCTGAGGATGCGCTGGCGACGCTGAACTCCGACATCGACATTACGCAGAACCTCAACGAAGTGTTGTTCGTCTTGCCGGGCGCCGTGGTGCGAAGCAAAGACTTCCCGCAGTCGATGACCTTCACCCCGCTGGTGCGAACCGGCACGTTGACCGGCACGGTCACCTTGGACGGACTGCTGCGGCGCCAGAATAACCAAGGGGGCGGGCGTGTGCTAACTGGTGAGCAATACACGCTGGCGGCCCTGATTGAAGGGATCCCGGCCAGCGAAGTCGACAAGCTCGCCGATCCCAAAGAGAAGAAAGAAGGATCGGGCGATGTGGCGCCGATTCGGGTGGCGATGGTCGCCGACATCGACTTGCTCCACAGCGCGTTCGTCAGCCTGCAGTCGGAAAAGAACGACCAGGTCGAACTGAGCCTAGACAATACGAATTTCGTCTTGAACCTGCTCGACAACCTGGCTGGCGACGATCGCTTTACCACGATCCGCGGCAAGAACCCGCGTCTGGCTCGTTTGACGATGGTCGACACGATGACCAAGAACGCCGTCGAAGCGAGCACCCGCGAAGAAGAAGCGGCCAAGCAGCGGTTTGAGGCCGAAAAGGAAGCCAAAGAAGCCGAAATCAACAAGCCGGTTGAAGAGCTCGAAGACTTGATGGCCAAGATGCAGCAAAAGCAAGCGACGCAGCAGTTGACCGCCGAAGACCAGATTGAACTGACCAAGCTGGCCAAGCGGGTGCAAGAGCAGCAGTCGGTCGCACAGCGAAAGCTGCAGGTCGAAGCCGAGCGAATCACCAAGGAACTGCAAGAGACCCAACAGCGAATTCAGCGTGAGCTCGATCGCCAGGTCCTGAAAACGCAGAACACCTTCAAGATGTTCGCCGTGGTGCTGCCGCCGATCCCGCCGATCTTGGTCGGCCTGATCGTCTTCGTCATCCGCCGCATCAAAGAACGCGAAGGGCTGTCGAAGGACCGCATCGTCAAATAAGCGAACCGCGCCGCACGCGCCGGTTCGCCATCAAAATATTTCCATTCAACAACCGCCGATCGTCCCGTCTGGGGAGTCCGAAGCGATGAACGAACTAGTCAAAACGTCGATTTTTGTGGGTATCGCCACGCTGTTTACGATCGGGGCGGTCGCTTCGCGTCCGGTGCTCGCGCCGAGCAACCCGGAAGACGAAGTCGGCAAGCCCCTTTTTCCGGAGTTCACCAACCCCGACCAGGCGGCCTCGTTGTCGATCACCAAATACGATAGCGAAATCGTCACGCTCAATACCCTGACGCTGGATGAGAGCCCGACCGGCTGGGTCGTGACCTCCGAAGGGGGCTATCCGGCCGACGCTTCGGAGCAGGTGCGAATTGCAGCGACGGCGCTGATCGATTTGAAAGTGATCGACGCCTTTGACGCGCTGCCGAGTCAGTTGGCCGAGTTCGGGCTGGTGAAGCCCGACGTCGAAACGCTGGAGATCACCGACAGCGGCGTCGGCGAGTTGGTGCTCATTAGCGACTCTGACAACAAACCGTTGGCCGAATTGATCATCGGCAAGCAGGACGAAGCTCGCCCGGCGATTCGCTATGTGCGGATTCCAAGTCGCGATCGCATCTATGTCGTGCAGCTCAATCCCGAAGCGTTTCCGATCGAGTTCAAGAAGTGGATCGATAGCGACCTGCTGGAGCTGAATCCGTTTGACGTGGCGCAGATGACCTTTGCCGACTACAGCGCCGCGCTGCTACAAGGCGCCGCGGGCAATGCCCGGATCGATCGCGCCGATCAGATGGAAGCGGTCGTCGACTACAGCGACATTGACAACAAGTGGACCCTGAGCAGCTACAAGCTGCCGGTCGGGGGACGTCTGGAACCGGCCCAACTGGGCCCCGGCGAAAAGCTGAATGAGACCGCCCTGACGACCGCCCGTACGACCCTGGACGAAATGCAGCTGGTTGACGTCGTGAAGAAGCCGGCCGGACTGGCCGAAAACCTAAAGGTCGACGGGCAATTCAACAACGAAGGGCTCGACACGCTGATCCTGAACGGTTTTCTGCCGTACGGGACCAACCCAATGCGGCTGATCGGCGACAGCGGCGAAGTCAATATTCACACCAAAGACGCGGTGAAGTATCGCTTGCTGTTCGGTAAAGAGCAGGATGGCGGCGCTGACGGAACCCGCCGCTTCCTGATGATCCAGGTCGAACTTGATAAGGCCGCGCTCGGCACGCCCAACATGACCGCGGTGCCGGAACTGAAAGAAGGTGACGGCGTCGACGTGAAGAAGCTGGCCGAAGAGATCGCCGCGATCAAGCTGGCCAACGATCGCGAGTTGGACGCCTATCGCGAAAAAGAAAACGCCGCGATGCGGAAGGTGTTTGAAATGAACTCGCGATTCGCCGACTGGTACTACGTCATTCCGAATGAGCAGTACAAGAAGATCATGCTGACGCAGAAGCAGTTGATTGACTCTCCCAATGGCGCTCCGGCCAGACCAGCCGCCGGCGGAACGGGCATTCCGCTGATGTTGCAAGGCCGACCGCCAGCGGCTCAGCCGCCGGTGACGCAGCAACCGCCGGTGCAGTCGATGCAGCCAGCAGCGAAGCCGGCCGCGGAAGAGGCCAAGCCCGCCGAAGATGCGAAGCCCATGGAGACGCCCGAGAAGCCCGCCGCCGAAGCGCCGAAGTCGGACGCATCCACCGAAGAGAAACCGGCGGATGACGCCCCGATGACGGAAGCTCCCATGATCGAGACGCCGAGCGAAGAAACGCCGGCCGAGCCAAAGTCGGACGGCGACGAGTAGACGACGAAAGCTCGCTTCCCGAACGGGCGTAGGTTGGGGGCAGCGGAGCGAAACCCAACAAGGCGTTTGCAAGCTTCAAGGTGGGCCCGCGTAAGCGAGGGACGCCCATTTGAATAGCGAACCTCTTGTCGCTTACTCCACCCACCCTACACGATCTACAAGAGATCGCCGCTACTTCTTTGGCGCGGCGGCGATCTTGGCTTCCAGAGCCGCCTTCTGATCGGCGTCTTCCTCTTCGGTCAGCAGGGTGACCGCTTCCTGCCAGGCGTCGACCGCTTCCTGCGTTCTCCCGGCGGCGGAGAGCGCGTCTCCCAGGTGATCGAGCAGAACGGGGTCAGGCTCAGTGATCAAGTCGACCGATTGTTGCAGTTGGCCGATCGCCTGGTCGTAGCGTCCTTGGCGAAAATAGGCCCAGCCGAGACTATCGCGAAAGGCGGCGTTGTCGGGCTCGGCGGCGACGGCCTCTTCCAGCATTCGCGCCGCCCGGCCGAGATTGCGGCCCGCGTCGGCCCATAGGTAGGCGAGGTCATTCTTCGCACCGACATCTTCCGGAAACTCGTCCAGAATTTGCTCGAGCCATTCTTCGCGGTCGTGGTCGTTCTTGGCCAGCGACGACAGCATCAACCGCGCTTGTCGCAACACCTGGCGAGTTGGACCGTCGGCGCGCTCGTTGTCGAACTGGGCGAGCAGGCGACGATAGTTGCGATCGGCCTCTTCTTTGCGATCGGCGTAAAACAAGATCCAGGGGACGCGACTGGCCAAAGCGGCGGAGGTCGAGTCGAGGGCGATTGCTC
The DNA here is from genome assembly GCF_007859755.1 of Blastopirellula retiformator. NCBI lineage: Bacteria > Pseudomonadati > Planctomycetota > Planctomycetia > Pirellulales > Pirellulaceae > Blastopirellula > Blastopirellula retiformator. The sequence continues at coordinate 604,995 of NZ_SJPF01000004.1, read as the reverse complement.
GGCGAGCCGCCGACAAAGCTTCGTCGTAGCGATCGTCCATCGCTAACAGCGCCGCTAGATAATCATACGTCGCGGCGCGGCCGGACTTGGGCATCTTGGCCGCGGCGGCGGTTCGCAGCGCTTTCTCCCCCAGGTCATACTGCTTGGCCACCATCCAGGCGAGCCCGAAGTCGATCAGCGAAGGAGCGGTTGCGACGGGATCGATCTGCGAGGCGATCTCGAGCCAGGCAAACGCGTCGTCCGCTTGCTCGCGCAGGTGAAGGACCTGGGCGATCGCCAGCGCTTGCGGAACGGTCAGCCCCGAGTCGGCCTTACGTCGCTTTTCCGCCGCAGCGATCAACTCGCTAACGGCTTCGTCATCGGCGGCGATTGGTTCGAGCTGGGGCGCCAACGAAGAAAGATTGCGGTTGCGTTCGGCGACGACCCCTAGCGTATCGAGCAGCGCCTCCCAGTCTTGCGTCTTCCAGTAAGCGGTGGTCAGAATCGGATAGACGCTGCGGCGGGGCGACTTTTCGAGGTGAGCCTGAATCAGCGCAATCGCCGCTTCCCACTCCTCTTGTTCCAGCTGCAACTGGGCGAGAAAGTAAGCGAGGGCGAAGTCGTCGCGAGGGGCTTCGTAGCGGGGCGTCAGTTCTTCGAGCAGCCGCTTGTCGACTTCCGCTTCGTCGGCGCCTTGCTGGATCCAGATGTCGCGGAGCAATTGGTAGGGGAGTTCTCCGGCGGCCACGTCGCGCTCGGCGGCGATAACTCGCTGCACGCGCTCTTCGGCCGAGTCGAGACGCTTGGCCGCCAGGTCGATACGGGCCAGTTGCAAGTCAAGCTGCTCTGGTTCGGCGTCGCCGATCGCCGCGCGAAACTGCGCTTCGGCCGCCTGGTAGTCGCCGCCGGCCAAGAAGGCTTCGCCGAGTGCGCGATGGATGGTCATTCCGCCTTGGCCGTTGTTGGCCGCCAAGATCGACTGCAGTTCCGCCTGGTATTCTTTCAGCAGTGTGCCGATGGCGTTCGCTTCGGCGGCGGCTCGCTCGGCATCGTCCAGCTTGGTGTAGAGATCGAGCAGGCGCAGCCGGGTCGCCAACAGTTGCGAGATCGCTTTTCGCTCGGCAAGAGCGGCGGCGGCTCGCTGGTAGAGCTTGGCGCCGCGAGCGGGATCGCCATTCTCAACGGCGTAGGCGCCCATCAGCGAAAGGAAATCGGCCGAAGCGTCTTCCTGCAAGTCGACCAGCAAGAGCGCGTAACGCGATCCTTCTTCCATCCGCTTTTGCGCGAACGCGACCTGGACGATCGCTTGGAGAATCGCCTCAGAATCAGGCGCCAGACGATGTGCCCGTTGAAAGCGGCGCTGAGCGGCGGACAGTTTGTCGCGCTGCTGCAGCATCCGACCTTCGATCAGCAGCGCTTCGGTCGCCGTGAGATTGGCGTCCGCTTCGGTGGGCTCTTGGCGCGGCTCGAGAACCGGCGGAAGCTCGGTGGGAAGCGTTTGAGCGATGGCCGAGAGTGCGGGAAAGCAGATTCCCAGCAGGGACCAGCCAAGTAAGAGCGTACGTGTCATGCCAACTGCAGTTTGATTCGAACGAAGGAGAATGGGCGCCTTGCCCGTCTCCTTTATTCTAGATCATCCAGCCGCAGTCGACCAATTCCGATTACTTCGGCTTGCGCTTGCTGATGGCGGCCGACGATTTCTTCGCGATCTTTTTCTTGGTCGGCTTTTTTTCGGCCGCTTTCTTTTCCGCTGGTTTCTTGTCGGCCGCTTTGGCGGTCTTCTTTACCGGCGGCGCCTTTTTCTCGACGGCGGCCGTCTTCTTCTTGGGCGGGGCTTTCTTGGTCGGTTTGGCTTCGGCGGTCTTGGCCGATTTTTTTGCTCCCTTGGCCGACTTTTTCGCCGAAGCGGCTTCGGCCGTTTCATCTTTCGCGGGGGCGCGTTTGGGGAATCGCTTCTTGGCGTCGGACGAAATCTCCAGAATGTGGTCGCGGACCTTCTTGGAGAATGGGCTGACCATGAAGTCGACCGCCAACTCGTGGATCAGCGAGCTGTACTCGACCCCCTTCGTTTTGGGAATCGCGCGTTCGACGCCGGGGACCGATTTCTTTTTCGCTTCGGCGTCGCTGACCACGCCGACGACTCGCATCAGTTCGACGAGGGCGTCGTCGGTCGGCACGGCATGTCCGCCGAGGGCGTTTTGGGTGACGTAGCCGACGACGAACGGGCTGACGCCGGTGAAACGCTCGATCTGCTTGATCGCTTTCCCCTGGTTCAGCTTCTTCAGGCTTTCCAGGTCGAAGGTGTAAAGCGATTCAAAGACGTTTTGCAGGATCGACTTCAGCCGGGCGGCCGCGGCTTCCGGCTGCGGCAGCTTCGAGCAGACCTCCGACAGTTCGACCAACGACGTCACGCGGATTTCGTTCCAGTCGAAGTAGTTGCCGGTCAGCACCTCGAAGCATTGCTCGGCCGCGGCCCGCGGCGAGTTCTCCAGGATGGCGGCGAACGCCAACTGCTCGAGCAGCGGTCGGTTGTCGAGTTCGGCCGGCGTGTAATGTTTCTTTACGACTTTGTGGCTGGCGGTGATGAGACCGGCGCGGGTGGTAGCGGCCATGGCGATTACGTCGTATGCTCCCGTGGTGTGTTTCTAAGGCGAACGCCTGCGTGTGTCGATTTCGCTTAGTCGTCGTGCGTCTCGGACGGGGCGTCGTCCCCATCGTCGTCATTCCCATCTTCCGGCGGCAGGACGTCGCGCAAGATGCGGGCCACTTCGATCGAATGCTTGACGCCCTTGTCCATGACGAATTCGAGCCGCGGCGTGTAGCGCGTTTCGATCCGATCGTTGATCTTGGCTTGCAGGAAGCCCGCCGATCGCTGCAGCGCGTCGATGCATTCTTCCTGCTTCTTTTCGCTCCCCATGATCGAGACGTGCACCTTGGCTTGGCGCATGTCAGGCGACATTTCGACGCAGGTGACCGTGACGCCCGAGACGCGCGGATTGCGCAGCTCGGTCAGGATCGCCATGCTGACGACTTCGCGAATAGCCGAGGCGGCTTTTAATAGACGACGTGAACTCATGTTTATTTTCCGGCGATTGGCCTGCGTCGGGGTCTAGGCGACGACGCCGCGAAATGGGGTCGCATCTCGCGGCGCAGGCCGGGCGAAGCCGAAGCGGCTTCGTAGGTCGTTTCGTCGAGCGACGCCCCAATAGCGTCGCTCGACCGGTTTGATTAGTCGAGCGTACGTGCGATCTCTTCGACCTTGTACGCTTCCAGGATGTCCCCGTCCTTGATGTCGTTGAAGCCTTGCAGTTTCATACCGCATTCGTAGCCTTCGCGGACTTCCTTGGCGTCATCCTTTTCACGCTTCAACGATTCCAGCGGGTAGTCGCCGATCGTGCGGCCATCGCGATTGACGCGAATACGGCAGCCACGTTCGATCGTTCCGCCCAGCACGCGGCAACCGGCGATCGAGCCCAAACGGCTGACCACAAAGACGCGTTGCACCAAGGCGCGACCCAGTTCGTTGATTCGCTCTTCCGGCTTCAGGCGGCCTTCGAGCAGCGCTTTAAGCTCTTCCGTCGCTTTGTAAATGATGTTGTAGCGACGAATTTCGATTCCGTTGTCGTCGGCCAGCGAGCGAGCCGCTTCGTCGGGGATGACGTTGAACGCGATGATCACCGCGTCCGACGCATCGGCCAACGTCACGTCGGCCACCGACACGGCGCCAACCGACGCTTGCAGCGTGCGAACCTTGACTTCGGGGTGATCCAGCTTCTCCATTTCTTTCTGGAGCGCTTCGATCGAACCGCGGGTGTCGGCTCGGACGATGATGTTGAGGGTCGCAGCCGCTTCGTTGTTGCCGAGGGTTCCCTCTTCGCGACGCTTCTGGAACTCGTCGAACGAAACCTTGACGGTATGCGTGCCGAGCGATTCGCTGCGGCTGCGATCGGCCCGCAATGTAGCGATTTCTCGCGCCTGGGCGATGTCGTCCAGGACGTAGAACTTGTCGCCGGCGCCGGGCGCTTGATCGAGACCGGCGATGCTGACCGGGGTCGACGTGGTCGCTTCGGTCAGACGCTTTCGCGGGTTGAGCGTGTCGTACATCGCTTTGACGCGGCCATGCGACGAACCGCAGACGACGATGTCGCCAACGCGGAGAGTCCCGTTCTTGACGATGACCTTGGCCAACACGCCGCGATCCGATTCCTGCTCCGATTCCAGGCAGACGCCGACCGCGGGGCGATCGGGGTTGGCCGTGTATTCGTGCAGTTCGGCGGTCAGCAAGATCGTTTCCAACAGCGAGTCGATCCCTTCGCCGCTGATGGCGCTGGTTTTGACCACTTCGACGTCGCCGCCCCATTCGGTCGGCAACAAGCCGTGCTGCGACAACTGCTGCATCACTTTGTCGGGATTGGCGCCCGGCAGGTCGATCTTATTGAGCGCGACGATGATCGGCACTTCGGCCGCTTGCGCGTGGCTGATCGCCTCCTCGGTTTGCGGCATGATGCCGTCGTCGGCGGCGATGATCAGCACCGCGATGTCGGTAACGTTGGCGCCGCGAGCACGCATGGCGGTAAACGCCTCGTGACCGGGCGTATCGACGAACGCGATCTGCTTGTCGTCTTTGTCGACGATGTAGGCGCGAATGTGCTGCGTGATGCCGCCCGCTTCGCCCGAAACGACGTTCTTATCGATGATCTTGTCCATGAGCGACGTCTTACCGTGGTCGACGTGACCCAGGAAGGTGACGACCGGCGGACGCTCTTGCAAGGTATCGGGATCGTCTTCGATCTCTTCAATCTTGGTGATCACTTCGTCTTCAATCGACAAAGCGTCCTTCAGATTGATCTCTACGCCATGTTCGGCGGCCAAGTACTCGCCGGTTTCGGTGTCGATCATCGTGTTGATGTTGGCCATCGTGCCGAGCGTCATCAAGGTCCGCAGGATCTTGACGGTGGCGACGCCGGTCGCTTCGGAGAAGTCGCGGATCGAGCAGGGCAATTCAAGTTCGACGGC
>NZ_SJPF01000002.1:998647-1092199 GCF_007859755.1 Blastopirellula retiformator | reverse complement strand
CGCTGTGGTACAGGCGGCCGTTCGGGTAGTAGTTTTGCCACCCTTTGTTGTAGACCGGAATTCGCATTTCGGCCGGATAGCGATAGTACAGGCTGTCGCTGCTCTTGTAGTACTCTTCGCCGTAGAAGTTTTGCGGGTAGTAGACGTAGGGATAGTGGTAGAACCGCTCCCAGTCATACGTACCGTAGGTCCCGCCCCAAGCGCGACCGAAGGCGCGTTCTTGAGCTTCGACCGATTGGGTCGCTGATAGCAATGCTGTCGCGACAATTAGTCCCAAGACGATGCGCTTCAACATCGTTTCCCCCCAAAATCAATATTTGCTTCCACGAAACCGTAGCGCGGCCGACGCTCGACGACGGTTCCGCTGCTCTTTGTTTCGGCAATCGGGTCGGCCTGGTTTTAACGAAAATCCGCTAGAACCGGCACAATGCGACCGAATCGCCCCTGGGGGAAGCTGGAGACTTTGGGGGATGACCAACGCCAATCCACACGTTTTGCCACGTAGCAGTCCGTTGATTTTCTCAACGGGCTGCTGGATCGCAGGGATGCGATCCCAAAATAGCGACGTAAGTCGTTATTTTGCGAGCCGCGAAGAGCTATGCTCTGAGCCTGGCGAGGTTGGAAAATGCCACGATGGCATTTTTCAACAGGCAGTTAGTCGACCGCCTGATCACTCTTTAAGCCAAAGAAGCGATCTCGCCACTGGCGACCATCTTCTCAAACAGTTCCATCTCGACCTCGCTGCCGACCACCATCGGCGTGCGCTGGTGAATGCTGGTCGGTTCCATGTCCAATAGACGATTGGCGCCGTCCGACGCTCTGCCGCCCGCTTGTTCGCAGAGGAATGCGATCGGGAACGCCTCGTACAGGACGCGGAGTTTGCCTTCCGGATTGTCGGCGGTCAGCGGGTAGAGGAAGATGCCCCCTTTGAGCATCGTGCGATGGAAGTCGGAGACCATCGAGCCGATATAGCGGGAACTGTAGGCGTGGTTCAATTGGCCGTCCCGCAGCATCTGCAGGTACTCGGCGTAGCCCGCCGGGAAAGAGGCGGCGTACGCTTCGTTGACCGAATAGTACTTGCCCTGCTTGGGCATTTTGATGTTGGGATGGCTCAGCACGAAGGCCCCGATTGACGGGTCGAGCGTAAAGCCATGGACGCCCAGGCCGACGCTGTAGACCAGCATCGTCGACGAGCCATAAACGACGTAACCGGCGGCGACTTGTTTGGTACCGGGCTGCAGCAACCACTTTTCGGGCTCTTCGCAACTGGCGCCTTCGGGACGCCGCATGATCGAGAAGGTCGTGCCGACGCTGACGTTGACGTCAATGTTGGAAGAACCGTCGAGCGGGTCGAACACGACCGCGTAGTTCGCCTGATCGGATGCGTGTCCGACGATCTTCGGGTGTTCGTTTTCTTCCGAAGCCAGCACGCCGACGCTGGCCCGCGTGCTGAGGCAATGGAGCAGCACTTCGTTGGCGTAAACGTCCAGCTTCTGCTGTATTTCGCCTTGCACGTTGGTTTCGCCGGCGGCGCCAAGGATGTCGGTCAGACCGGCCGATCGAACCTTGTTGCCGATCATTTTGGTCGCCAGCGTGATTGCCGAGAGAAGCCAGGAGAATTCGCCGGAGGCATGGGGGAAACGTCGTTGCTCTTGCAGAATGTGCTGCTGCACCGTTGTGATCATCGGACTTCCTTGAACGTGCGCTTATTGCCCATTTTTTGGGCGAAATCAGGCCAAATCGGCTTCTTTCAGGATAACGCAATCGGAATGCCAAACCTAGCTAAGCGGCGGAAAACTTAACGGTTCGCTGGGCATAAGGGAAGAATTGAGCAACTCTGCGTCGGGGCCGCTAGGTGGACCACGAATCGCCAGTGCGCACCTGGTTCTAAGACCGCGACCACATTCCCTCGGCTTGCACACTCGGGTTAGTGTGGACGCGCCTCTTCGCTGGGTGCTGCGGACGTCGGCAGTATCAACTGATAGAAGCCGGCGTCGAGCCAGCGGTCGAACTTGTTGCCAGCTTCCCGCAAGACGCCGGAAAGGACAAAGCCATGTTTCTGGTGCAGGGCGACGCTCGCTTGATTCGCCTGGTCGATCACACCGATCAGCGAGTGCAGCTTGCGGGTAATCGCCTGGGCGATGATCTCTTGCAGCAGAACGCCCCCCAAGCCTTGCCCGCGAGATCCAGTCTCGATGTAGATCGAATGCTCGGCAGTGAAGCGGTAGCCTGGATGGGGGCGAAACGGGCCCATGGTGGTAAAGCCCATCAAGCGGCTCTGGTCATCCTCGGCGCCGATCACCGGCCAGTCGCCGGCCGCTTTGGCGGCGAACCAAGCTTCGATCGTTGCGAGCGAGCGCGGCTCTTCCTCGTACAACGAGGCCGAGTGGGCGATCTCATGATTGAAGATCGCCTGGATGGCGGGGCCATGCTTGGCGAAAGAGCAGGGGACAAGTCGCATAGAAGGGAAGTGCCTGCTAACCTTTCCGTTGCGGCGGCGCCGGTTTGCTGAGATCGAAGTGATTGGGGACCTCCAGGCCGGCCGCCCAGTAGATGCTGTTGAGCAGCAGTCGCTGAAACGACTTGTTGGTGAAGTCGTCTTTGTGCCCCAGCGACGTATAGAACGACCAGCCTCCGTCGGCGCGGCGGAACGTCCAGGCGAGCGGCTCGGCCGGTTTGCCTTCGATCTTGCCGGCCAGCAACATCGTCGTGCCGTCAGCCAACGGGGCGGTCTGGTAAAGCGATCCACCTTGCGGAAACGGCTCACGCGTGACGCTCCGCAAGATTGGATGTGCAGCGTTGGCTTCGACCGTTTCGACCATCGACTTGATGCCGTTGGGGTAGTGATTGCTATAGGATCCTCCCCAGACTTCGGCGTCAAACTCTTCCCACGTCTCGGTCCCTTCCGGCGGCTCTTTCCCCCGCAGGCCAAAGGCGTGGCTCGCCGTGCGAATGCCGACCATCGGTTTGCCGGCCGCGACATACTTGCGTACCGCTTCCAACTGCTCTGCCGGCAGAGCGCGACGCCGGACGCTGATCAAAAGCACATCGGCCGTCGCCAGGGCCTTCTCCAGGCCAGGAAGGCTGTTCGGGTCGGTTGCGCTACCGTAGACGTAGGTCACGCGGAAATCACGGCCGAGAAAGTCGCCGCCAAACTTCGGCAAGGTCTGGGCGGTTTCGTATTCGGTTTCGGCCATCACCATGACGACATGCGGGCGTTTGTCTTCGGCGAACGCGAACTGCTCGCCTCCCAAAATCTGGTCGCTGGTCACCGTCGGGCAGACGAACTTCTCGATGTGCGAGACGATCAGGTCGGTGCCGGTAAAGTGGTTGACGAAGGGCCACGCGGCCGGGTTGTACATCGTGTCGGTCAGGTCGCGCATCAGGACGACGTTCTTGCCGTTCTTGGACAGTTGCCGCAGCCCGAAGGGACGCCCCAGGACGCACATGTTGGTGTGGACGCCGGTCAGGATGACGTTGTCGATTTCTCTTTGGGCGAGGATGCTCCAGACTTCGTCCCCCTTATCGCTGATGTAGTCGCGCTCGGCGTCAATCGTCAGCAGGTCGGTCTGCTTCGACCAAGGAATGTGCGCGTCGAGGCCTTGCGCCGTTAGCTCGGCGGCCCACTTTGCATGTTGCTGCGGTTCATCGTCGTTGCCCCCGTCCGACTGATCGACCGGATAGGTTCCGTTCTCTTCGGCCGGAATCTTGTGGCACCATGCGTTGATGTCGGCCGGAATGTCGGCCGCCTTGGGCGTTTGCTCGGCCCGCTTGCGAGCCGGATGATCGGCGTACTTTTGCATGCAGCCACTGGGGGCATGAATGATCGTCGCCCCCGCGTCGCGGGCCTGCTTCAGCAAGTCATTCAGCCGCGGCGCAAACTCTTGGCCCCGCAGCACCGCGTTCTGGCAGTGGTGCAGGTCCCACATATCGCACACGATGATCGCCGTCTTCTCCGGCTGCCAGGCTTCGTCGCGGGTTAGCCGGTGATATTGCCCACTCTGCGGCTCGGTTTCCTGTTGAAAACGAAGCTTCATCTGCAGTTCGCCCGCCGCAAGCGGAGCGGCCAGCAAAGCCAACGCACACAAAGCGCCCAGTAGTCGTCGAGTTGGCATGATCATTCGTGATATCCATACGGGAAGAGGGATTGGCGGGTTGAGATTTAATGTACCTGAAGAAGGGGCGGAGGGGAAATATATCGCTCTCTATCGCTGTGGCTTAGCTGCCTGTTGAAAAATGCCATCGTGGCATTTTTCAACCTCGCCAGGCTCAGAGCATAGCTCTTCGCGGCTCGCAAAATAACGACCTATGTCGTTATTTTGGGATCGCATCCCTGCGATCACGCAGTCTGTCGAGAAAATCAACGGACTGTTAGGTGATCAAGAAAATGCCGCAGGCGGATTCGCTCCGTTTTTCCCCAACATTAAAAGACATTCACGTTTATTTACGGAACATCGCCGCCGGTGTTTACTAAATCAAGAGCCCCTTCCCTCGCACCCCAATCTTGCCACCAACCCCCAAGGCACACCCCATCATGTTTCGTTCACTTATGGCGTCGCTGGTTGTCGCCGTTGGCGTTTGCTGTTTCGCTTCCAATTTGTTCGCCCAATTGGGGCGGTACGATCCCTACGCCAAGCCGGTCGATGACCTGCCGCCGGTCTCGTCCGACGGGACGCTGCACTGGCCCACTTATTTTCGTTCGGCGGCGCTGGAAGCGCGTTACCAAAATCTGTGGCGAATGGGGGCGTGTGGCGGCACCAACAAGTCGATTACCGTTCCGGTCGAAAAGAACAAGCTGAGCATCGACGCGCTGCCCGAGACGTCGGTCGCAGGACGTGTACTGCAGGTAAAGCCCGACAGCCTGATGGTTCTGCAGGCCGATGGCAAACCGGCGATGATCATCACTCATCCGGCGGGCGTTTCTCACATTGAGGTCACCGGCGATGTGCCGGCCCGTTTGCTGAAGCCGGGCATGCTGGTCCGGTTTCTCGGCGAAATCGACCCGCAAGGTCATGGCGTCGCCCCGGTCGACGCGGTTGACGTGCTAAGCAACGCCGGCGACTTTGCTCCTCCGGCCGCTGAGCCAGGACATCGCGTTAACGTCATTGGCGTTGTGAAAAGTCTGCATGGCAAGACGCTGGTCGTGCAGACGGCGACCGGCGAACTGCGGAAGTTGACCTTCCTGCTGGCGGACGAAGCGACCGCTCACTTGCAGACGACCGAATTGAAATACTGCGGCGTCGGCGATCAAGTCGCCGCCAAAGGGCGTCTCTATTCGGTCGCCGGCGGAAAGCCGGAGCGTTGCGTGTTTGCGTCGGATGTGGAAGTCGCCAAGCGATAGCGACCTGTCTAAAGACAGGTCGGCGTTTTGCCTGACTCAAAGGTTTCACAAACGATCAACTGGATCGGCGAGTCATTGGCGGCCCGTTGCAGAAGCAGTTTGACCTCTGCGGCGGGAAGGCCTCCCAGTCCAACGCCGATCAGCGGCAACGCGATTTGGGTGGATTGATGTTCTGCGGCGGCGGCAAGCAGGTTCGTGATCGCGGCCTCGACCGCCGCGAGCGTCGCTTTTGTGCGCCAAGACCGCTGCGTTCCCAGGTTGTAGATGATTCGGGGAGAGGCGGGATCTGGCCAGGGAAAAACGTCCCCTAAACCAAAAGTCTCGTCCTGGCAGCGAGCCTTGTAGAGCTTGTACATCGCCGGCCAGCGTCGTTTGAACTCCACGGCGATTCCCTTCCCCATCGCGCCAGCGCAGTTGCAACCATGCGCGAGTGCGACATCCTCCGGAGTTGCAAAGATATCGCCAGAGCAAAATTCAACCGACATGCGTCTCTACTCCGGAAACAAGAACTTCATCGCATCGGTTGTGCCGATGGCCCGCGTGGTGTGGAAGAGTTCGCCATGTTGGAATCCGGCGAGCGTACCAATGTGCGACGCCGCGCCCCGGACGCGGTCGAAGACGTAATCCTTCTCCGGCGGGAACTGCGTTTCGTAACAGCGGACGCTGCTGATCTTCGTTTCGAGCGTATCGCCGATGTCGACCACGAAGGAGCCGGGCGCCTCGGGATGTTCCATTGGCTCGAAGACCAGGCGGAAGTAGATGTGCTTGGGAATCGTGTGAACCGGCAAGCCGTCGAAGTGCTCGTCCCATTTGGTTAGCCGCGAATAAAAGATCGCCGCGTCAGTGATTTGCATCGCCTGCCAATGGTCGGGCGAAGCGAGCGGCGTCTTACCGCCGAATCCGATCACTAGCTTGGGACGAAACTTGCGGAACTCTTTCGCCAGGGCAACCCGCGACTCAAAGTTGTCAAATAGGCGTCGATTCGGCAGGTCGAGCGTCACCCGCGTATGAACGCCCAGCGTTTCGGCCGCCGCTTTCGCTTCGGCCATGCGGACTTCCGGTCCCGGCGACCGGGGCGTCGGTTCGCCGTCGGTTAGGTCGATGATGCCGACCTTGTAACCTTGGTGCGACAGCTTGGCGAGCGTTCCGCCGCAAGCGATTTCGACATCGTCCGGGTGAGCGCCGACGGCGATCACGTCCAACTGAGGATAGTTGTCCAAAATGCTCACGCGGCTGCGGCTCCTGGTTGGCGGATTCTAGGTGCGCGAAGTTGGTCGGTCGTCAGCTTACGACTTGACCGGTTTGATGGCGGTGATCAGGAAGGTCGGGTTGAGCGACTCGAACCGATGCCGTTCTAGCTGATAGGTGCTGTGGGCGATGTTGATCATCGTCGCTCGGGCTTCGCCGGCCATGTTCTGCAGCAACTCATGCACTTCGTGCAGGTTCTCGATGCTGCCGATGTTGATCACGATTCGGCCGCCCGGCTTGAGTCGCGCAAAGGCCGCTTCGGCGATGCCATGCACCTGGCGACCGGCGCCGCCAATGAAGACGGTGTCAGGGTCGGGCAGGTCTTCCCAGGCTTCGGGCGCTTTGCCCAGAATCGGCGTCAGGTTGGTGACGCCAAACGAGTCGGCGTTGGTTTTGATCACGCCATGGTCCTCGGGATCCATTTCGATGGCGAAGACCATTCCCTCCGAAGCGATCATCGCCGCTTCGATCGAAACCGAGCCGCTACCGGCGCCGACATCCCAAACGACGCTGTTGGGACCCAGGTCCATTTGCGAGAGGGCGATCGAGCGGGTTTCGGCCGAGGTGAGCAGGCCCCGCTTTGGCTTCGACTGCAAGAAGACTTCGTCCGGGTTGCCAAACAGCCGTTTGCCGACCAGCGCGATCGGACGATCGGGGACGCCTGGCTTGCGGATCAGGATCATGACATTGAGCGGGCCAAACGATTGTTCGGCGATCTCGGCCAGTTCCCCCTGCGTGACCCGTTCGTTGGGCGAACCAAGGTTCTCGCAAACATAAGCGGTGAAGTAGTCGAGCTTTTGGACGAGCAGCGCCTGGGCGACTTCGGCCGGGGAGACTTCGTCGGTCGTGAACAGGCCGACCTTTTCGGCCAACCGCGCATTTTGCACGACCCGCTCCAGCGATTGGGTCGCCAAGTTGGCCAGGTAGGCTTCGTCCCAGCTTTCTTTGACGCGGGCGAAGGCCAACTGCATGCTGCTGACATGCGGCAGCACTTCAAAATGTTCTTTACCGATCACGTCGCAAAGATAGCGGGCGACGCCGTAGAAGAGGGGATCGCCGCTGGTCAGGAGGACGATGTTCTTACTGGCGGCCGCTTTGACGCGGTCGACGATTGAGTTCAGGTCGGCGCCGACCGCCAGCTTCTCGGCTTTGACCGAGTCGACATAGGCCAGCACTTGCGGGCTGCCGATGATCAGCTCGGCGGCGCCAATTCGCTGCGTCGCCTGGGCGGTGAGTCCGTCAAAACCATCGTCGCCGATGCCGATAATATGAATGTTGGCCGCTGAATTCACGCCGCCCTCGCGTCGAATGTGGTTGCTAAGTAATCCACCGATTTTAAGAGATCGGGCCGAATCGGGAAAGCTGGCGCCGCGGATTGATTGGGGCCCGTTTTCACGTTAGAACCTCGGTTTTGCCAAATTTTTCTCCTTCCGCAAGTCTGCCCGGCATGCCGACCGTTCTCGTTACCGCCCATCTGTTCCACACCACCGATTGGCCCTACTACGAAATCCTGCGGCAGTCTGGTTTTGACGTCCACTTTGCCGATCGCACGAAGTCGCTCAACAAGGCGGATCAACTGGTGGAAGCCTTACGCGGAATGGACGCGGTCGTCTGCAGTACGGAAGCCTATACGCCCAGCGTTCTGCGGCGAATCAAAACTCGGGTGATTTCCCGAATCGGCGTCGGGTACGACTCGATTGACGTCGCCGCCGCGACCGAAAATGACATCGCCGTCTGCCGCACGACCGGCGCTGGATACCAGGCGGCCGCCGAACATGCGATCGGGATGATCTTCGCTCTCTATCGCGATGTGGTGAAGCGCAACGAAGAGGTACGGGCCGGGCTCTGGAACCGCACCCCCGGTCCACGACTGGCGGGCAAAACGCTGGGCGTGGTTGGATTGGGAATGATTGGCACAGAAACGGCTCGTATGGCGGTCGCCTTGGGAATGCGGGTGATCGCCTACAATCGCTCGACGCCGAGTGAATTGCCCAGCGGCGTTGAACTGGTTCCGTTGGAAGAGATCTGGAAGCAGAGCGACGTCGTTAGTCTGCATACCGCCTGCACGCCCCAGACCGAGCGGATGATCAACGCCCAGACGCTGGCCCAGATGAAGGACGACGCCCTCCTGATTAACACGGCCCGGGGCGGCCTGATTGACGAACCGGACCTGGCGGCCGCGATGAAGGGGGGCAAATTGCGCGGCGCCGCCCTCGATGTGCTACAGCAAGAGCCGGCTGGCGAAGGTCATCCGCTGTTTGCTATCGAGAACATCTATTTCAGCCCGCACATGGCGGGGCTCGACCAGCAGTCGATCGTCGATATGTCGAATCTGGCGGCACGGAACATCATCGATCTATACGAAGGTCGTTGGCCCGCGGAGCGGGTGGTCAATGCTAGCAACCTCCGCGATTGGAAGTGGTAGCTGCAGCGGTGGAGCGCGGTCTGTCGTCTTCCCGTTCAGCCGTTATCTGCCGTGCTGCGTCTTGCGGTTTACCGTGCTGCAGGTGTGCGCAACGCGAGGGCGCTCTCTCTGGCTAGCTGTGACTTCACTCGGCAAATTGCGGCCTCGCACCGCCAAAGGCAGCGGTAATCCCTGCTAGGAAACTGCAGTTTTCTTTCCAGGAAAAGCTCAATTCCCAGGGCGCCAGCACGTAATTGACTAATCCGATTAGGTGGAGTTTGTCGAATTTTCCTATTAATCGGAATGTTCGGAAGAACGAAACAATGCGGCCTGATCGCGCCATTCCCCCATAAATACGTGCGATGACGGTGCTGGCTTCATAACAGCCTCTGTTAGATCGGGAAGTGCTCAGCTATGACTCGCATTAACACCAACGTCAGTTCGCTTGTCGCTCAGAAGAACTTGGGTCGCTCTAACGCTGACCTGAACGTCACGCTGACGCGGCTCAGCACCGGTCTTCGCATCAACAGCGGTAAAGATGATCCGGCCGGTTTGATCGCCAGCGAATCGCTGCGCAGCGATATTACCAGCGTCGAAAAGGCGATCACCAACAGCGAGCGGGCCAATCAACTGATTGCGACTGCCGATAGCGCGCTGGGGCAGGTCAGTTCGCTGCTGAATGATATTCGCGGTTTGATCTCGGAAGCGGCCAATACCGGCGCCCTGAGCGACGACCAGATTGCCGCGAACCAATTGCAGGTCGACTCCTCCCTCGAAGCGATCGATCGGATCGCGCAGGTCACCTCGTTCCAAGGGAAGCGTCTCTTGGACGGGAACCTCGATTTCATTACGCAGAACGTTAATAGCTCGGCGATTGAGGGGCTCCGCATCGACCAGGCCAACTTTGGCACGTTGGACGCGATCGGCGTCGCCGTCAATGTGGTGAAGCAAGCGACCCGGGCGGAACTGAATTATGGTTTTGGCGCGGTCGCCGACAACCTGGTCCTAGAGATCGGCGGCGCCAACGGCACCGAGGCGTTCAACTTTGCCCGCGGGTCGACGATTGAAGAAATCGCGTCGGCCGTCAATCTGGTCTCCGACGCCACCGGCGTAGAAGCGGTCGTCGAAACCGCGGCGACGAAGGGAACGCTGACGGTCAGCAGCTTTGGCGCCGACAACGACATCATTTTGACCGCCAATGAAGCTGGCTTCGAGCCTGGCAATGTACGTGTCAAATACACCAAAGGAACGACGGTCACGACGACGGCCACCTATACCGCGCCGGTTGGTAATGACCCCGCCAAGTTGGACGTGACCCTGGGCGTTTCGGCCTACGAAGCGTCGACCGTGACGATCGATACCGCGGGCAGCAACAATGCGTTCTCGATCACGACCAATCAACTTGGCGCCGATTTCAACGGCATTCAAGTCATTTTGGATGACACCGGCACGAAGGGGGCGGAAACGGCCGATTTCGATCAGAACGCCAGCACGCTGACGATCCACAAGGACCCCACGTCGACCGGCGCCGAAATTGTCGCCTCGCTAAACGACGCGACCATCAATCCGCACGTCGCTTCGCTGTTCACGTCGGCCTTGGTCGAAATGGTCGGTCCTGGCGCCGGCGGCGGCGCGGTCGCGGCAGTCGGCGCCGTCGGGACCTTCGCCGATGGCGTCGATGGTGGGGACATTGTCGCCACGGCAAATGACGTGGTCGCGGCCATCAACGGAGCGCTTGGCAATGATAAAGTGACCGCTTCTTTGGCCGCTGAGAACGATGGCCATGATCCAGTTACAGAGTTCTCGACGTTCGCCTACAACGGCATTCCGGAAGAGAACAACGAATTGCAATTCTTAGCGCCAGGCGAAGCGCCCAATATTCGCTTCGTTTCCAACGCCGACACTCCGCTCAGTATCGATACGGGTTCCGAGCCACGCGTAGAAGGCTTGTCGCAATCGATCATCCAGAACGATGATCCGAACGGTACGTTCTCGATCACCGCCAAGTTAAAAGGGGTCGAATCGGACGGCTACGCGATCAGCTTTGTGGACGACGTGAACCTGGTCGGCGGCGGCGACGAATTCGTCGTGCTCGACCGAGAGAACAAAACGATCGTGATTCACGCCGTCGAAGGGACCTCGACCGCCCAGAATGTCGTCGACGCGATCAACAACGACAACTACGTCAGCGACTACTTTGAGGCGGACAATTTTGGAACGAGCGACGGTAGCGACGTTCTGGATGACTATACCGAGCTAACGATCCCGGCTGAAACGACCGGCGGATTCGTCAGTGACGGGACGCTGATCATCAATCTGGAAACGGACGAAGATGGCGACATTAAGACGACCGCGAACGACTTGATCGCCTTCTTCGACGATCCGAGCCTGTTCATCTCGGACGCCGGTCAGGCGGCCAGCGCACTCGCCTATCTGCAGGAGCGGGGCATCAGTGTGACCAATGTTGGCGGCAGCGACGGTAGCGGCGTCCTGGCGCCGACCGAAACGGACATCGCGTTTACCACCCAAGGCACTGAGCCGGTTGACGCTCAGGCCAGCGGCGCCACCTTCGCGGTCAATGGGGCTACGGCGCAGTTAACGTTCACGGCGGTCGAATCAGGCGCCGAATTCGACGGAGTCACCGTTCAATTCGTCAACGACAACTTGGTTACCGGCGGCGTCGACGAACGGGGCGAATACGACGCCGCGTCAAAGACTCTCACTTTCTATATTGAGGAAGGCGTCACCACCGCCGACGACATCAAAGCGGCTCTCGACGGCGACATCGACCTGAGTCTGCTGTTCAACGCGGTGTCGGGAGGGACCGGCGTCATCACCAGAGACGATACGGCGACCTTGACCGGAGGAGTCGTGCCCGGCACGTCGGATGGCGCTTCGCTGCTGGGCAACTCGGACCTTGAGGATCTGGGCCTGACGTTCCGTACGACCACGTTTGGTTCCGACTCATTCGTCAGCGTGAAATCGCTGAGCGGCAGCTTCGGCCTGACCGATCAGTACGGCAACACCGGCGTCGATCGCGCTACCGGGGTGGACGTCGACGTTCGCATCAACGGCATCCAGGCGATCGGCGACGGCTTGCGGGCCTCAATCAACACTTCGTCGCTCGACTTGAGTTTCTCGGTGGGGGAAGACGTCGAAGATGGCGAAACCTTCGAGTTTGAGATCGTCGGGGGCGGAGCGTTGTTTCAACTGGGGCCCGATGTGGTCAGCAACCAGCAAGCGCGTCTTGGCATTCAGAGCGTCAGTACCGCCACGTTGGGCGGCGTCAGCGGTCGTTTGTTTGAGCTGCGATCAGGCGGCGTCAAGAGTCTTACCCAGGACATCGGCGGCGCTGCCAGAGTCGTTGACGAAGTCATCAATGTCGTGACGTCGCTGCGTGGTCGACTGGGCGCCTTTCAGAAGACGACGCTCGACTCGAACATCTTCTCGCTGAACGATACCCTGGCGAACCTGACCGAAGCGGAAAGCTCGATCCGGGACGCCGACTTCGCGGTCGAATCGGCGCGATTGACGCGAGCCCAGATTCTTGTTCAATCGGGCACCTCGGTATTGGGGATCGCCAACCAGAATCCGCAAAACGTGCTGAGCCTGCTACAGCAATAGAACGGTTTCAAAGCGACTCAATAAAAAAAGCCGCGACGATTCCGTCGCGGCTTTTCTTGTGTTTTGAGGCTTTCGCCAAGCGAACTACGCCTGGAACGAACTGCCGCAGCCACAGGTCTTTACGGCGTTCGGGTTGTTGAAGGTGAACCCGTGACGATCCAGGCCTTTGTAGAAGTCGACCGTGGTGCCGTCCAAGTACAGGAGGCTCTTCTTGTCGACGACGACCGGCAGGCCGTGGAATTCGTACTTGCTGTCTTTTTCTTCGTCGAAATCTTGCGACAGCGTGATGCTATACGAAAATCCGCTGCAACCGCCGCCGGAGATGCCCAAACGCAGCATGGTGTCAGGGTCATGCTTGCCATCGCTGATGATACGACGAACTTCTTCTGCCGCAGTTTCGGTAACTTCAACCGCCATCGTGTATACGCTCCTCAAACTGTTTTGGGGAAAAGACTTTTCACATATTGTGATGTCTAAATTATACGAAGCCCGGGCAAAAGGAAAGTCCAGCCAACCGCTTTCCCGCCGCCTGAGGCCCGTTTTACGGCAAATCAGGCTGGTTTGACCAGCTTTCGCAGCCGGATCACCGCCGCCGCGACATGCTCCACGGCAAACTCAATATGCTCCGCCGTATTGAATCGGCCAAGTCCAAATCGCAGGCTACTGCGCGTGGCGTCCTCCGACAAACCGATCGATTGCAGCACGTGGCTTGGCTCTGGATTCGCCGAAGTGCAGGCGCTGCCAGAAGATACGGCGATTTCGCGAACGTTCATCATCAGCGCCTCGCCGTCGACGCCGGCGAACGAAACGTTCAAATTGCCCGGCAATCGCAACTCGGAAGAGCAAATCGGCCCATTCAGCGTTACCCCGTCGATCGCTGCCTGGAGCCCGGCCAGCAGTTGATCGCGCAGCTCGGCCTGCCGCGGCATTTCGGTCGCCGCTTCGTCCAGACAGAGCTGCAGGGCGGTCGCCAGACCGATGATTCCGGGGACATTTAGGGTGCCGCTGCGAGCTCCTTTTTCCTGCCCGCCGCCGTCGATTTGGGGTTCGAGCCGAATCCGCTTGCCCCGCTTGCGTACGTACAGGCCGCCGCAACCTTTGGGGCCGTACATCTTGTGCGCGGTGAAACTGGCCAGGTCGATGCCGAGGGCATGAAAATCGAGCGGCGTCTTGCCGACTGCCTGGGTGGCGTCGCAATGAAACGGCACGCCGCGTTCTTGGCAGAGGCGGCCGATCTCCGCAATCGGGTGATAGACGCCGATCTCGTTGTTGGCCGCCATGATCGTGACCAGGGCGGTGTCGTCACGCAGCGCATCGGCGACTTGCTGTGGATCGATCTGCCCGGCGTTGTCGGCGCCTTGCTGTTGCGGTGAGAGGAGCGTTACTTCAAGGCCGCTGCGGCCGAGTTTGGCGAGCGGGTCGAGCACCGCTTTATGTTCGGTCGTGATGCTGATCACATGATCGCCGCGTCGTCGTCGCTGCTGCAGGATGCCGCGGATCGCCAGGTTGTTGCTTTCGGTCGCGCCGCTGGTGAAGACGATCTCATTCGCCTCGGCGCCAACATCACGGGCGATCGACTCGCGGGCTTTCTCGACGGCGTCGCGCGCCGCTTCGCCAAACAGATGGCCGACGCTACCGGCGTTGCCGTACTCTTCCAGGAAGTATGGAGTCATCGCCGCGAAGACGCGCTCGTCGACGCGCGTCGTGGCATGGTTATCGAGATAGATCGGTCGAGCGGTCACGGGACGTTTCGGCACAGGCGGCGGAAGTGGATCCGCTCTATGCTAACCGTAGAGCGCCTGAAGGCAAATGCTCGACCAGGTTTCGCAGCGATCGAGCTCTTGCATCAATTGGGCGACCGGCATGAAGCAGGCCTCGATGATTTCGCTTTCTCGCGGCCGAACGGCCGGCTGTGTAACGCGGCAGCGATGGACGACGCCCAGGTGAACCTGACCGACCGCGTTCTGATCGTCGTTGATCAGCCCGACGCATTCGATTTCATGTTCGCATTCGATTTCGACTTCTTCGTCCAGTTCGCGCCGCATTCCCTCTTCGTATGGATTGCCGGAGAGATGCTCGGCGGCGTCTTCGCTGGAGATATGCCCGCCGACGCCGACGCTCCGTTTGCTGTGCAGCCGGCTTTCGCCTTGTCCCTTGCCGCGGACGTACTGGAAGACCCACGGCAGGCCATCGGCGTCGACGTACTCAAAAATGACGTACGGAATGAGCTGCTTAAAGCTGGGGTCCTCTTCCATCTCGGGGCGAGGACGGAAGCTGATCAGCTCTGGCTGGAGCAGGTGTTCCAGATACCGCGGCGCGTCGGGAGAGAAGCCCTGGAAATAGCCCAAATTGCGGAATTCGGCGGTCGGGACGACCAGAATATGTTCGACCTGGGCAATGCTCATGGCGACTCCTTTCGTGGCGGGGGGAACGCGTGCTCTGTTCAGCTAGCAGAATTGTACGAGGTTTTGCCGGCCGATTCGACCAGGGGAGATTGGATCGGGTTTCGATGGTGGGGCGCCGTTGCCACGTCTTCGTGGCAATGACTGTGCTTCGATGACTTGTTGGACGACAATCCCAAGGGAGAAGTCGCCGAAATCAAAGGGCCTGCATTTGCGAAGTTATCAGACAAATTCGTTGCCACGAAGACGTGGCAACGGCGCCCGTCACGACTCGGCGGTCTTTACTTACACAATCAACATCGCGTCGCCGTAGCTGTAGAAGCGGTACTCTTCGCGGATCGCTTCAGCGTAGGCTTCTCGCATCAGCTCATTCCCCCCGAAGGTTCGCACCAGCACCAACAAGGTGGACTTCGGTAGGTGGAAGTTGGTCAGCAGCGCGTCGACGGCATGGAAGTCGAACGGCGGGCGAATGAACAGATCGGTCTGACCGCGCCATGGCTGCAGTTTGCCCGACCGCGCGGCCGTTTCCAACACGCGAGCCACTGTGGTGCCGACGGCGATGGTGCGGCCGCCAGCTTCTTTGGTTTCTTGAATGCGCTCGACGGCCGACTCGCGAATTTCGCCCCACTCTTTGTGCATCACATGCTCTTCGAGCTGATCGACCGAGACCGGGCGAAACGTGCCGATGCCGACATGCAGCGTCACGTAGTCGATCATCCGATCGTTGGCCGAGATCTTTTTCATCAACTCGGTCGTGAAGTGCAAACCGGCGGTCGGCGCGGCGACGGCGCCAGGCTGTTCGGCGAAGACCGTCTGATATCGTTTCCAATCGTCCGGCATCATTTCCCCCTCACGAATGTAGTGAGGCAGGGGAACGCGGCCGACGCGATCCAAAATCTCCAGCGTCGACTCGCTCGACTGCGGCTCGACCGCCCACATGCCGGCGCCGAGGCTGGCGATCAGCTTCAGCGAGATGTCTTCTTTCGTCTCGCGATCTTCCAGCGTCACCATTTCGCCAGGAGCGATCTTGCCGCGGGTCTTGGCCAGAACGAGCCAATGTCCGTTGACGTCTGATTCTAGATAGAGCCCTTGCCAACGTCCGCCGGTCAGCGTGCGGCGTCCAACCAGCCGCGCCGGCACCACCTTGGTGTTGTTCAGGACGAGATGATCGGAAGGAAGTAAAATTTCGGGGAGATCTCGAATATGGCGATGCTCGAGTTCTCCCGATTTCCGATCAACCACCAAAAGTCGGGCGTCCGCTCTTTTTTCGAGCGGCTCTTGCGCAATCAACTCTTTCGGTAGTTTATAGTCGTATTGTTCGATGCTGGTCATAAGGCGGGGGCTTTAAGGGCGTCGGCGTCGAAAGGTTAGCATGCGACGCAATTTTGTAATATAGATGGCAACCGCTCTTTTTTTCTACCCGAGGCCGCCAGAAGAGTGACCGTGACGCCAGCAAAAACTTTCTCTGACCCACAGCAGCAGATCCGAGTGGCGCTCGTAATTACCGAGTTGGAAGTGGGCGGCGCCGAGCGCTGTCTCGCCAATTTGGCGACGCGGATCGATCGGACCGAGTTTGACGTGGCGGTCATCTCGCTGGCGTCGCGACCGGCGCCGGGGCGGGATGTCCTGGTTCGACAGTTGGAGGAAGAAGGGATTGGCGTCTCGTTTCTCAATTGTGACTCGAAATGGCGCCTGCCAATGGCGGTGCGCCGCTTGT
The DNA here is from genome assembly GCF_007859755.1 of Blastopirellula retiformator. Lineage (NCBI taxonomy): Bacteria > Pseudomonadati > Planctomycetota > Planctomycetia > Pirellulales > Pirellulaceae > Blastopirellula > Blastopirellula retiformator. The sequence goes on along the minus strand of NZ_SJPF01000002.1, from coordinate 1,075,463 downwards.
CGCGGATGATCTCGGCCGGCAAACCGCATGTGGTGCATAGCTTTCTGTTTCACGCCAACGTCGCTACCAGTATGGCGCTGGGCCGCCGCCGTCAGGCGAAGTTAATCCATGGACTGCGGGTTGCCGAACAGGGTTCGTGGCGACGATGGCTGCAAAGCTATTATGCCCGGCAAGCCGACTTGACGCTGGTCGTCAGCCGCAAGCTGAAGGAGTTTGCCCGCGACGTGCTGCAGGTCCGATCGTTGGTTACCCCCAACGGAATCGACTTGGCCGAGTTCGACGAGCAGACCGCGCAAGACGTCGGACTGAAGCAGGTCGACGGCCGCAAGCGGATGATCGCCGTCGGCCGCTTGGATCCGCAAAAGGGATTTGATTGGCTGCTCGATACATTGCGAGACGCGCTGCTGTCGAGCGACGACTGGGAATTACAAATTGTCGGCGCCGGTCCGCAAGAGAGTGCGCTGAAGGATCAGGCTCGCAAGCTGCACCTGATTGATCGCGTCCAGTTTCTCGGTCGTCGCGCCGACGTGCCGCAATTATTGACCGACGCCGATCTGTTCTTGCTGTCGTCGCGATGGGAAGGAATGCCGAACGCGCTAATCGAGGCGATGGCGGCTCGGTTACCGGTCGTGGCGACCGATGTCGAAGGGGTCGCACAACTGTTGGGGCCGCTCCAGCAGACGCAATTGTCCGCCGCTGGCGATGCCGAGGGGTTCGCCGAACGCGTGGCGGCGCTAGCGGCCGATCCAGAATTGCGGGTCGAATTGGGCGAAGCGAATCGCGCGCGGATCGAGTCGCACTTCACGCTCGACAAAATGGTGAATCGACATGCGAAGATCTATCGCTGCGCGGCGCGCTCCTTGGACGAGATGCTAGCGTCGCCCCCGAAACGCCGCTGAGATTTTCTCCAAAAAACCTCGTCGGCCGTAGCGCCTAGCGGCGTCATTCTTTAGGCGTGCTAGCGATTTGTGCTAGCGGTCATCCTTGCGGAAAACGCAACTTGACCGGTTCGTAACGATTCTTACCTTTAGGCGAATCGTGATTACACGATCTCGAATTCGACGTCCGTCCGTTCGTCATGTTGGGGGGAAGGAATCTCTCGGCCCGACGAACTGTAGGCGAAGCGGCAAGTGCAGCGGCCGACTTCGCCAACCTCGCCGATGCCGGGCGCATGGATGCGCCTGCGGCGAGGTTTTTTTCTTTTTTGAGGCGACCATGGTTAGCCCAGATAGCTCCGCTATCTGGGCGGCGCAGCCGCAGGAAGCATCAAGTCGCGGTTGGATTCTACGGCGACGGCTACCATCTTCAACGGTGTTGTGAACTCCGAGATTCTTCGTATCTCGGCGTGATGCCTCCTGCCGACTTTGTCGGCCCAGAAAGCGGAGCTTTCTGGGCTACCCGCCGTAAGGGAGCCACTATCCTTTGTACGGCGATCGGGTAAGCTGGACGGTTCGCGTTTCGCCCTGTTTTTCCGCACGATTTTGCGTTTTTGCCATGAGTTCAACTGTTCACGTTTCCGTCCTCCCGCAAGAGGTGATCGACTATCTCGATCCGCAGCCGGGGCAGACCTTTGCTGACGGAACGCTCGGCGGCGGCGGGCATACGCGGCAGTTGGCCGAGCGCGTCGGTGACGAGGGATTGGTGATTGCCTGTGATCGCGACCTGGCGGCTCTCCAGAGAGCCGAGCAGTCGTTACGCGGCCTGCCAATCAAAGTAACGCAGCGCAACTTCAGCGAGCTTCCTGGCGTCCTTCAGGAGCTTGAGATCGACCAGATCGACGGGCTGCTGCTTGACCTGGGCCTCTCCAGCGATCAGTTGGCCGATCGCAATCGTGGTTTCAGTTTTGACTCCGACGGACCGCTCGACTTGCGGTTCGACGATACCGAGGGAGACACTGCCGCCGACCTGGTGAACCTGTTATCGGAGAAAGACCTGGCCGACGTCATCTACCAAAATGGCGAAGAGCGTTTGAGCCGCCGCATCGCTAAGAAGATCTGCTTGCGGAGGAAGGAAAAGCCGTTTCTGCTCGCGAATGACTTGGCCGAACTTTGTGCTAGCTGCTACCCGGCCCGCGGCGCTCGCGAGCGGATTCATCCGGCGACGCGCACCTTCCAAGCGCTGCGAATTGCTGTGAACCGAGAGCTTAGCTCGCTTGAAAGCATCCTGCAGACGGCGCCTGATTTCATCCGCTTAGGCGGCAAAATCGCCATCATCAGCTTCCACTCGCTGGAAGATCGCCGAGTAAAAGAAGCGTTTCGCGAAGATCCACGCCTCGAACCGGTGACCAAAAAGCCGATAATCCCTACCGAGGAGGAGATATTACGAAACCCTCGCAGTCGCAGCGCGAAGCTGCGTGTAGCGCGTCGCGTCTAGTGCGCCAATGCGAGGAATTGGGCTTGAGTCAAATAGCGGCTCCAGCTAGCGTCGACTGCCGGCCGTAAGGAAGGAGGCGGTTGCAAGGAGTGAACACCGTGCGCAAGGAAGCTCGAATCGGATTTGCGATCGTTGGCTGTCTGGCCGCGATCCTCTTGTACGCTGCCGTCAAGCGGATGTGGCTGCTTGCGCAGGTCGCCCGAGACCATGGCCCGGCGCCGACCATTCCTGCCGATCAAGTCCCCGGCAAACCGTCGCTCGTGCCGACGATCACCATCCCCGCACAGCCAACCGCGACCTACGTCTATCAAGAGCCGAGCGAGGCTAGCGCGGAAGCGACGCAGCCAACCGCCTCGCCGGCGTCCCGATTCGCGATTCCGATGGACGCGGATCAAGTTGCCGCCAATCCCGCCGAGAAGACTGCAAAACCGGTCGCTGAGATCGACGATACGCCGATTGAAGCTGCTCCGCCGCTGAGCAAATTCGCCAGCCGATTCTCGGCTCCGCCGCAGGAGACGCCTGCCCCCAGCGAACCGACCGTGGAGAAATCAGCCGAGCCGCTGGCGTCACTCGCCGCCGATTCGATGGCGGCGCTCAAGTCGCGTTTCTCGACGAATTCAGATCCGGCGCCTGCCGCAGCGGAAGAGAAATCAAACGACAACAATGCAGTGCCGATCATGTCGAGCGCTGGCTCGTTGCTCGGTTCGCTGGCCTCACGATTGGCCAGCAGTATGACTGGTTCAAAAGCGGCGCAGTCGGCGGCGACCGAGTCGCTTGCTCCGGCGGTATCGCTGGGTGAGCCGTCGACCTACAGCCCACCGCCGACCGCAGTCGCGGAAGCGCCGGCTGCCGAGACATCGCCCCAAGCGTCGCTTCGTTTCGTGGGTGAGAAGCCAACCGAGCCGAAGCCCGCAGCGCCGCCGGTCGCCGCAGTGATCAAACCGGCGCCGCTGGTCGAAGCGCAGCCGCTGCCGTCTCGCCCGGTCGTGACCGCTGCCCCGCGGGAGATTGCGTCTGCCGCGCCTGCTTGGAAGACTGGCGAGAGGAAGCTTGAGCCTGTCCAAACGCCAGTCGCGACAGCGACCAAGCCGAAGCCACAACCGCGACTGAATCGCGCCTTCGCTTCGACGGCCGCCTCGGCGACGCTGCCGGCCAAGCAATACGTCCCGGCCCAAAACGCCAGTACGACCAAGGTCGCGGCGCCGGTCGCCGACAACACGCCGCATCGCTTGCCCCCGACCATCGAAGTCGCCAATGACGTCGAGCAGGGCGTTACCAAGCAGGCCGATCCGGCTTGGGTACAGCAGATGATCGAGAGCGGCAGCTTTATCCCGGGGCAACGCCTGGTACCCACGCAGACGCCCCAGCCGCTCGCCAATCCGCCGCAACCGCCGGCCACGACTTACATCGTGCAGCCAGGCGACGACTTAGCAGTAATCGCCCGGCGGATGTTGGGAGACGCGTCGCGCTGGGGAGAGTTGTTCCGACTAAACCGCGACGTGATTGGCGACTATCCTGATCAGATGAAGCCGGGTATTACGTTGCGGCTGCCGCAGTAAGTCGTGACTACTTCTTTTTGAGCGGTGGTATCTTCACCACGTTCGACGTCTTGCGTCCGTTCACTGACGAGAAGGGGCCGTTTTCCATTTCCGGGACGACGGCTACGTAGATCGTCGTATGTGCTTTGCAACCCGCCAACGACTCCGGGGAGGGTGAACGATCGAAATTGGCGTCGATTCGGGCGTTGAAGTCCTCGAGAGAGTTAACCATCGAAATGTCATCTGGAATCTCAAGGCAAAGGTAGCGTAAAGAGCTTAACGGCAGGCGCCAGGTAATCGATTTTCCTGGGGCGAGTTCCTCCGAGGACAAGTGAGGTACTGTATTGCCAAACAGGTGCCCATTCCGACCGCGTTCAGTCATCACCGCGTACGGCCTGCCGCCAGATGGCGTTATTTCGATTTCGGAATCGAACGACTGACGATCTACCATGAGCTTCAGCGTACGATCCGATACGTTAGCAAGCGTCGCAACGAACTCCGCCTCTTTTTGAGCGGTGGGTGGGCGGTAAGCGAGCTCATAGGAAAGGAGATGCGAATAGCGGCCGGTGTCGTCCGCTTCGCCGAGCGCTACGACCTCGGGTGAGGCATCGCCGGCAGGCTCCTCCGCCAACAAGAACGCGGTGCTAGGCAGGAGGAGAAGCGCGAAGGCCAGTAGTGGAAACGCAGTCCTCATCGACATCGACCTTGGTTAGGTGGTGGAAGGGCTCGACCAACGGGAGGGGCGAAGAGACGACTAGCGTTTGGACTCAGCGGGGATCTCAATCGTGTTCGAGGTGAGGATTGAGTAGTTGGTTTTCCATTCGGTCTTAGGATTCACTGGAGGCATTGAAACGCGAACGCCTATCCTGCTGCAGACCTTGCCGCCTGAGAGTAATTTGGGCGTCGCTTGCGTCCCATATCGATCAAGGTTCTCCACATCGATCGTGATCGACATAGATGTTGATAGATGATCACACGTCACGTTGAGAGATTCGACCGGGATATGCCATTCCAGCGTCTGGTTGGCCGCCAACTCCTCACCAAAGGGAACCGTGTTAAGCATTCCCAAACGGATACTGTACTCTCGGTCCATCAGATGGAATGGTTTATCGTTGGGCCGAACAACATCAATCAGGCCTTCAAACGAATTGGCGTATAACCCCACAACTTCTAGCTTACGCCCTGATACATTCGTGAGCGTTGCAGTGAACGCCGCACCTTCTTTATCGGTCGCGGGGCGGTAGGCGAGCTTGTAGGAAAATAGTTTTGTTAGATTGTCGGGAACGGCATCGTCGTGCTGCGCGGTGGCAGTTGGTGATGCGTCGTTTGTAAGATCTTCGGCGAACGAATTTGCATCGCCAAACGCGCCAAGCAATACAAACGCTAGGAGAGCGACTGAAGTTCTCATCGCCATCGACCTCAATAAGGTGGTGGAAGGGTTTGTCCCTGGGAGGGGCGAAGAGAGCTTTCTATCTTGAAGCGTGCTCGCGAGTCAATCCGAATCTAGTCGAGCGACAAGCGCACGAAAAAAGGCGACCTCACCGGGAGTTCGCCTTGTCGTAGTTCGATCTACCGCCGCTTCCACTAGAACTCGTAGGCCGGGTTCTTGGTGTCGAAGTCGGTGTCAGTGAAGCCGTTGTTCAGCTTCAGGTTGCTGTAGGTGTATTCTTCAAACAGCATCGGCTGTTCGCCCGCCTTTTTGGGCCAGTCCCACGCGGCGTAGCGAATCGGCAGTTGCAGTTCGTCGTCGATGAAGATGTGCGCTTTGTGGAAGCGGAAGTTCGAGCGCGGGGTCGGGTGGATCACTTCGATCGCGGTGCAGACCCGATCGTTGATCTTGGCGCCCTGGTAGAACTTCACTTCGCATTCGCCGTAACGCATGTCTTCTTCGGCGACTTCGATCAAGCGAACGATCAGGTTGCGAATGCCGATCTCGGTGATCGGGTAGCGGTTGTTCCGCATCGCCAACATGCCGTTCGGATCGAGCGGCACGGTCACCAACTTCAACAGCTTGCCACCTTCGTGGGCGACCAGGTTGCCGTTGTTGTGACCCTTCACATAAATCACCTCGCGACCTTTTACGGCGGCCGGGGCGACGAACTTCATGTAAACGCTGAACGGGGCGACGATGTTGCCATTGGCGTCGACCTGCTCGTTACGGATCTTGGTGTCCATGTACTCGGGGTCGAGCACTTTCCCGTTGATCTGTTCGCGCTTGACCAGCGTGCACTGATAGTCGCGGACCGATTGGTCGATGCGATTCAAGGCGCGCTTGGCCATCTCGACCGCCGGGGTCAGCGGGTGCTGAGCGGCGACCGGCTGGGTGGTGTTCGGATTGTTGGAAACGCGGTAAACCGGTTCCTTCATGTTTCTGCGGCCTTCTTCGCCACGTAGCAAAGAGGCGGCGCCCAGCGACAAAGCCGGGGCGGCCAACAATAGTCGGCGTCGCGAAAGAGTAGGCTCGGCCATCTTCATTCTCCCTGATATTCTTGCGTCACGCGGCTTCCATGCGTCGCGTTAGGACTCGTATACGTTTGATTCGTAACGACCGGGGCGTCGGTTCACCGGGAGCTGCCGATATTTGGCGGCACTTCGGTCTTATCGCCCTACCGCGGCGGAAAAATTACAATAACGGCGCGGACCGGCACGGATTGCCTAAACTCACGTTTAACTGATCCAATCGCTAGAGTCTACCGAAACCAGCCAAAATTGTGGAGAGAGAAACTCGGTGTTAGAAATCGACGCGATCATCAGCATGCCGTTTGATGAGAATACTTACATTGTCCGAAAAGTCGATTCCAGCGACTGCCTGGTGGTCGATCCCGGTCTTGAGCCCCACAAGATTCTCGACTTTCTCAAGCAGAATCAGCTGACCCCGGTCGCCATCCTCAACACGCACGGGCACAGCGATCACATCGGCGGAAATGCTGACCTCAAAAAGACTTATCCCGACGCGCCGCTGATTATCGGCCGCGGCGACGCCGAAAAACTGAACGATCCGCAGAAGAATCTCTCGGCGGGGTTCGGGCTGGCCCTGATCAGCCCCCCGGCCGATCAGGTGGTCGACGAGGGGGACGTGCTCGATCTGGCCGGCATCCAGCTCGAAGTCCGCGAGGCCCCAGGGCACTCGGTTGGACACGTTGTTTTCGTCATCCATGACGCCCAGGCGATTCTCGGCGGCGACGTCCTGTTCGCCGGCAGCATCGGCCGCACCGACTTCTTCGATGGCGACTTCGGCGATCTGCGGGATGCGATTCACAACAAGCTCTTCACCTTGCCGGGGGATTTCGTCGTTTATCCCGGGCATGGGCCCGCGACGACGATCGCCGAGGAGATCGAAGAGAACCCGTTTGTTGGCAAGCCGGCAGGCTACAAGGGTTAAATTCGATTTTGGGGTTAGCCCAGATAGCTCCGCTATCTGGGCGGCGCAGCCGCAGGAAGCATCAAAGCCAAGTCGGAAGCGAATTGGCGGATTCTTAGCTCAAACGGCGTGGCGTCTGCCGGTGTAAGGGACGATCGCGGATTGATGCTTCCTGCCGACAACGTCGGTTGCTAATCCATTTGCGTGGGGCGATCGAGCGGCGATGGCGACGGCGCCGCGATATGGGCCGGGAAGTAAAGCGTAAAGCGACTTCCGGCCCCGGGCGAACTTTCGACCACGATGTCTCCCCCATGTTCGCGGAGGATCTTCTGGCTGACTGGTAGACCGAGCCCGGTGCCGCGGTTGCCTTTGGACGACTCAAACGCGGTGAAGATTGAATCAATCTTCTCCGGCGGAATGCCGCAGCCGTTGTCGACGACGTCAATGTTGAGCCGATGCGTCTGCTCGTCGAGCGAAACGGTGACGTCGACCTTCGGCGTTTCGACCGTCTGGCAGGCGTCGATCGCGTTCGACAAGACGTTCAGCACCGCGCGGTGCAGGCCCTCGACATCGAACATCAGTTGGATCTCAAGCGGCAGCGGCGTGTAGTTGAGTGCGACGCCAAACTCGGCGGCGCGGGACTGCATCAGTTCGACGACGTCGCCGACCGTATCGTTGACGTTGGCCGCGGTCAGATCAGGCTCTCGCTCTTTGCTGTACGAGAGCATGTCCATCACCAGGGTCGAGATCCGCTCCTGGTTCCGCTCGACGATGCCCCAGCCTTTCTCGATCAGCGGAACGTCGGTCCCTTTGATCCCTTCTTCGACCAGGTAGCTGCCGCCGCGGATCCCTTGCAGGATGTTCTTCACATGGTGCGAAATCGCAGCGACCGCCTGACCGACGGCGGCCAGACGTTCGGACTGCACGACCGCCGAATAGTAGTTGGTATCTTCGACGGCTAGAGCCGCCTGGTGGGCGACGGCGACCATCAGCTTCAGGTGATCGTCGTTAAAGCGACGCTTCTTTTGTAGAGCGGCGTCGCCAGGGGCGGTGAACGTGTCGAGATAGATCGCCCCAACAATGCCATAACGACCTTGCATCGGCACGCAGATCGCTTCGCGTACCCCTTGGGTGATAATGCTGCCGGCCGGATCCCAGCGACTGTCGTCGCTGGCGTTGGTGGTGAGCACGCCCTCCCGTTTCTCGAGTACAAAGTCGAGAATCGTGCGGCTGATCACGATCGCCTCGTCGGCGCCTTGGCGGCCAGGGCGAAAGCGGCGGGCTTTGGGGGTGAAATGCATCGACTCTTCGTCAAGCAGCATCACGCAGCCCCGATCGGCGTCGATCCAATCGAAGACCAACCCCATGATGTAGTCGAGCAACTGATCGATATCGAGCGTGCGGCTGACGGCCAGCGCCGTGTGATACATCAACTGCAGGTTGGCCCGGGCGGTGGTGAACCACTCGGTTTCAGGGCCTTCGCCGCCGGGGAGCATGAAGATCTGGCTCCCCTCGCTGTGATGGACGGTCCGGATGATCCGCGAACCATCGGGCACGTTTTCTTGCCGGATCAGCGGATCGCGGTGGGCGTCGCGGACCTCGCTGGCGGTCTCGGCATGCGTAAAGATCATCAACGTTCGGCCCAATTGGACGCGATCGCCACTGGTCAAGTAGCCGCGGTTGGCCAGTTCGTTGTTGATGAAGCAGCCGTTGGAGCTTTCCTGGTCGATCAGTTCGTACCGCGAACCGTCCAACCGAATTTCGGCATGACGGCGAGAAATCTCGGTATCATGCAATTGAATCGTGTTGGTCCGATCACGACCGATCGAGGTGACCGCGTCGTTCAGTTCGAAACGTCTTCCTTGATCGTTGCCCTGAATCACGAAAAGGGACGGCACGTCTTGCTCCCGTAGCTGGCGAATCGAAGATTGGCCCATTTTATCGGCTCGGCGCGGGGTCGAGCAATGACGCTTGACGCGCAGGCAGTTGACCGGCGCTCGCCGCTGGAAAAGAATCAGTTCTACGCCGATGCCCCACCTTTTTCCGCAATTCTCGGATAGCGCAAAAAAAATGCGAATCAAACAGACGTGGCTGATCGTACTTATCGCTTGCCCCCTCTTGGTTTCCCCTCTGATGGCGGAAACGGATGTCGCCAATAGAGAAGCGGCCAACAAGGCGGCGGAATCGCGAATTCGCGACAACGTCGGTTTTCTCGCTTCCGACGAGTTGGAAGGGCGCGGCGTCGGCACCGCCGGGCTTAGCAAAGCGGCCAAGTTTATGGCCGAGCAGATGAAAGAGCTCGGGCTCGATATGACGGCGGTCGGCGGTCAGCCGTTTCAAAAGTTTGAGGTCGTCACCGAAGCGAAGCTGGGCCCGGATGAAAAAAACACGCTGAAGTTGGTCGGCCCCAAGACCAAGGAGGTAACGCCGCTCGTCTTGGGCGAGCAGTTCAATCCGCTCGCCGCCGGCGGTAGCGGCAAGTTTGATCTGCCAATCGTCTTTGTTGGCTATGGTATCACGGCGCCTGACTTGGAATACGACGACTATGCCGGTCTCGACGTTAAAGGGAAAGCGGTGTTGATGCTGCGGAAAGAGCCGCAAGGCGATCCCCACAATCCGCACAGCCCCTTCGGCGGTCCCCATCCGACGCGTCATGCCACCTTCAGTCGCAAGATCTCCAACGCCTATCAGCATGGCGCCGCGGCGGTGATCATGGTCAACAATCTCGGCGAGATCGAAACCCGCGTTGAAGATCAACAAAACGTTTGGAACACCGCCATCGCCGATATCGCCAAAGTTCAGGCCGAGTACGATGCGCTGGGGGACGATGCCGCCGCCGACAAAAAGGTGGAGCTGCGCGACAAGCTGACCGATCTGGCCAAAACGATCGCCGACAGCGGCGCCAAGCTGAAAGATGGAACGGACGAAGTGCTCCCCTTTATGGGCGCCGGCAGCGACGAAAGCCATCCCGAGTTGCCTGTCTATTTCGTGCTGCGAAGTGCGATCGATCCGGTGGTGCAAGCGGCGCTTGGCAAGTCGCTGGTCGAAATGGAAACCGCAATCAACGACGACAAACAGCCGCACAGCCGGGTGATCGCCAACTGGAAAGCGATCGGGCAGACCGACGTGATTCGCGAAAAGGCGGAGATCAGCAACGTGATCGGCGTGCTGAAAGGAGAAGGCCCGCAGGCTGAAGAGATCGTCTTGATCGGCGCTCACTACGACCACATCGGCTATGGGGGCGAAGGGAGCCTGGCGCCTTGGACGCATGAGATTCATAACGGCGCCGACGACAACGCCTCCGGCGCGGTCGCGCTGCTTGAAACCGCACGCCAGATCGTTAGTCGCGACGGCAAGCCGCAGCGGACGATCGTCTTTATCGGGTTCACCGGCGAAGAGCGCGGGCTGCTCGGCAGCGCCTACTACGTGAAGCATCCAGTGCTCGATCTGGAGAAGACGGTCGCGATGCTCAACATGGACATGGTCGGCCGCCTGACCGACGACAAGTTGATCATCAGCGGCAGCGGCACGGCCCAAGAGTTCGACGCGCTGATCGACAAGCTGAATGAGAACTACAAGTTCGCCGTCACCAAAGATCCGGGCGGGTTCGGCCCCAGCGATCACGCGTCGTTCTACGCCAAAGAGATTCCAGTGATGCACTTCTTTACCGGCACGCACGACGACTATCACCGGCCGAGCGACGATGTCGAGAAGCTTGATATCGCGGGCATTCGTCGCATCGCCAGCATGCTGGCGGATGCTGCGATAGCAATCGATGCGATGCCGGCGCCGCCGCAGTACGTTGCGATTGCGCCGGAGTCGACCGAGCGGCGGACTGGATCCCGTCCATATTTCGGCAGCATCCCCGACTTTAGCGTGGTTGGCCAAGGCTATGCGTTGCAAGGCGTTTCTCCCGATAGCCCAGCCGAAAAAGCAGGCCTGAAAGCGGGCGACATCATCGTAAAATTAGGGGAGAGCAAGATCGCCGGGCTCGAAGATTTCGACGGCGCATTGCGGGCCTTTAAGGCGGGCGACAAAGCGAAGGTGACGATTATGCGGTCTGGAATGGAAATTACGCTTACGGTAACCTTAGCTTCGCCCCGATAAGTACTAGGTCGACGGCTGTTTTTAATTCTCGATTGTGACGAACCAAATCGAGTTAGCGGTCGTACCGGTTCGGGTCTGTTCGCACGATTACGGAAGTGCGAAATATTGGACTTTACCCGTTTGCAGTTTCCAGGCAGAATGCCGCTCGTTTGACAGCATCCGCAGACGTCGAGCTGCCCGTAAAGCCGACGATTTTCGGCGACATTCGCCCGCGGGGTCAGGACGACCAAATTCAAACACAGCAAGGAGTGCTGAAAGTGAAGCGACTGTTTTCTTTGACCGCGATTTTGGTTTCCGCGATTTTCGTTAACTTTCTCGCGGATGCGGCGAACGCCCAGTCGGGCACCAATGTCGCCGTCATCGACATCCCGATGGTCTTCAAAGGCCATGCCCTTTTCAAGCGGCAGATGGAAGACTTCAAGGTCGAAGTCGAAGCTGCTGAAAAGTCGATCGGCGCCGAACGCGACCGGATCACCAAGATGATTCAAGAGCTGAGCCAACAGTACAAGCCAGGCTCGCCGGACTACAAAGTCAAAGAAGAAGAAGTCGCTCGTCAGCAATCGGAACTGCAAGTCAAAATGACGCTGCAGAAGAAGGACTTCATGGAAAAGGAAGCCCGGATTTACTTCAACGTCTACGATCAGGTCAAGCGTACCGTCGCTGCGTTCGCCGAACGTAACAACATCGCCTTGGTCCTGCGTTACAACAGCACCGAGATCGAAGCTGAAAATCGTCAGTCGGTTCTCGAAGGAATCAATCGCCCGGTGATCTACCAAAACCGGATCGACATCACCCAGGACGTCCTGGCGATGCTCAACAATGGCGTTCGTCCGCCTGGCGATACCCAAACGGCTCGTCCGCAAAACGGCCTGATTCCTCGCTAGTTTTTTCTCGCAAGACGTAACCGCGGCGGAGGCGAACGGCCTTCCGCCGCACGGTTCTCGCAGCAAACTCAATTTCAGCCAGCATCCATGAAGAAACAGCTGCTGCGTCACGATGGCGAATATCGTTTCCAACGAACGCTCGCCTCGACGGTCTCGGTCGAAGGGGTCGGTTACTGGTCGGGCAAGTCGAATCGCGTCGAGTTTCGACCTGCTCCGATTGACGCCGGAATCACGTTCGTGCGGGACGATCTGCCGAACAAGCCCCATATAGCGGCCTCGGTCGCCAACCGGATCGAAGTTCCTCGCCGCACCAACCTGACGGTCGGCGGTGTGACCGTCGAGATGGTCGAACATGTCTTGGCCGCGCTGTCGGGGATGCAAGTCGATAACTGCGAAGTCGCGGTGATCGCTCCGGAAATGCCGGGGCTCGACGGCTCTTCGGCCGCCTATGTCGAAGCGATTCGCTCGGCCGGCGTCGTTCAGCAAGATGCGACGCGCACCTTGCTGGTCGTCTCCGACGTGGTTCGCGTTGGCGATGACGAAGCGTGGGTAGAAGCTCGCCCTAACGACAAGCTCCGGCTCGACTTCAAGTACCGACTCGACTACGGCTTCAACAGCCCGATCGGTCGCGAAACGCTGACCGGCACGTTGACGCCCAAGTTCTTTGAAAAAGAGTTGGCGACTGCCCGGACCTTCATCCTGGAGGATGAAGCGAATTGGCTTCGTTCGCAGGGGTTGTGTCAGCAAGTTGGTTTTCAAGACCTGGTCGTCTTTGGCGACGAAGGCCCGATCGAAAACGAACTTCGTTTTGAAGATGAATGCGTACGCCATAAAACGCTCGATTTGATCGGCGACTTCGCCCTGGCCGGTTGCGACATCGCCGGTTCGGTGATCGCCTATCGCAGCGGTCACCGCCTAAACGCCGAACTGGTCAAGCAACTGCTGCTGGAAAACCAGGTTCAGCTCGGTCTCCGCTGCTCCGCCTAATTCCCTTACTTCCGTATGAAGCGCCGCAGCAAGACGCGGCGGCGTGACACGAGGCTCGGAAAGGATTCCGCCATGGCTTCACGTCGTCTCGCCGTCATCGGCGCTGGTCACCTCGGTAAAATTCATGCTCGCCTGGCCAAACAAACGGCAGGGCTCGAGCTGGTCGCAATCGTCGACCCGATCGCCGCCGCCCGCGAAGCCGCCGCGGCCGAAAATGGCGTGCCCGCCTATGCGTCGCATCGCGAAATCTCGGGCGAATTCGACGCCGCGATCATCGCCACGCCGACTCAGTATCACTTTGAAGTCGCGGCCGAACTATTGGCTGATGGCGTCGATCTGCTGGTCGAAAAGCCTATTACCCTCTCGATCTCCGACGCCGATCAGCTGTTGGCCTTGGCCAAAGTGCATGGTCGCGTCCTGCAAGTCGGGCATGTCGAACGCTTCAATCCGGCGTTTGTCGCCGCCAGCAAGTTGATCGATCGTCCCCGCTATATCGAAGCGGCTCGCACCAGCGGTTACTCGTTCCGCTCGGTCGACATTGGCGTAACGCTCGACCTGATGATTCATGACATCGACCTCGTCTTGTCGCTCGCCCAAAGCGAGGTCGTCGCCGTCGAGGCGATCGGCTCGTCGGTCTTTGGCCCCCACGAAGACATGGTTCAGGCTCGCCTGACGTTTGAAAACGGTTGCGTCGCTAATCTGACCGCCTCGCGGAGCAGCTTTCAGCCGCGTCGGGAGATGAAGGTCTACCACGCCGGCGGTTTCGTCCAGATCGACATGGGCAGCCGCAAGCTGCAGTCGATCAAGCCCGATCCCCGTTTGGCCTCTGGCGAGCTTGACGTCCATGCGTTGCCGCAAGCCGAAAAAGACCATATCCGGCAGCATCTTTTTGAGTCGCTGTTGCCGTTGGAGGAAGTCGAACTGCCGGCGACCAACGCGATCGCCGACGAACAGGCCGACTTTGTGCGAGCCATCGAAACCGGCGACACGCCGCGGGTCGATGGCTTTGCCGGTCGTGACGCGGTGATTGTTGCCGAAATGGTCGCCAAAAGCATCCAGCGCCACGTCTGGCACGACGCCGACCAATCGGTCCGCGGTCCCCATTTCACGCCGATGCCGAAGCTGGCCCCGCAAACCCGCGAAGCCGCGTAGCGAAAGCGGAAAATCGGGGGCACGGTTTGCGCAACACACGAACCCGAGTGCGCAAGCCGAGGGAATGTGCCCGCAAGCAACCGGACTGGACCGCAGCGCGCGTTTTGATAACGCTCGCTTCTGCTGCACCGCAGTCTTCCTGGTTTCGCTATTCTGTGGACCACCTATCGCAACTTTTTTAGGTCGCGATAGCGCCAAGATCGCTTAGCGCTCAGAGGGTGGACTGGACGGCATCACTTTTTTTCTACTCGCCCGCTGCTTGCCGGTTCTCCATTTTCTCTACGCTGCCCAGCGTGTGGACTGCACGTCCCGTTTTTTTGCATAGCCGCGTTTCTGGCAGCCAAACCCGTTAGCGCTCAAAGGGTGGACTGGACTCTGCTCTATTTTTTTCGCATGGTCATCAGCCATGCAGCTGCGTCTTTTCCCATCAATGGAGGCTGTTGGGTGGACTGGACCGCCGTTTTCTTTTTTTCGCGGTGCGCGGCTCGCTCGATCATGGCGCAGTTCCCAATCGTGGTGCAACGGAAACGTTTCCCTACGGGAAATCGACCACATTTCCGTGCGCTTTGTCAAGCAAATGCCGGGGCGCAGGCCTGTGGCCAGCGAGTTCCGGCTAAGACCCCAAGTCGCCGGTGGCGTCCGAATCGGCCAGCAACTCTAGAAACTCCACCTTGCTGATTCCCCCGACGCGCCACCGAAGCGCGTTCCCTGCCGCGTCGGTCACAATCGTGACCGGTGCGCCGCCAATGTTGTAACGGCTTAAGACTTCGGCATTCTCCGGGCTATCGACGTTGATCGACACCGGCACGAATTGACCGTTCACAGCCAGGGTCACCTCTTCGTCCGCCCAGACCTGACGCTTCATGATCCGGCACGGCACGCACCAGGCGCCAGTGAAGTAGAGCACCATCGGCTTGTCCGACTCGGCCGCTTGCTGCTGCGCCGCTGGGAAGTCCTGTGCCCAGGCGATGCTGTTGGCCGGAACGTAGAAGCAGTACCACGCGTACCCGAGCGAGGCGACGAGGAAGGTGAGCCAGAAGGCCCGCCAGAGGTTGAGGGGGCGTTTGGTCGTTGGCGGCGAGGTTGGGGCAGGGGATTCGGGCATGGCGGAGTTGTCAGCCTAAACGACTTGGCGAGGAGGTTCGATTTTGAGCTGACGCCATTTTTTTGACAGCGAGCGTCCGATGCAATCGGTTGCGGATAATTGGAGCAAAATCCGGCGCCTCGAAAGATCTACATGATTTCGCCCACTGTTGTGGACTACAAAAAATCGTGCGGGGAATTGGTGCGAGAGGCGATCCGGTTACCGGCGATGTATTATCGAACGTTGTCGGAGTTCGAGGCGACGCTTTTCGGCCATCGCTTCGCTTTCCAGGACCTGGGCGTGATTGAGCGCGATGACGCTTTTAATCTGCGCTTTGCCCATTGGATCTATGAAGAACATGGCGAGCCGGCCGCCAAAGGTTGCGCGTTTGCAATTTCCCGATTAGCAGAGTCGCGAGGCTGTGAGCCGGGCGAGCTGTTTGCGGAGTTGGCGGAGGAGTTTCTTGAGCGCTGGTAGCGTGGACGTTTGAGCTTCGAAGTTCGCTCGATTGGCGGCCGCTTTTCCCTCGCTCGCGCTGCGGGCTACTATGCGAATAACAATGAAAAAAGGACGCTACGTTGGCAGCGTCCTTTTTGTTTTTCTCTTCGACCGCGTCGGCGTTACGCCAGGTCGCGATCTTCAAACAAGATCAGCGCCAGGAACATCGCCATCAGGCTATACAGGATGGCGAAGCACGCGGAGAGGCCGATGTACTCTAAGGGGACTTCTCGACCGGCCGAAATGGCGCCGTAAATCTCGAAGTTCTCCAGCACCGGCAAGACGGTCGCCAACAAACTGGCGACAAATTTTACCGGTTCAAACCCTTGCGCTGACACCTGCATGATCGCTGGCGTTAAGTGCCCCATAGCATAGACGCCAAAAGTGATCAGGAAGTTGGCGATCATCGGCAGGCGGGTCGAAATGGCGACGCTGACCGAGGCCAGGACGACCGTTTCGAGGAAGACGAGCACAACGCCGGGGACGACGTCGACCGTTTCTTCATGCAGCAACTGCCACGAGATCCCTTTTTCGCCGAAGCGTTCGTACTCGAAGGTGGCGCCTTCGCGGGAGTCGAACATCGGCTTGCTGGCGACTGCCGGCAGGAAGAAGAGGGTGATCATCACAAACAGGACCGCGACGACGCCGACGATTCCCAGGAACTTGCCGATGATGAACTGACGGCGGCTGACCGGCTTCGAGAGCAAGGTCAACGCGGTCTTCCCTTCAATTTCGTCCGAGATCGACGTGCTGGAAGCCCAGATCGCGACCACCATGCCCAGGATCAACATCACCTGCAGGCCGGTGTGCTTGAGCACCTTGATGTCTTCGCCGAACGTCTGATAGGGCAAGTAAATCGCCACGATCATGAACAAGCAGCCAATCACCGCACAGAGCATGAAGAGCAACTGCGAGATCTCGGAGGTGGCCGTCGCTTCGGAAATGGCGGCGGTCTTCGGGAAGAACATCGAGTAGGCGAAGTAGATGAAGTAGAGCGACGCGACGATCAGCGCGGTCTGGAAGATCGAAACCGCTTCGACATGTTCCGGCTCGATCGTGACGGTCATGATCCCTTCGATCGGCTGATCGCTATCGTTGCGAGCGTAGAACTCAACCATCTGTCCCGGCGGCAGCTTGCGCGACAGGAACGCCTTGTCGCCGCGCGACCATTGCCAGTCCGAACCTTCGCGGATGGTGTAGGTCGCCACGTCTTCCGGTTCGCCAATGATCCGGGCGACTAGGTCGAAACGCCCGTCGGCGCTGATGTTCAGTTTGGCCAGTTCGTCGGAGTCGACGGTGATTTCGAGCGGATTGGCCGGCACGCTGCCATCCTCGTTCAGCTGGGCGAGGGCCGGAATTTCAATCTTGTGATCGGTGGCGCCGGCGTAGGGAAGTCGGCGGAGTGAGTTGAGGATCGAGGCCGGTTCCTGCACGGCGAACGTTCCCAAGATGCCGATAGCGGCCCAGATGAGCATCACCATCGTGATCGGAAACAGAATCGAGCCGCGGATCGCCTCGGTGCAACGATCGGCGTATTTCGGCGCGACTGCTTTGAGCAGCGACCAGACGACAAAGACGACCAGGCCGGCCAAAATCACCCCAATGCCGAAGAGCCAAAGCGAAGTGACCCAGTGGGCGAAGTTCTTCGACGACATGTGAAAAAATGCAAGAAGTGGCGTCATGGCGCGTCGTATCGTCCTGAGCTGAAGAGAAGATTACGGGAGAAAAGGCTTGATGTACGTCTCAGCATTTATGTGCGGATGTCGAACGATACGAACTCGCCGGTGGCGTCGCTCGACTCCGTTTTTCGTTCGGCAATAAACTCTTCCATCTGGTCGGCGATGTGATACACCACCTGGCGGCACGTTTCGGGATCGCCTTCGATCAGTAGGCGGACCGAACCGTCCGGCTGATTCTGGACGAACCCAACCACAGGATAGCGGCGGGCAATATTTTGCGCCGTCGCGCGAAAACCGACTCCCTGTACGCGACCGACGAAAATCGTCTCGTGTCGCACCCAGCTGTCATTCATTTCGCTGCACTCGTGCCAGCTTGAAGCGGGGAAAGCCTCAATATAATTGCGGCGGGTTCGGATTGCTAGTAGCCGAACAAAGCCGGAAGTTGTTGTCATCAAACGGGTTGTGCGGATTTTAGTGAAATTCTCTTCACAATTGCACCTAAGCCGGGGGGCAAACTGCAATTGACGCGTCTCGGTCAGATCGATAGCCTCCGACCCCCATGAAACGCCTACTCATCATCTTACTGTTCTCGTTTGCGACTGCCCTTCCCGCCTATAGCCAGGAAGGGTGGATCGGACCGACCCGCGGCGTCTTGTTGCTGAGCAATGGCAACACAATCCAGGGAGCCATTACGGTGTCTGGAGACGCGTATGTCGTTGCTATCAACGAGGATGCGGTCGTACGAGTGCCGGCTCGATCGGTGCAGCATCGCTGCGTTTCGATGGCCGAGGCGCACCAGTACCGCTGCGGACAAGTATCTCTCGATACGATAGCTGGGCGGCTAGAGATCGCGCAGTGGTGCATTCGAGCCGAACTTTTTTCGGAAGCGGACGAACATTTGCGGTTTGTCGAACGCTCGGAGCCCGATAATCCGGTCGCGCAGCTCTCGCGGCGGCGGCTCGATTCGCTGACCAAACGGCCCGAAATCGCCATGACCTCGGCGGTTGAGGAAATTCCTGCGGCGAACCGCCCGAGCGTGATCAGCGACGAGACGCTCGAAGATTTCGCCAAACAATTCCATCCGCAGGCGGCCGGCCAGTTTGCGACGATCGTACAGCCGGTGCTGCTGAACGCCTGCTCGGCGTCGGCTTGTCACGGCCCAGCGGCAACCTCCGAGTTTCAGCTGATTCAAAGCAGCGGTCGGGGGGTGATGCCGCGACGTCTGACGTTACGCAACATGATGGCGACCTACGAAGTGGCGCAGCTCAAAAATGGGTCGATTCCCTTGTTGGAAGTGCTGTACGACACCCATGACGGCCGCATCAATACCAAGACCAATGCTTGGCCGCGGCAATTGGCGGCGCTGCGGGCTTGGACCCAATCGGTGCAGCCGCGCGGCGATCTTCGCCCCGCCCAGCAGCAGCCGATCCAGCAGGTCGGTTACCAGGATGTGCTGACGCCGATTCCTTCGGCGGCGCAAACGCCGATGCCAACCCAACTGCCGGTTCGTTTGCGGCAGGCTCCTGTGCAGCCTCCGGCGGCAGCCGCGCCGACGACGATGTCCCCCAAATCAAATCGAGAGTACCAGGCCCGCGATCCGTTCGATCCTGAGGTCTTCAATCGTCAGCATGCCGAGCGAAAGGATCGCTAAAGTCGGCGATCGTAAAGGTCTGGGCTTTCCAGGCGGAAAGAAACTCGTGGTTGCTCGGCAGCAAGTCGACGTGCGCGTGCAACTCGGCCGGGCGTAGCCAGAAATACTCGGCGACTTCGTCCAGGTTGATCTCGATCTGGGCGTCCTCGGCAATCTCCGCCGCCCACCAGGCGACGTCGGTCCCCCAAGATGTCTGGCTATGCCATATTTTTTGCTGCGGGAAACACGAGACGCCGATTTCTTCGGCGATCTCGCGGACGACGGCCTCTTGCTCCGACTCGTTGGGCTGGATGCCTCCGCCGGGAAAGCAAAGTTTGCCCGGCGCAGGGACGTTCTGAGAGCGGCGGATCACCAGAAGTCGCCGTTGGCGAACAATCACAGCGACAGCCGCTTTGCGGCGAACAGAGGGCGTTTGCCGGTTGTAAGGGTGCGAAGTCACGCGGTTCCTAGGTCTTGGGGGTGGGCAACATGATATGCAAAAGGTAAGAATACTTATGGTTTTGCGGCAATTCGCGCCGTATCCTGCACGTCAGTCCCGCACCGCGTCTCATTTCATTCCTCGGTCCCTGTAAGGGAAAACGGATGGCGGAACAGCCAAACGATCCAAATCAAGAAAATCCGAAAAACGAGCCCACCCAGGGAGGTTTCCGTCCGCAGTTCAGCATCTTTGTGGTGATGCTCGTTCTGGCGGTGTTGGTCGTCATGCTATTGGCGTCCCCCGGCAGATCGAGTCGCGGCCTGATTTCGTACTCGCAGTTCGAAACGCAGGTCAAAGACCAAAACGTCAAAGATGTAGTGATCGACGAAGCGCAGATCACCGGCGATTTCATCAAGACGGTCCATGTCCGCGAACAACAGACTAGCGGCAAGTGGGTAGAGAAGAAAGATAAGAACGGCGACCCGATCGAGCTTCCAGAGAAGTTCCGGGTCAATATTCGCGCCGGCGACGCGGTCGTCGAAAACGCCACCAACCTGTTGGCTGAAAACAACATCGAGTTTGCGTACAAAGAGCAAAATCACAGCATGGTCATCCTGGGGGTGATCTTTGCGCTGTTGCCGCTGGTGGTGTTGCTGTTGATTTGGAATAGCTTCCGCCGTAGCCGTGATCAGATCATGGGGGGCGGTTTTCTCTCGGGCTTCAGCAAGAGCCCGGCCAAAAAGTACGAAGCGAACCGCCGCGCCGTCACCTTCAACGACGTCGCCGGCCTGGAAGGGGTCAAAAGCGATCTGCAAGAGATCGTCGACTTCCTTCGTAAGCCCGAAAAGTTCCAGCGTCTTGGCGGTCAGGTGCCCAAGGGGGTGCTGCTGATTGGGCCTCCGGGTACCGGTAAGACCTTGCTGGCGCGCGCGATCGCCGGCGAAGCAGGCGTGCCGTTCTATTCGGTCAGCGGTTCTGAGTTCATTCAGATGTTTGTTGGCGTTGGCGCCAGCCGCGTCCGCGATCTGTTTAAGACCGCCAAAGACAACTCGCCGTCGATCGTCTTCATTGACGAAATCGACGCCGTCGGTCGTCAACGTGGCGCCGGTCTCGGTGGCGGACATGACGAGCGGGAACAAACGCTCAACCAGATTCTGAGCGAGATGGACGGCTTCACGCAGGGCGAAACGGTCATCGTCGTCGCCGCGACCAACCGTCCTGACGTGCTTGATCCGGCGCTGCTGCGACCTGGCCGTTTTGACCGTCATATCACGGTCGATCGCCCGAGCATGAAGGGCCGCCTGGAAATCTTCAAAGTCCACGTCCGCAATGTTCCGCTGGCGGACGACGTTTCGATGGAGCGATTAGCGGCGGGCTCGGTCGGACTGACCGGCGCCGACATTCGCAACTTGATCAACGAAGCGGCGCTCTGGGCGACTCGCCAAGACAAGACCGAAGTCCACATGGAGGACTTTGAGTATGCCCGCGACAAGATCTTGATGGGCGCCCGCCGCGAAGAGGCGCTGGTCGCGCGCGAAAAAGAAAAGACCGCCTATCACGAAGCGGGGCACGCGCTGTTGGCCTGGCTGTTGCCGGGCGTCGATCGTCTGCACAAGGTGACGGTGATTCCGCGGGGCCGAGCGCTCGGCGTGACGCAGACGTTGCCCGAAGAAGAGCGGATGAACATCAGCGAAAGCGAATTGCGCGACAAGCTGGCCTTCATCCTGGGTGGTCGCGCGGCTGAGAAGATCGCCTACGACGAACTGAGCGCCGGCGCCGAGAACGACCTGGAACGTGCGACCAAAATGGTTCGCCGCATGGTGACCCAGTGGGGAATGAGCGAGCGGATTGGTCCGGTCAGCTACAAGATGTCGGGCGAAGATCCGTTCCTGGGCCGCGAGATGCACGAGTCGCGTCAGTTCAGCGAACACACGATGCAGGTGATCGATGAAGAAATCGCTCGCATCCTGCACGACGCCGCTCAACGGGCGATCGACGTTCTGACCGAGAATAGAGACAAGCTCGAATCGGTCACGAAAGAGTTGTGCGAAAAGGAAGAGTTGTCGGACGTCGAAATCACCGACCTCATTGGGCCGTCGGTCCATGCGATTCGCAAGAAGAGCCAGGAAGAGATTCCGTACGAGTCGAGTAACGGAATGCCGGGCGTCGAAGCGCCGCCGCGCGCCAAGTCGGAAGAGGAATAGTCGCAGATTCCTATGGCGAAGCGCGGCTCGAAGAAGTTTCGCACTGAATTCCGGAAGAATCGCTCTTCGCGGGTTCGCGGCTCGGACCTGACCCGGCAGTTCGCCAAGGACGAGCTGAATCATGACAAGCTCGCCTCGGCCGAGCGACTGTCGGGCAAAGGGGAACTGACCCGCAAGCGAACGATCCACGGCGCGACCGAAGGGGACGACGGCGAACTGCAGATCGATTTCGATCCGTCGCAATGTCTCCAAGGACGCGTGCTGCGAGTCCGCGGCCTCAACAGCGAGGTCGAAGTCGACGGCGGACAGATCTATCGGTGCGCCACGCGGCGGCTGTTGAAGACGCTCTCGACCGATCAGCGGCATGTGGTTGCTGCGGGCGACTTTGTCTGGATTCGCCCTGCCGATAACCAGGAAGGGATCATCGAAAGCATCGAGGCACGCTACGGCGTGCTCTGCCGGGCCAGCAAACGGCGGCAACATGTGATCGTCGCCAACGTCGATCAACTGTTGATCGTCGCCAGCGCGGCGGAGCCATACTTGAAGCCGAACCTGATTGACCGCTATCTAATTACCGCCGAGAAGGCGGGCATCAAGCCGATCATCTGCATCAACAAGATCGACTTGGTACGGCCTGCCGACTTGCAACCGCTGGTTGGCGTTTATGGTCAGATGGGTTACCAGGTGATTCTGCTCTCGGCGACCGAGGGAATCGGCGTCGCTCGACTGCGGGCGGTCGTGAAAGACCGGGCCAGCGTCTTGTCGGGGCAAAGCGGCGTCGGCAAGTCGACCATTTTGAATGCGATCGAGCCCGGTCTGAATCTGCGCGTCGGGCACGTCAGCGAAACGACCGACAAAGGGCGGCACACCACGACGACCGCCAGTTTGGTTCCGCTGGAAGCGGGAGGGCATGTGGTCGACACGCCGGGGATTCGGCAGTTTCAGCTGTGGGACGTGATTCCGGAGGAAGTGGCCGGTTATTTTCGAGACCTCCGCCCCTTTATTACCGGCTGCCGATTTCCCGACTGTTCGCACACTCACGAAGAGGGGTGCGGCGTCAAGGGAGCGGTCGCGGACGGGTTTCTCGACACGCGGCGCTACGAAAGTTACTGCCAGATCCATGCTGGCGACATGGTTTAGGTGGCCCGGGGCTCTGTTGGGCGGCTTGAGCGGCATGATCGGCGCAATTGTTATCGCCGTTCTTTGGACGCAACGTTTTTTCGTAAGTCATTAGCAGACGAGACATTCGGTTGACGATTAAGGGCGTCCGTCTAGAATCAGCTTATGGATGCACGCCGTTTCCATCTCGTCGTCTGCGGCGGCATCTTCCCTTTTCCTGAACATTCGCCTCACTAGTCTCGAGGTCCGTAGCGGTCGTGGATTCTAAGTCGCCCGACTCCGATCTGCCGAAAGAGCCTTCTTCGTCGCTGGCGCCTGCGCCGAGCGAAACGAAGGTATCGTCGGGACGCGACATGCCGTCGACCACGGCGCCTGAGATGTTGATGACGACCGAAGAGCAAGCGACCGTCATCTCGGCCCGCGACAAGTCGGACGGCAACGGTGGTTCGACCATTCGGCCGATCAACAGCGCGTGGCTGAACAACGACCTGGTCGGGCAGACGCTTGGCCATTTTGAGCTGCGTGAGTTCATCGGAGCCGGCGGTATGGGCGCCGTCTTCCGCGGATTCGACAAATTGTTGGGGCGCGAGGTCGCGATCAAAGTTCTCTCGCGCGAGAACAACGGTAGCGAAGAGACGGTCAACCGCTTTCGTAATGAAGCGAAGAGCGCCGCCCGGCTCGATCATCCGAACATTGCCCGCGTCTACTTCGTCGGTACCGACAACGATTGGAACTACATCGTTTTCGAGTACATCGAAGGATACAACATCCGCGACCTGGTCGATCGCGATGGACCGCTGCCGGTCGAGCAGGCGCTCGACTACTCGCTGCAAATCGCCGAGGCGCTGCATCATGCCTCGCAGCGCGACATCGTTCACCGCGACATCAAGCCGTCCAACATTCTGGTCACCTCCAGCGGGACCGCCAAACTGGTCGACATGGGGCTGGCCCGGTTGCATCAGGTCGATGACGACAAGGGGGACCTGACCGCCAGCGGCGTAACGCTCGGCACATTTGACTATATTTCGCCGGAACAGGCCCGCGACCCTCGTCTGGCCGACGTCCGCAGCGATCTCTATTCGCTCGGCTGTACCCTGTACTACATGCTGACTGGGCGGCCGCCGTTTCCGGAAGGGACGGTGCTGCAGAAGTTGCTCAGTCATAGCAGCGACGAACCGCTTGACCCGCGCGAACTGCGCGACGACCTGCCGGACGAAATCATGGTGCTGCTGGGCGGACTGACCGCCAAGAATCCGCAAGATCGTTATCAAACGCCGGCCGAGTTCATCGCCGAGATGCTGCTCTTTTGCGAAGACCTCGGTTTTCGCCTGCAGCATGGCGGAGGAATGACGATCGCGGCCGACGTGCAGCCGCCAACGATCATCGAACGTCACTTTCCGTGGGTAGCGCCAATCTTGGCGTTTATCGCCATCTTCTTTGTGATGGACGCCGTTTGGTCGGCACGCAGCAGTCACGAGTTTCTGCCGAAGCTCACCTTCGAGGACGAGAGCCGCTTTCAAAGCCTCGGCAGCGCGACTGGCAATCCGTCCGCGACGCCGCCTCGCGACGATCGCGGCATCGGCGCAATTCCAGAACCTGACCCGAAAGGGACGACTCCCAGTCCGATGTCGCCAACGACGCCGCGGGAAACCAATCCGCTGGAGTCCCCGCTTTCGCCGCTGCCGATGATCTTGCCGCCGGCCGCGGTCGACATGCCGAACGTCAAAGTGGTCAACGTCGCCAGCGCGACGCAGATTTATGACGCCGTCACCAAGGCGAAGCTCGACCCCAAGATCGATACGATCGAACTCCGCTTTAACGGCCGGGTTAGGATCGAGGCGCCGCTGCTGTTGGAAGGGGACGCCGATACCGAAAAGATCACGATGCGGGCTGCCGTCGGCTTTTCGCCAGAGTTGACGCTGTCGATCCACGCGATGTCGATGTACCGTAACATGATTCGCGTCGGACGCGTGCAGGCGTTGTTCGAGGGATTGGCGTTTCGGTTGGAGACGACCGACGCCTCGGTCGACCCCGGCTGTTTGTTCCTGCTGGAAACCGGCGGCGCTATCAAAACGAATCGCTGCACCTTTACCGTCGCCGCTCCGCCGAATATGGCGGTGTTGCCGGCCGTCTTTCGGCGGCCGCTGGCAATTGCGATCACGCCAGCGACGACGACCGAAGTGATGATGTACCGGCCGCCGTCGATTTCGCTGGTCGATACGGCGATTCGGGGCGAGACCGACGTCGTGCATCTGGATCAGGCGTCGCAGTTCAAATTTGATTGGCAGAACGGTCTGTTGGCGATCTCAGGCGTGTTGCTTGACGTGCAAGGCTCGACCAAAACTTCGACCGAACTGATTGACGTGCGGATGAGTCGGGTCACCGCGGCGGCGAGCCAAGGCTTGTTCCGCCTGGAAAGCTCCAGCGAATTCCCCGAGCAGCGCGACCTGGAAGCGACGCTGACCGACTGCATCGTCCGCTGGTCGCCGACCGAAGCGATGTTGCTGCAGTACGATCGCGCCCCCAGCGCGAAGCTGGACGATCTGAAATCGGTCCGGTTCAAGGGAGACAACAACTTTTACGATCTGACCAACAGCTTGCGGCAGATTTTTTGGGAAAAGAAAACTCGCCTGGAGATCGAGGCGCTGAACGCTGAGAAGTGGGGCGCCGCGGTCGAAGGGGACAAATTTGCCAAACGAGAGCCGATTGTCTGGGCGCGGCAAATGGAGAGCCTGCCTCCGTTTTCGCAGCGGCTGCTGAGCGACTATCGCTTGGATGCGGATGCGGAAGGGAATTACGCCTACGACAAGAAGGCAGGCGCCGAGATCGCTGGGGCGGACTTTGCGAAACTGCCGAAATTTCCTGCTGACGCTCCTGCGGTCGGCAGTCCGGTCCTTTCTCCCAGCGAACTCCCGTAAATCTCTTCGTCACGGGGTGTGACCCCAGCCAATTTGGCGCTAAAATAATTTCCCAGCCCCGATCGCAGTTAATCGAAAGAACGTATGCGCTCGCTTCTTTGTTGTCTGATTTTGTCGATGCTCGTCGGCTGTGGCGCTCCGCCCCCGCCGAGCAATATCTTGATCTATGGCCGCGGCGACGATGCGGATCGGCTCGATCCGATCCAGACTGATATCGGCGAGTCGGTCAAGGTAATGTGCAACATCTACGATACCTTGGTGACGTTCGACGATGAGACGCTCGATCTCGTCCCGAGCCTGGCCGAGTCGTGGACGACCAGCGACGATGGGTTGGAATGGACCTTCAAGCTGCGGGAGGGCGTGACGTTTCATGATGGAACGCCGCTCGACGCCGACGCAGTCGTCTTTTCGCTCGAGCGATTGACCAAGCCCGACCATCCGTATGTGTTTGATCCGGTGATTCCGTACGCCCAGTCGTTCGAGGCGATCGAGTCGGTCACGGCGGTCGATCCGCTGACCGTCAAGATTCGCTTGAAACGGCCCACGGCGGCGTTTCTGACGACGATGTCGATGTTTCCGTCCAGCATCGTCAGCCCAACCGCGGTCAAAAAGTACGAGGTCGAGTTCTGGAAGCACCCCGTCGGCACGGGCCCGTTCAAGTTCGACTCGTGGAACGTCAACCAACAGCTGACGCTCCTGTCGTTTGACGACCATTGGCGGGGACGCCCCGAGATTGACGGCGTCATCTTCCTGCCGGTCGGCGAAAGCGCCGTGCGGGTCAAGCAACTGCTGCGGGGCGAGATCGACATCGCCGACAATCTGCCGCCGGCCGAAATTGACTCCCTGGACGAGAAACCGGGCGTCGTCGTGCAGGAAAAGGAGGGGATGAACGTCGCCTACCTGACGATGAACAACGACAAGGCCCCGCTCGACGACCAGCGGATTCGCGAAGCGATCTGGTATGCGATCGATCGCGATCAGCTGATCGAGTCGGCCTACTCGGGACATGCGACCAAAGCGAAGACGCTGGTCCCGCCGACGTTGTGGGGGAGTCACGCTGAGATGGAGGATCGGGAGTACAATCCCGAAAAGGCGAAACAACTGCTGGCCGAAGCGGCGGCCGACGGCGTGCCGACCCCGGTCAAGGTGCAACTATTTGTAATGACTGATCCCCGGCCTTACATGCAGCAGCCGCGACAAACGGCGATCTTTATCAAGGACTCGCTCGCCAAGGTCGGCATCGAAACCGAAATCGTCACCAACGAGAACTCGCAGCACTTTCGCCGGATGACTCGCGGCGAACATCAACTGGGCCTGGCCGGCTGGTCGGCCGACATGCCCGACCCAGACAACTTTCTTTACACGTTGCTCGATCCCGACAACATCAACGACGTCGGCGGCAACAACATGAGCCGCTATCGCAGTCAGAAGGTGCATGACTTGTTGGCCGCGGCGAAGACCGAGATGGATCACGACAAACGGGTCGAGCTGTATCATCAGGCGCAAGAGCAGATCTTCGCCGACGCTCCGCTGTTGCCGCTGGTTCATACGTCGGTCCGCAACGTGCAAAATCAAGCGGTCACTGGCTATCTGCTGCATCCTTCGTCGCTGACTCGTCTGCGACTGACCAAGTTGAAACGCTAGACGAAGGTTGCCGTCGCCGTGGCGAGATTTCTATTCGTTCGAATCATGCAGTCGGTAGCGACCGTCGCGGTCGCCGTCGTGTTGATCTTCATTTCGATCCGCCTGTTGCCGGGCAATCCGGCGCTCGCCCGGTTTGGCCAACATGCGGTGCCAGAGCGGGTGACCGACGCGATGTCGAGCCAAGGTTGGGATCGCCCAATCTGGGTGCAGCTGCTTGATCTGCCGGGCGAACTGCTCCAAGGCGATCTGGGCGTGTCGTTCTTTCATGGCGATTCGGTCGCCGAGCGATTGCTGGAAACGATTCCGGCGACGCTGGAACTTTCGCTCGCGGCAATTGTGTTCGCTATCCCCATGGGAATCGGCGCTGGGGTCGCATCAGCGCTGTGGCGGGGCAGCTGGCCTGACTACGTGGCGATGACGTTGGCACTAGTCGGCGTGAGCGTGCCCGTCTTCTTTTTGGGGATCTGTCTGATGACGATCTTCACCAACATGCCAACCAGCGGCCGCGTCGCGCCGACGATGATCTCGCAGTTTCACACCGACTTTTTCCTGTTCGAGGCGATCTTTACCGGGCGATTCCACTTGGCGGTCGACGCTTTGCGGCACTTGCTGTTGCCGGCGACGGCGCTGGCGACGATTCCGGCGGCGGTGATTTCGCGGATCACGCGGAGCAGCATGCTCGAGGTTTTCTCGTCCGACTATCTGCGGACGGCGAAAGCGAAAGGCGCCAGCCTATGGCGAATCGTCTGGCGACACGCGCTGCCCAACGCGTCGGTGCCGATCGTCAATATCGCCGGCTTTCAGGTTGGCATGTTGCTCTCGGGCGCCGTACTGACCGAGACCGTCTTCAACTGGCCCGGCCTGGGACGCTACCTGGTGACCGCCGTGCGCGAGCAAGACTACGCGGTGGTGCAGGGGGCCGCGCTGGTGATTGCGGTGATGTTTGTGACGGCCAACCTGATTCTCGACCTGACGTATCTCTGGCTCGATCCTCGTATTCGGACGGAGACGTAACCCATGGACCGATCTTGGAAGCGGTTTCTGTCGAATCGGGGCGCGCTGCTAGGGGGCGCCGTCGTCATCATCGTCTGCGTCGTGGCGGTGACCGCCAATGTCATTGCGCCCTATCCAATCGATGAGCGGAGCGAGAAGCTGGCCCCGCCCAGCGCCGCCCATTGGCTGGGAACCGACACCAACGAGAAAGATGTGCTGACGTGGGTGATCTACGGATCGCGTTTGTCGCTGACCGCCGGCGGACTGTCCATCGGCCTGGCGATTTTGTTGGGCGTTCCTTTGGGCGCAGCGGCTGGATATTTCCCTGGCGTCGTCGACCAAACGATTATGCGCTTCATTGACGTCGTGTTGGCATTTCCAGCGATTCTGATTGCATTGCTGGTGATGGCGGCGCTGGCGCCAGGTTGGCCGGCAGTGATTGTGGCGGTCGGTTTGATCAACATTCCGATCTTCGCCCGTCAGATTCGCGCCACGACGCTCACGTTGCGTTCGCATGAATATGTGACTGCGGCTGTCGCCGCCGGCGCTACAACGCGTCATATCTTCTTCTGGTCGCTTCTGCCGGGGCTGGTAGGTCCGCTGGTCGTATTGGCGACGCTTGGGCTGGGCAGCGCCATCCTGGAAGTGGCGGGCCTGTCGTTCTTAGGGATCAGCGGCGATCCGACGATTCCCGAATGGGGGGGGATGCTGGCCGAGGCGAAAAATGACTTGTCGACCAGCATCTGGCCGGCCATCGCGCCAGGGCTGGCGATTTCGATCACCATCCTCGGTTTCAACCTTCTGGGGGACGGGCTCCGAGACGCTCTCGACCCGCGGCTGGATCACGGGAAATGAACTTCCTGTAAAAAAAGAGCCCGTTAGTTGGTTTTTGTCGTAAAATAAGGGGTGGTAACGGGGAAAATCAGTAGAGGGAGTAGCTTGACACGGGAATTCCGGCCATTTTAATAGAACAACATCGGCATTCCCACGCGCACCCTCCCTGCCCATAACCCACCTGAATAAGACCGTTTGCCGTACAACCTGGAGCTGCTAGGCAGGTCTCGCGTAAACCCCTTGGAGGATAAGGATGAAGAAAGTTCTGTTCTGTCTGATTTTGGGCGCTGTTGCCTCGGTCGTCACCGCGGATCAGGCCTTCGCCATTAAGCCGTTTATGGAGGTGTTCATCGCCAACTATAACGTCAAAGAGCCGAAGACCGATAGCGAAAAGGCGCTGGCCGCCGCGGTTGCCGAAGTGAAGTGCAACCTGTGCCACGAAGGCAAATCGAAGAAGAATCGCAATGCCTATGGCGCCGCCATGGACGAGTTGGTCGACAAGAAGGAATTTGTCGCCGCTCGGAAAGAAGACAAAGAGAAGGCTCAAAAGGAATTCACCGAAATCCTGGTGAAGCTGGAAGCCGAAAAGTCGCCGACCGGCGAAACCTACGGCGAACTGATCAAGGCGGGCAAACTGCCGGTCGCCGCTGAGTAAGCCATGCTTGCCAGCTGCAGACGTTCAGAACTCTGCGCGTAAAACGAAAAAGACCGTGGCCAACGCCACGGTCTTTTTTTGCTTCTTGCGATAACCGGTCGATAACTACTTGGTCGTCGTCACGGCGATGTCCGCCTTGGCCGCGAACGACTCGCCCGGCTGCAGCACGCGCAGTCCCGCATCGACGCCTTTGTCGGCGACTTGAAACGCATCCGGAATCAGCGAGTAAGGCTCGATGCAGAACGCCTCGCGATGCCCCGGGTTGTAAAGAACGACGCCGATAAACTCATTGGAAAAAGTCTGCGTGATCTTCATGCCGCTTTCCAGATCTTCGATCGACGTTACGCAGATGCCGTCGTTCCACTCAAGGTCGCCAAACGCGTTGTCGAACGAGGTATCGGCAAACGAAGCGGCGAGCGGCTCGGCCGCCCTCTTCTCTCCGGTCGCCATCTTGTCGGCGAACGTCCATTCGCAGTGGTACGGCACGTTGATTTTGCAGCCGTCGGCCGAGCTGCCGCCGAGCGGCACGCGGAAGTAGGGATGCGTACCGAGTCCGCACGGCAGCGGAGCGTCGCCGCAGTTGGTCGCTTCAAAAACGGCCGTCAGCGTGGTGCCGGTCAGCGCGTAGGTCGCGCGAATCTGAAAATCGGCCGGCCACATTTCCAGAATGCTGGGATCATCGACCGACGCCTTGAACTCGGCCGTCACGCTGCTTTCGGTTTGCGCGATGGTCCGCCATGGTCGCGTATAGACGAAGCCGTGAATCGCATTGCCGGTCCGATCGTTCTGCGGCAGGCGATATTCTTTTCCTTCCCACTGCAGCACGCCATCCTTCAGGCGGCCAGGAAAAGGGAAAAGGACCGGGATGCCGCTGCTCGACGCCCGCAATTCGCCCGACTCAAAGCCTTCCTCGGCCCACAAGACTTCGACCGACTTTTCGCCATTGGGGACCGTAAAACGAAAACAGTTGAAGCCGTAACCGACCGCAATATCAGCCGAGGCGCCAGACGTGGCGTCACGCAGGGTGGCGATTTCAATCGACATGGTTTTCTATCTTTCTGGTGGCGGCGTTGCCAATAGGAGGGCGTTTGTCTGCCTAGAGGTTAAGGTTCTGGACGCGTATTACAAGCGGCTGGCCAGCATCGCCGCCGTCATCAGCAAGATCACGCCCAGCAAGGTCGCCAGCGCTTGGTTGACTTGCCGCTTGGTCCGCTGAAAAAATGTGGTGATCGCCAGGACGTGCATCAGCCAGAAGGCGGAAATAATCGCCACGACGAACGTTAATGTCGCAATGGAACTGCTGCCCATCAAATTGCGAAGCTCGGTAATTGGCAGCGACAGCGTGAACGCCGCACCGATCGGAACCTGCGACAACGTCGCGATCAGCGCCGACATTCCGCCTCGCGAGACGACCAGATCGGTCTCCGCCTCATCGAGGCGGCCAAACGCCAGCCTAGCCGTCATCAGGCCGGTCACCGCGATCGAAGCCAAGAGAAAGTGGACGCTTAGCCAGATCACGTGCGGCGTCGCCATCAAGCTGCGAAACTCGCTCGAGTCGATCGTCGCCCCTTCGCCGGCACCCTCGCGAGCGAGCATCTGAATCACCGCAAATAGCGGCGGAAAGTGGTACAGCAGGTTGGTTCCCGCCAGCAGGAGCAAAAAGCGGGAGATGATCCGCTCCCACCGCGTCGCCGCTGGACGTAGGGTCCGCCAAAACAGATACCCCCCCACGCATGCGATGTAGAACGCCAGTTCCCACCAGCCGAAGAAGATTTTTGTGTCCCAGAATCTCCCCAACGCCGCAAAGAACTGCCACTCGCCGCCGGCCCAGATCGCCAGCCCATTGAGCCCGCCCAACAGCATCGCCGCCACAAAGGCCGCCAGCGACGACCAAGTTACCGCTTTTGCGAACGCAAACAGAGACGGCGCCCCCTGCTTTGCGCCGCGCGCATCGATCCAAATTGCCGCCAAAGGCCCAGCCGCGGCGAAATTCATTCCGGCCAAATGGGCGGCCAACAAGAGAATGCGTAGGAAAATCAAGGTGATGGTAAGTGTTGGAGAGGCTGGGAGTTGCGAGATATCTCCCGATTATAGCGAGCCTGGCCCGAGAAAGATCCCTCAGTAGGGAAGCGAAAGGCGCCCGATTGACGATCTTTCTTGCGGTACGGTATTATTTCGTGCTTCGCGGGCGATTAGCTCAGTTGGCTAGAGCGCTTCGTTTACACCGAAGATGTCGGGGGTTCGAGTCCCTCATCGCCCACTCGCTTTTTTCTCGGGCAAAACTTGCCTTTCGCCGCTAGTCCTCCAAGCATGAATTCGTCAAATGCACGATTCAATGCACGAAACGGAGGCGATTCATGCCACGGCAGCCAAAGCCCTTCTACCGCAAGCAGACCAAAAGCTGGTACTGCAGCGTCGGCGGCCGGCAAATTCCGCTAGGCAAAAACCGCGACGCCGCCCACACCAAATTCCATGAATTGATGGCCGATCGCGAGCAGGTCAAGGACGAACTCACCACCCTGTACGAGCTCTCCCAGGCCTATCTCGACTGGTGTGAAGCGAATCGCAAGCCGGCGACCTACCAACTGCACAAACGCTACCTGAAATCGTTCATCGACAGCGTTGGCCGGCGAATGCGGCCTTCCCAACTGCGGGTGCACCACGTTTCCAAATGGCACGAAGGCTTGGCCGTCGGCACGACCACGCAAAATGATGTCGTCGGTATCGTGCAGCGAATGCTGAACTGGGCGGTCGAGCAAGAATATCTCTACCGCAACCCAATCAAGCGGATGAAGAAGCCGAAACGGAAACGACGCGACGTTTTCTATACCCCGGAGCAATGGAAGCTCATTCGAGAGAATGTTCCCGGACCTTTGGGCGAATTGCTCGACTTTCTCTATCTTACCGGCTGCCGTCCCTTGGAAGCCCGAACCATTGAAGCCCGTCACCTTCACGACGATCTCGTCATCTTCCCGACGGACGAATCGAAAGGAGAACACGAGGCCCGTGTGATTTATCTGGTCCCCGAGGCGAAGGCCATTCTCGCCAGACTGGCGAAAGACCGGCCGACTGGCATTTTGTTCCGTAATACCCGTGGCCGGCCCTGGACGAAGAACGCAATCATTCTCCAACTGACCCGCGTCAGCAAAACGGTCGGCTTCCGCGTGATTGCCTATGGCGCCCGACACTCATTTGCGACGGAGGCCCTGACCAAGGGCGGGGTCGATCCGATCTCGGTTGCTCATCTCATGGGGCACAAAGATCCGACGATGGTTAGTCGCGTTTATTCGCACATCGCGAGAAATCCAGATTTCCTGCGGCAGCAGGCTTTGAAGGCGATCGGAAAGAAAGGGGCCTGAAACATGGATATCGCAAGCGAGGGAGATCAGAACAAATCAAGTTGAGAGGTGGGGCCATTCCGTTTCGGCGGTGGCGTCTGATCTGAGGGATCGTTTATGGTCTCGTTGTCCGGTGGAGGTCTGGCATTGTTGAAGTTCTCGCCCAGGATCCAATCGGTCGCTTTCTGAGCCGCGCTGGCGGCGCCGACGACCAAGCGTTTGTCTCCTTTGAGGACCTTGATCCAGCCTTGTAGGTACGATGCCGATTGCTCGATAGTCGGCGGGCTGATTCCGCTCACGGCGCATAGAAACGCGGCGCCCATTTCTGCGACCAGCTCTTCGCGGCTTTAGTCGGGCGAACCGAATGGCGCTAGTTCGGTGTCGAGACCGCGGTTCAAGCGGTTACTGTGCCCGGTGGAGTGAGTTAGTTCGTGAAAGAGCGTCGAGTAGTAGCTCTCCCGATCTTCAAAACGTTCTTGTTTGGGCAGATGAACGCTGTCGGACCGCGGGCGGTAGAACGCTCGGCTGCCGCCGTTATGTTCAGTCGCCGGCCGAGATGGGTATCCGGCCACAATTCGTTCGGCCGCAGCAAGCGGCTCAAATGGCGCGGCGTCTGGGTTCGCTACTGGGGCATCGGGAGCCTTAATGCCGTCGACCTGTTCGACATTGAACGCGATGAAGTGCTTCAGCATTGGAATCTCGACCGGATCGCCTGTCTCTTGATCCTTGGTCGCATACATCTTGAAGAAGGTGACAAGCGATCCCTTCTCCCCTTTGCGAACCTGACCCCCTCGGGCCTTCGCCTGGTTGAACGTCAGCCAAAAATCGGAAGAGTATCCGCTCTCCCACGCTCGCAAGCCAAGCAAAAAGACGTTGATGCCCCGATATCGTTTGCCGCTGTCGAGATTCTTTGGCCAACCATCACCGGAGCCCCGTTTGATTGGGTTTCGCCAGGGTGCGACGCCTTGCTCCAGGCAGTCGATGATTCGGTTCGTGACTTCTTGATAGATGTCACGTCTCGGTTTGCTGGCGTCTTTCTTCTTTGCCATGCCGCCCTAGCTTTGCAAGGCGGCAACCTTATCCAGAATTTGCGTCATGGGAATGCCGTTGTCGTTTCTACTTCGCGTCACATGCGTTTTAAACATGATTCGCATTGAAATGTCAACGATAATGCCCGTTCATGTCTTGCGACGGGCCTCAACCACTAACCGCACCGCGTCTTGTTTGCCTGATCGATGCACTTCGGTCGCTTCCGCTTCGCTTACTTACCAGCCTTCGAACTCCTTCAGGAGCCATCTTCCGGCTCCCGCACTGTTAGAAAGTTGAGGGCTGTGGAACTCACGATGAGACATCCGTTCCGAGGACCAGATCGAAGGCCTAACATTTAGCCTGCCTGTTTTATGCCAGGATATTGATCTGCGATTCTTGGAAGAATCCTTGGGCCATTAGTTCCTCTGCCGCGGATTCAGGGTCAGGAGTGAACAACACGACTCGCAAATTCTTAATGGCACGCGAAAAACAGACATAGGCGAGTTTGCGACTACGGGCCAACTGGTTGTCATTTGCGGTCCCAGCCGAGTTTGGGGCCAACAATATTGCAAATGTGTAGTGAGTCCAAGACGCCTCGGTGTCATCAAATACGACAATTACGTCCTCGTATTCCTCACCTTTCACACCGTGCTGTGTACTGTAGGGCGTGTTCTCGTCAATGAATCCGCAGTATTTTTCTACCGGAATTCCTTTCATGGCAAAGAATGCATCGGCAAGCCAGTCCGATCTTTCTGCCCCATGCTGATTGGCGTCGTATTCTTCGCTCCTCTTTGGTCGTTCAAGATGGGATTTAAGTCGCTCTGATACCTGAATAATGCCCTGCACATCGCAATACCGAAGTATGTCAACAAGATATTCAGACTCAAATTTCGCAACCAATGTCGTCGTTACCTCATTGGCGAGTTTTCTGACTTCCCGAATGGTCTTTCCACTATGTTCGCCGCCGGCATCAAACGCTCGCGTGCGGGACGTAAGCAATCGCATAATTGTATTGGAGTTGCCCTCTCGTCGTGCTTTTACAAGTGGCACGATTGGAGTGCTCCCCAAATCCTGATCCATCCGTTATGAAAGGTCTAGAGCCAATTTCGGCCAAGGAGTATTACTTGCTGGTGAATGAACTGGCTCGCCTATATTGGACGGAGAAGAGCTATTCACTTTCGACTCGCACCCGGAAGCCAGCGGCACGAACAACGATGTCGAACGGAGCCTGCGCGGCGCTCGATCGCCGCACCGGAAGAACCAGCAAAACGGCTCAAGGCCCCGGCGACGAACGATCCTATCAAGCGTGTTCGAATCGCTCAAACTTCACCTGAATCGATTCGACCTGGCGCGCAGGCGAAAGTCTCTTCACCCGACTGGTGATCAACTGCGGTTCCTCGCCACTCGAGCAACCGACGCTGGAAAAATTGGTTCCGAATTCGCAAGCTGGCCGATAGGCCGAACGGAATTGCGGTTGAGGCGAGCGCGGCATAGCTATTTCCATATCGTCAATCCAATGTGTGTCCCCAGACAGAAGCGACTCCACGGCCATCACGCACTCTAGGCAATTTACCTAGCGCGGCAAGCGAATTTTTGCCACAATCGTTCCTCAACTGACAAGTCCTCAGCGGGAGATCGACATGGCGAAGAAAGGCAAGAAGAAACGGATCACAAAACGGGTTGTCGCCGAGGCGGAACTGCGCGAGTTGGCGAAGTATTTTCAGTCGCTCGACGACTCTCGGTCGCATGACGGTTGAGAAAGGAGTCGAAACGTTCGACGTGCGATACTTTTTGACGAGCCTGTGAATGGGCGTGCAGCAACTCGCTCGCGTGATCCGCAAACACCAGGCGATCGAGTCGATGCACTGGTCGCTCGACATGAGGCTCCGCGAAGATGAAAGCCGCCTGAGAAGCCGCCATGCCGCCGACAATCTGGCGTGGCTTCGGCGGTTCGCGTTATCCTTAAATAAGTAGCATTCCGGCAAACAAAGTCTGGTGAGGAAACGCCGCCTGTGCGGCTGGAATCCAGACTTCCTGACGGAAGTGCTTGTGGGGGAAGGGAGTTAGTTTGCGATCGCCGTGGAAGCGACTCGGGAGGCCGTATCACCATGCGTTGCCCGTATTATTCCACAAGGCCCCTCTCCATCACCATTGAGAGTTAACCAAAGCTCAATCATGCCCTCCTCTTTGGCAACGGACTTGATGGTCGACAAGCTGGGCCCCTGAAGGCGACTGGAAAGATTGGGGAAGGTGAAAGGGATCGAAGACTCTTCTGTCGTTCTCCGGTTATTGAGTTGGCGCGAGTAGCAATTTCAGCGCCGATCTGGCAAAGAAAGAAATCGCAAGAAAAAGAGAGCTTCACGCTAAACTCATATTCAATTGTCTTGCGTATCACAATCAATCCCTAGAATCTGCCATTCCAGCATTGATAGCAAGATCGCTATTTCTGTTGCAACAACACATCTTATTATTTCCCATAGCAGCCGAGGCGGACATTATGCGGTGCTACACAGGGTGGGTACGTCTGTTTGATCAGATCGTGTCTTGTTTTTTTGGACGCCGGGCACTTAATCGCGTTCGAAGACACCGTAAAAGCTGGTACGAAACTCGTCGCCTTGGCTACCGTTTGCATCGACCATCCAGCGAAAAACTGGAAGAGCGAGTCGTCTTTTCAACGACTCCATTTAGCGAACAAGGAGGAGTGCTCTCGATTCAAGGAACCAACCTGAGCGACAATATCCTCGTTTATGCATCATCCACCGTGATGATTGACATGGGACCGGACACGTTTGACACAGGTATTAGTCTTCAAGATCTGACCTCCATCCAGGCTTTTGCGGGCGATGGCGATGATACGGTGAAGATTGACCCCTCGATGGGAACTCTTTCGGCGCGTCTCTATGGTCAAGCAGGCAACGATACGTTGATTAGTGCGGCAGGTGCTGACCAAGTATTCGGCGGAACGGGGGATGACCTACTGAACGGCGGATCTGGGAACGACTCGTTAATTGGCGATGACGGAGCGGATGAACTTCGTGGCGGAGAGGGCGACGACACACTGCGATTGGACTCGGAGGATACCGTGCTCGATGGCGGCGCTGGCCGCGATAGCGCGAATGCCCGTAATTCGGCCATTGGGGTGGTCATCGACATGACGGCTGGTAACTTCGAGATCGCTTATGGCAGCGATTTTGATGACACCATCAGCGCCGCGGGACTGTCCGAACGAGCCATTATCTATGGCTACGCTGGCAAGGACCTGCTGACCGGCAGCGACTATAACGACTCGATCTCCGGCGGCGACGGTGACGACATTTTGGTTGGCGGGGAGGGGAACGATAGCCTTTCGGGCAACGCCGGAGCGGACGAACTGAGCGGCAACGGTGGAGATGATACGCTCTATCTCGATGCGGACGACGTGCTGCTCGATGGCGGCGCTGGCCGCGATAGCGCGAATGCCCGTAGTGCGGTCACTGGCGTAAATATCGACATGACGGCTCGTAACTTCGAGATCGCTTACGGCAGCGATTTCGACGACACCATCAGCGCCGCGGGACTGTCCGAACGAGCCATTATCTATGGCTACGCTGGCAAGGACCTGCTGACCGGCAGCGACTATAACGACTCGATCTCCGGCGGCGACGGTGACGACATTTTGGTTGGCGGGGAGGGGAACGATAGTCTTTCGGGCAACGCCGGAGCGGACGAACTGAGCGGCAACGGTGGAGATGATACGCTCTATCTCGATGCGGACGACGTGCTGCTCGATGGCGGCGCTGGCCGCGATAGTGCGAATGCCCGTAATTCGGCCATTGGGGTGGTCATCGACATGACCGCGGGCAGCTTCGAGATCGCTTACGGTAGCGATTTTGATGACAAGTTTTACGTCACTGCGTCTGACCAGAACATCCTTATTTATGGATATAACGGATCCGATTTCTTCCACGTCTCTCCATTGACTTCGGGAAAGACGATCACGCTGGTGGGAGGTGATGGAGAGTTTGATGGCCTGCGGGTTGACGAGCCTCTGGCGGAAACTTCCACCTTGATTTCCACCGGTGCAACGGACGGCAGAATCGAAACCAGCGGAGGTTTCGGTACGGTCAACTTCAGCCAGATCGAGGTGGCGAAGGTTTTGCCGACCAATACGGCACCCACCATGTCTCTGGCCGATACCGTCACAACGCTTGCCGCGACTACGGATACGAGCCAACGGATATTGGTTGCGGAGATTCTGGTTAGCGACGACGGCGTGGGGTCCAATCAACTATCACTGATCGGGGATGACGCGGCGCTGTTTGAGATCGATGGCGACCAATTATTCTTGCAGGCTGGCGTCAGCTTGAGTTTTTCCAGCAATCCTGTACTCGATGTCACCGTCCAGGTCGATGACGCGACTGTGGGCGGCTCTCCCGACGATGTCGTCGCATTGGCGATAGCGATTGAGGCGCCGCCGTTGTATCCTGCTCCGGAACTGACGGGGCCGGAACTCTTTCCCGATACCACCACGCCCACGATTACCTGGAACGCCGTTCCGGCGGCTTCCGAATACCGGGTCTTTATCCGGGATGAAGCGACGAACCTCGTCGTGTTGAGCGAGGTGGTTAACGGTGTCGAATATGTCGTGCCCAATGCACTAGCGGTGGGGTACTACTTGGTGGAAGTTCGTTCTGCGGACGCCACCGGAGAGTTAGGGGCGCCAGGAACTCCGCGCCGATTCTTCGCCGGTCGAGGAACAAGCCAGGGAGTGATTGACAATGGCGATCCCGGTTTCACGGCTTCTGCTGGCTTCGTCAATGCAACCGATACCGGTGCCCATGACGATGACCAGGCCGTTGCACCTACCGGTAGCACCGGCGAAACGGCTCATTGGGCCTTTGACGCCCAACCGGGAGTTTATCGGGTCGATGTGACTTGGAATCCATCGGCGAGCCTTGGTACAGTTCAGTATTGGATCTACGATGGCGGCACAAGCGAACTGCTAGACGTGGTGACGATCGATCAGACGAGCACGCCAGCAGACACTAGCAGCGGTGACGGAACGCTTTGGGCGACGCTGGGCACCTATCAATTGACCTCCGAGTCGTTAGTCGTGCAACTCGTTGGTGATGCTGCACACGACGTGGCCGCAGATGCGGTGCAGATGACACCCGTCACCAGCGTGACTGTCGCCGCAACTCCCGAGCTTACTCTCTCTCTCGCTGGTGAGGAGTTGATGGGGGGAATCGTTAACTTTGGAGTGGTGTCGCAATCGAGCAGCGTCCAACGCACGATTCGGGTCGCCAATACCGGCGGCAGCGACCTCGTCGTGCAACCAGTCATCGCTCCGTCAGGATTTTCCATCCTCTCAAACTTTACCGCAGGTCAGGTCATCAGTGCGGGAAGCTATGCCGATCTCGTGGTGCAAATCGATGCCGGTAGCTCTGGCTATCGGGACGGTACGCTCAACCTGACTTCCAATGATAACGGCTCACCGGCCAGCTTGCGTTTACTGGGTGGCGTTCAGGGACCGTTCGTGGCGATTGTCGATGATGATGACGACGCCAACTTCACGCCGTTTGATGCTTCGGATGTCGACATCTACGGTCCAATCTGGGTCGTTGCAGACCGTCCTGACTTGCCTGTGTACGTCGATTCGGATGGTGTCGCGGACTACCATTTTGCCTATGGTCAATCCGAACTGGGGGAAATGCCCAGCGAAGCGGTCTGGACATTCAGCAATTTGCAGCCCGGTACTTATCGCGTTTGGGGCACTTGGCGTCCGTTTAGTAGTCGCACAACAAACGCCAGCTATACCTTGGAAGAAGGTGATGGACAGACGGTGGGAACCGCCACCGCCGACCAAACGGCGACTCCCAATGATCTCAACGATGCTGGAGTCGCGTGGGAAACGCTAACCGATGTGACGATCGTGGGGAACACGCTGGTCGTCAAACTGGCGACCGACTATTTCGACCGCGTGACTGCCGATGCGATCCGCATCGAATCCCTTTCCGGCGGCGGCAGTCAGGACGAGGGAGTGGAAACCATCGATTTGACGTTAAATGGATCGGCCTACGACGGAACGGATCCCATTGAGTTCAATACGACGCTTGGCTCGTCGGCCAGTCATACGGTGACGCTCACCAATAACGGCTCGGGGCCTCTTATCTTGCAGCCTGTTGGCGCCCTGCCTGCAGGTTTTACTGTAACCTCGAATATCGCCGCGAACACGGTACTTGCCCCTGGACAGTCAGCGTCACTCACGATCAACTTCGAGCCGACCGCAACTGGCCATCAGAGCGGCAGCCTGACTATTCCGTTGAACGTCAATGGAAGTTCAACTGGCATTGGCCTGGACTTTGTGGCGCAGACGCCGCTTGATCTAAGTTCAGGTAATGTCTGGACCGTCGATGATCAGGATTCTGGTTTCACGATCATTGACTCTGGAAACTTTGGCAATGACTACGGACAAAACACGGGGCCCGGACAGGGATTCGAGGAGTCTTACTGGATTACCTCGTCGAATCCCCCCTTGGGCTTTCCGGTGACTTTCCAGTGGGATTTCACCGGGCTGACGCCGGGTGCATATCGGATTTGGGCGACATGGCAAACGCGCGAGCATCGCACTTCGGAGGCGGACTACACGATCGAGTCCGGCGCGGAAACCTACCAGGCCACCGCCGATCAATCGCAAACCCCCAATGGATTCCTCCAGGATGGAGTCTGGTGGCAGCAAATCGGCCCCGATCAACTAACCGTGGAGGGCTCGACTGTACGAATCAAACTTTCCGATGACGCGGGCGGGTCGGTCGCAGCAGACGCTATTCGATTGGAACGGATTCAACCCATCGCCGTAAGCGACACCTTCGAGAAGCCGTTCGGCAGCCCCACTTACACGCTCGACGTGCTCGCCAATGACTCTCAGGAAGGAACCATTCAAATTGTCGGAACGCCGAACGCGGACGGAAGCGTCTCCATCAGCGGCGGGCGAGTCTATGCGTACGCGAACGGCACAGTTGGCGTTCAACTGGACAGTCTCAGCGCCACCTCACTCTCCTTCCAATACACGGTGACCGCAGGGAGTCAAACGTCCGCTCCCGCCCAAGTTTCTTTGAACCTGATCGCCCTGCGGCCGATTGCCGTCGCTGACCAGTACGAACTTTCGCATGGCTACCCACTGACCTTTGACGTACGAGCCAACGACGCCGATCCTCAGGGAGATCGGCTCTCGGTTCGGGCCCTTAGTTCGCCAGCTTTCGGCACATTAGAGTTTATTGCGGATGACGGCGACGGTTCCGTCGCGAGCCTGCCAAGCAGCGCCCAACGAGGCGTGTTCCGATATACGCCTGACGCGACGCATTGGGAAGAGCATGGCGACTACACCGTAAGTTTCCAGTACGAAGTATCGGATGGTCAGAGCACCAGTATTGCCACGGCCACGTTGCAAGTCACCAATTCGACTCCCACGTTCGAAGGCCTGGATCGCTGGCATGTGCCGGGTGGAAACGGCACGGGCGCACAGATCATCAGCAAGAATGACGCAATCCGTTTCTATGACGGAGATGCAGATGAACTGCAAATCGAGGCTCGTCTGGCTGGTTCGTCGACCTGGGATTACAATCGCCTGTCTCTGGACGAAAATGGCTGGCTCACCTTTGATGCGGGGGGAATTAATCCGGCGAACACATCAACTGGCACCAACTTTATCGACATCTACTACCGCGTCACCGATGGTCATTCGGTCTCTGAGGCGCGGCAGATGACCATTCTGGTGCATCACGAGCAAACGTTGATCGACGCCATCGTTCCGTCAATCGGGGGCGTGACCGTCATCGAACAACTAGCGAGTATCGCCGCCTTCAACACCTACGCCGAACTACCCACCGTGGTCTATATCGCCGGTGCAGAAGATACGACGCCGGGTTTTGTGACCCGTCAAGTGGAAGAGGCTCGCAACGCCTACCAGGAAAACCTGGGGGAAGTGAATGTCGCGCTGGCGTCTGGTTCTGTTAGCGTCGCCCATGGATTGGATCTGAATTTGGGCCCGGCCGGTGACGACTTCGCCATCACGTACAACAGCGACACCACGGCGCCGCGACCGATCATCGAGGCCATTCTCGATATCCCGGCTGGGGGACGACTCGATGGGGCGAAGATTAAATTTATCGTGGATGATACCGGTAACTCAAGTCCCGGCTCAGGCGGCGTTTTCTCGCAATTCCTCTCTAACATCTCTGAGACGACCTGGACCGAGTCGGAACTCGATGCCATTCGAACCGACGATGGTCGCTATGTGTTCCGACTTCAAACGGCTGACCCGATCAACGGGATAGGTCCTTTTGATTACCGTGTCGAAATCGAAGCCACTCTGGAAGGAGGCGCCACGCGGCAGTTAGAGGCCGTGGGAGTCGTCACGGTCCACGACCGGGATGACGCCAGTGAGCGGGTTTTTGGCGGATTTGCTCGTGGTTGGACGCTCAGCGGACTGACGCGATTGTACGCCATCCAAGGGGTGTCCGGAGTCGATGACTCACGACTGGCGATCGTCATGCCGGATGGTCAACATCGCGAGTTTAAAGCGCTTTCCGATCCTCAAACAGGCGAACCAACGAACCGATACGTCGCCATCGATTCTCGATACGGATTGCCGTTGGCCGAAGAATTGGGGCGACTTATCAAAAATGGGGACGGAACCTACACCTACACAACGGCCGCGGGTATGCGTTATCAGTTCGATAGTGAGCGGCTGCTGACGGAAATCGAGCCTCTTTCCGGACCTTCGATTGCCTTCACCTACGATGCAAGCAAGCGCATTGAGACCATTGCCAACACCGACGGCAGCATTTCCACGTTTGTCTACAACGGAGATTATCTCGATCGTATCGAAACTGGTGATCGCGTGATCGACATTGCGATCGTGGGGGATGAACTTCGTCAGATCACCGACGATGGCCGCGTGCGAGAGTTCCAGTACAACAGCCAAGGAGACCTGGCATCGGTATCCAGAGTCGATAGCACGCAAGCCTTGACGACCAGTGTCGCATATAACACGGACACTGGGCTCGTCCGCAGCGTGACTGTTGGCGAAGCAGAGTATCTGATAACTCCTCTGGCCGCGGTGAATCTGAAACGTCCAGATTCGGCCGAGTCGCCTCCGGAGAACGATCCCTCAGGCAATACCATACAGATCATCAGCAAGACCCAATTGGCCACCGTGGTCTCCCCGACGCGGCAAGGAGACGATGCTCTGCAGCGTTACGACGAGCCCACAAAAGCCGGCGAATCGCTCAATTACTCCCTAAAAACCGACTACGGATTTGATGACGAGGGACGGATTCTCACGCGAATCAGCTATGCCGATACTGCCGCACTAATCGATCTGGCTGATCCTGCCGATCCGCAGTCCATTGCCATCCTTCAACCACGCTCTGGCGTCGGCGGAGCGGCGGTCACGGTGCTTGGCTCCGAGAACTGGCGACGGAACGACCACGGCGATGTGGTCTCATACGTCGACCCGTTGGGCCGGGAAACGCTTACCACCTACGACTACGACATCTCGGATGGGAAGGCCTTTGGAAACGTGGTGCGCCAGTTCGCCGACTACCAACTGGCGGAGTTCGAATACGAGGCGCAGCACGGCCTGTTGATCTCGGAGGTGGATTCCCGCGGCGCGATCACTCGCTACACCTACGATGACCAGATTGTCGACTTCATCACTCGCATTGACGGACCGGAAGGACAACTAGGCCTCTTCACGCCGTATCGCACCGGCGCCAAAGAAGGGCTGGTGCTGGGCTCGATCGATTCCCGCGGGCTGGCGACGGTGTATGAATACGATGCACAATTGCGCATTAGCACCGTGACCAGCGCCGCCGCTTCCATCGAGGTACTGGCGGACCCGAGCTTGCTCGACGAAATCGCCGATCTGCGAGTGGATAAAGATCGCATGCAGACGACATACTCCTATGACACGAATGGAAATGTCGACGTTGTCACAGAAAAGTATTCAGAAGCCTCTCAAGGATTCGTCGTTCGTTCGGTGCGAGATGAGGATCACCGTGAATCAGGCGATCTTCAGTCGGTACGTATTGAGGATGGCCAAGGCAAGGTATTGTCGCATAAAGCCTATGCCTATTACGACAATGGATTATTGAAGGCGGAGGGAGTCTTCTTGACGCCGCCGGCCGATGAATCTTCGCTGACCAGTGACAATCCGCTTACCGCCGCCGATAGCGACGTGATTTTGACCAGTTACGAGTACGACTCGCGCGGCCAGCTAAGTAAGGTGAGCCAAGAAGCGGACGCGTTCGTCTTCGATCCCGCTACTGGCCAGCCGACGTTTGTCGCACGCCCGGAACTTGTCACGCAGTATGAATTTTTCGTCGACGGTTCCGCGAAGTCGGTGCAAGACGCAGATGGAAGCGTCACTGAGAATTTCTATGAC
The DNA here is from genome assembly GCF_007859755.1 of Blastopirellula retiformator. Taxonomy (NCBI): domain Bacteria; kingdom Pseudomonadati; phylum Planctomycetota; class Planctomycetia; order Pirellulales; family Pirellulaceae; genus Blastopirellula; species Blastopirellula retiformator. The sequence goes on along the minus strand of NZ_SJPF01000002.1, from coordinate 1,030,571 downwards.
CCGATCGCAATGACCTACTGGACCAAGCAGTCAGGCGTAGCGGGCGAACTGATGGGAACTTCCACAGAGTCCGTCGAATCGGTGACCCGTTTACAGTCCGACGCGATCGGCCGGACTTTGCAAATCGACGACTTACTCTCCGGCGCTCATTCGACCAGCCTCTATGATCGGCAAGATCGATTGACCAGTCGCATCGCCCAAACGGTGCTCTCCGGCGAAAATTTGAAGTCGCTCGATGATCTCAACGTCTCCATCGCAAACCTAACGACGATATTCAGCTACGACGCCGGGGGAAATCTGCTGCAGCAAGCTTCCGAAGATCAAGCGCCTGTCAGTTACAGCTTCGACCAGGCGGGCCGTTTGATTGCGGTGCAGACCGTGACCTCGAATTCTGTCGTCGCCCAAGGCGAGTTTGGCCGAGGCCTACTCCTGTTGAGTAGCTACACGCCAGCAGGCGACCTTGCATCGACCGTTGAACTGCGGACCACCGTCGACCCACAAAACAACCTGGTGATTCGCAACGACTTTGAATACGACGTCTTCGGGCGTACGACAAAGCAGATCGACGCCGGGAAAGTCGACGCCACAACACCTCGCGGCGTTACTTCCTTGGATTACCGCTTCAACATGGCCGCCTATCCCGGCCTACTGGAAGTAATCAGTATCGATCGGTATGGCGTCGAGACGAAAGGATACCTGGATGCGATGGGACGTTCGGTGGTTTCGATCGCGGCCGACGGTTCGGTGACTTCGACCACTTATGACCTCGCCGGGAACGTTTCGTCGCAGCACATCGAACATGCGGCTAGCAAGGTCGACCGCACGGTTCAAATGCTGTACGACGGCCCTGGTCGTATCACGTCAACTCGGCAAACCGGCGTGAACCCCCAAGACGCAGGCGACCAATCGGCCTTAACGACCAGCGTCACCTATCACGCGAACACGGATCTCTCGCAGCCTGCCGGCCAGCAGTCGGTTGCAGGGCGCACGACGACCGTTCGTACCGACGTGAACGGAGGCGAGACGATCACTGTGATCGATGCCCAGGGGCGGTTGATCGCCGAAATTGCGCCTCCCGTCGACGCAACGGACACGCAACCACTAACGGTTCGCTATGGTTATACGTATCACTTCGCAGATGATCCGACCGCCCCGGTCATTACGCTATCGACGCAGATGAGCGGAAATGGGATCTCAACGCCTCGCGAATCGAAGGAGATCACAAACCTTCAAGGCCAAACCCTGGCCATGTTCGATCCCCAAGAGCTTTTGCTGAGACCTACTCGCGAAGAGAATGCCGATGCGGAAGTCGAGGCCGACGCCATGATGCGGTATGTCTACGACAAGGCGGGCCGCGTGATCGTTGAAATTGATCCGCAGCATCGACAGACCACGTATCGCTACGACGCCCGTCATGGCCATGTCGTCGAAACCAAGACGCCTCAAGGGGCGGTCACCTCTTTCGGATATGACTCGGCAGGGCAACTGATTCGAGAGCAGAATCCTCAAAAGGCCAGGACCGTTTATCTGTACGATGAACTTGGCCGCAAGACCGTTGAGGTGTCTCAAGTTTCGCTGCAAGTCGCGGAGGCGACAACCGCCGCCGGCAAACAAGTTCTCGTGCCGCTGCAGAAGGAGATGCCGCGAACTTGGGTCTTCGACGGCCTGGCGACGATCGTCACCGATCGCGATGGCCTGATCACGGTAACCGAAGACGACCCCGTGCAGAATCAAGTACGGGAAACCTGGTACGCCACAATGGCCGCGCCCCCTCAGTCGCTCCAGGATTTGGCCGGCGAAACCATGCTGCAGCAGGTTACCTTGACCAGCAATACGATGGGCCAGCCTATCGTACTCAGCGAGTCGAGTGAAGACGATTCGCATGGGTCGACGATCACCGTAGTGTATGACGGACTAGGTCGCGCAAATCGGCAGTTGCAGGACTTCGACGCCTTCGGCAAATCGGCGCCAACCGTTCGGTATGACAACACCTACTTCGATCTTGGTCAGCGGAAAACTTCTAAGCTGTACTTGGATACGGTTCCCGATGCCTCGACAAATCTGTTGGACGACATCCTCTTCTCCTCCACGACCTTCCAAATCGACAATCGGGGCCGAATCATCGGCATCATGCAAGATCAAGAGACTGCTTCCGATGCCTTGTGGAACGGCCATGAAATTAATGAGACCGGAAGCGTCGGTGAAGATAAGAGCGTGATCTTCCGTTACCGCGCCGATGGCAAGCTGACGCAGGTCTCACGGCGAACCGGATTGGGATTCGATGACGCCGAATACGCAACCATAGCGGAGAGCCGCGGGACGACGACTTACGAATACGGAGTCGACGGGCGAATTATGGAGATCCATCACCGGACCACGACCGGTACGGAATCCAAATCGATCGCTCAATATCGCTTCGATGCTTACACGATTCAGACGGGTGACGATAACCTGCCAATTCGGGGCGAAGACGGAAAGATTCTGTATGGCGGTCCCGGGGCGAGCGAATCCTTCTTTGACGCCGCGGGCGATGTGATCCGTCGCCAGACGCGGCGGGTCGGGGGGCTAACGGCCAAGGATGGAACTCTCTACGCGGACGGACAGACGGTCATCGATACGACCGAGCAGAAACAGGCCGGCGTACAAGACTTGAACCAGCAGTGGGCGTATCGATACGACGAACAAGGGAATCGACTGACCGAGTTGCCCTACGAAATCTCTTCCTCATCCGTCACAGGCCCTGATGGTCGAGTCCTGGCCGATAACAATTACCTCTACTACTACAACGGCGAGAACCTCCGCCTACGAGTCGCACGTCCCGGAACACCGGAGGCAATTGTAATAGGCGCCAATGGACAACAGACGGCGGGCCAGGTTGGCACAGTCACCGAGACCGACCTGCATTCCGATGACGCCTATGCCGAAAAAGCGAAGCTGATTCGGGTGGGAGGCGCAGTCGAAGCCGAACTGGAAACGCCCATTCAACCCGGCGTTTACGGCGTTCATGCGACTTGGAAACAAGATCAAGTGCACGCTACGATTGGCCGATTCACGGTCTCGGTCGGGGCCGGCGCGCCGGAGATTGTGAAGTACGTCGATTTCCGCCAGCAGCCCAACCAGGCTCATGTGGACGGGGTCAACTGGCTGTCTCTGGGGACGATTGATATCGGCGCCAATGGGGGCGATATCGAATCTGTCAAGATCTCGCTGGACTTCAATTTCGACTTCGATCTGCCTCCGAATCCGGAAGATCCTCTGCCGGCTGAAATCCAGCAAATGATGTCCGATACGGGGCTGAGCGTAGCCCAACTTGCCGATCTCCTCGAAAATAGTGGCGATCGCTGGGTAATCTTCGACACGGTCAAACTGGTGCGTGTCGAACCAGAGATCATTGCCTTCGATCACGACCATCGTCAGCGGCTCGAATCGATGACCGAATTTGTCGCCAACCCCAATGGTCCGCTAGAACTGCGGAAGGTTGAGTACATCTACGACGCACTCGATCGTCGCATCGCCTCTCAGGAAACCCGCAAACAGTTGGATGGTAATAATCTCCCCACATCACAAGATGCGGCCGTGATACGCCGCGGTTATGTTTGGGACGGAGCGACCGAGCGGCTCGTTTTGGACTTGGATGATTCCGCAGCGCCGGTCCTTGAGAACCGCCTGTATGGAGCCGATGGCGCCTTGCTGGCGACCGATATCGCCGAGGGCGTCATGCCCACGACGAACGTATCCCGAACCATCTGGAACTACGAAGACGCTGTGGGAACGGTTCGCACGGTCGCACGGTTCGATAGCACCGGCAATTTGATCCTTCAGCATCGGCATGTCGATTCCTTTGGCGAACTGTTCGCGATTGATGGAGATGCGACCGACGATGGCCTAGTCGCGGCTCCCTGGGTCTTCGCGGAAATGCTTCGCGATGCGGCGAGCGCCAACCTACAAGGCGTCGACGCGTTCCCGGCACAGATGCCGGGTCTCTACAACCTGGGAGGCCGCTGGTATGACCTGGCCGCTGGCAAGTTGATCAATGGTTCGACCTTGCGAGCCGTCAATCCCTTGTCACGGCCGGTTCGTGATCTTTACGGGCCTCAGTTATCGCAAGAGTTTTGGGCTTCGATTGCAGGGCCCGACGCTTATGGAAACGAGCTCATCTCTCCCTTCAATCGATTGGTGGGTGAATCGGTTCGTTCGGCGCTGGGAGATCAACTGCTTGCCAATGCTCAAGGCTGGCAATTGGTTGTGGGAACGGTCGCCGTCTCGGTGCCGGCCGGATTCGCAATCTTCTACGGCTCGGCTGCTCTCGGTCCCTTGGCTGCGGCCGGTCTCTTGACAGGCGGAGTCAACGGAGGATTGCAAACCTATGCCGCAGCCAACATGGCGGGACGCGAAGCATCCTACGGCGAGTATGGCCTGGGCATTATTGGCGGAGCCTTGGGAGGAGCAGTCAATCCTTACGGAGCGTTCGCGGGCTTGGGCTTGGGCCTCGCTGGTGGGGCGGGAGAATACCTGTTCACTGGTGGTCAGTTCTTCGGCACTAGCTACCTGGTGAGCAGCACTGTGGGCGACATTCTCGGCGGCGGCATCGGCACGGGACTGGCTGCCTTTGGACGACATGGCGGCAGCACCGGAGCTCGCCTACTTTACGCCAGCAAGGCGGTCGGCTTTGAACTTGGCGGAGCTGCCGTTGGCGCCGGTGTCGGCGGATACGCTGCCGGCGGCGATGTCAACGGCTTCCTGATCGGCGCCGGGTTCGGCAGTGCGATCGGCGGATTGGCGGGGGCACGCTTCGTCAAATGCTTTGTCGCGGGAACCCCCGTTCTAGTAGCCGTGAGCGATCTGCCTGAACTGGTCGCCGCGGCTCCGGCGGCGCTCTCAGTCGATACAACTCACCGTTCCTATCAACTAGGCGCCGGCATGACGGTAGCCCTGGCCTCGATCGCGACCTACGCAACCCTTCATCGCAAGTCGCGAAAACAGGGACAAGTCTGGCGAACCATGCAGAACCAGTTGACGCAAATGATGCATGGTAACCCGACCGAAATAACTGGCCAGATCGGACCTTGGAAACTCGCCTAGTCGGGCTCCAAGACGCTTGCGTACGCCTTGCAGCTTTTCCTCCATTAGGACCTCCTTTCCATGAATGCAGCAAAAAAAACAAGCGGGGCAGTCGCTCTGGAGTGGCTCCGCCGAGCGATTTTGATCACGGGTCTGACCATCGCCGCTTGCCTGATGGCGCCGGCACTTTTTCCCGGAACGACAGAATCGCACTCCGATTCCGCCGTCCCCCTGCAAACGACGCTGGCTTCGCCAGATCTCTCTACTTCGACGACGCCTGTCACGACACGTCCCATCGACTCGATTCGCGTCGGCGATCGAGTCCTGGCCCGTAATCCAGAAGTTGGGGAAGAAGAAAGATCGCAGTGGGAAGAACCAAACTGGAACCAATGTTTTCATCTGACCTTGGAAATGCCGTTGCCCGGCTCCAATGTGGACGAACCCAAGTTACTGCACATCGAACTGCTTCGCCCCGAGTCGTGGCTGCGAGAACAACTAGGCTACGTTGTTGATCAAGAGCCCGAGCTGTCCACGCTGCCAACCACACTCTCCGACAAGAGCACCAATCCCGCCGCACCACCCCTCATACCTTTGGCCCCTCTAAGAGCCGTCTATCGCGACATCGTCCTTACCACCGCGGTCGCCGAATCCGAAGGCCTCGAAGTCATCGGCCTGACCGTCGAAATGGACTTGCCCGAGATGGGCGCCTACGGCACGGCGATCATCACCGGAATCCAAGCCTCACCAGCAATCAAACCCGGCGTCGGCCAGGTAGTGACAGCGACCTTCTCACACCCGCCCGCCAACCAGGTTTTGAACGTCACGTTCGAGGGAGAAGCCAACCCCCTCGGCGTCACCGACAACCATCTTTTCTGGTCGGTCGAGCAAGACAAGTTCTTACCAATCGGCGAAATGGCGATCGGCGAGCATGTCACTACCTACGCCGGTGAAACGAAGCGGATTGAATCCAAGCTTCCCAGACCAGGCCCGCAGACGGTCTACAACCTGGAGGTTTATGGCGAGCATGTTTACTTTGTTGGCCAACTGGGGGTGTTGGCGCATAACAACTATGTATCCGAAGGGTTACCTGAAACTCTCGCTCAGCAACGTCAATTATCATCGCTTTCTGCCGAAGCGCGCACGGAGTTGGTTTCCGATTTCGCACTGCTAAGAAACTCCCTATCAATGAATCAACTGGATTCGATCATAGAGGAGCCATGGAGAATGCAATTATTTTTCGGTACAGTACTCGAAGCGAGAGTGGCTAACCGCGTCCGCTCTCTGGTTGCCGACGAACCGGGACACTTGTTGGCTAGTTTACAGTGGACCGGCAGAACCAACGCCCCACAAGACTTTATTGGCCGAAATGGGTTTGGGTTCGATATCACTGGCAATAGTCTGTCTTCCATTCGTTCCCATGCGGCTCGAGCTCAAGTCCAGGCGGTCGTAACCTACGAGTCAATTCCCAGTAACCTGGGCTATCGGTTTGTTCGCTGGCTAGATCAATAGTAACCGCAAAATCTGGAGAAGCTGAAGTCGTGTTATTCGAACTGGAAACCGAAGGCGACGGGATAAAGAGGGTTTCTCACAAGACGTTCGAGAAGGTAACGTTGCCGGATCTGATGCTTCAGGGAACGCCTTCAAGTCCGATCCGCATCCAAGATGTTCAGTTCCTCCATTGCCGAATTTCCCCAGGGACTGCTTGGTTAGGCGGCCAGATTGAACTGGAAGACGTTCTCTTCGAAAACCTGGACTGTGGAGACGCCTTGCGAATCAACTCCGAATGTCACTGCCGGCGGATTACCATTGTCGGCAAGCTTCCCAAGGCGTTTTGGGTCAGGCCAGACGACGGCGTAACTCTTGCAAGAAACACGACGGATGATTCGATCGTATTCGATATTTCTACTTATACTGGCGAAGTCGAAATCATCGGGTACGCCGGTCCTGAGGTTAAAAAAGACGCGGAGCGGCACGTTTCTCTCTATTCCCATTGGAAAGATGAGGTGAACTGGCAGGAATTAGGCATTGGTGGGCTCAGCTTCTGGCGTCTCGCACTACAGAAAATTACGTCAGGCGGGACCGGACGAGGAGTGTTCAGCTTGCCAACCACTAAGAGCAAGAACTATCAAAAAACACTCGAACAGCGAGCACGTCTCGAAGAGGCCGGCCTATCCTTCGATTAGAGAGAACGAACAACGCCTGTTTGCTTTTCATCGCAATTTTGTTTTTCGTGGAATTAGGAGGATGTGTTTGGGGGCTACTGGCCGCGAGTTGCTGTTTTCAGAGGCGACTCAAATTGGGATTACAAGAAAGAAGGATCATGGAAGGAATTTTTCGATTCATCCCGGAACTCCCTGCCCTGTTGTTTATTTCGGCAGGCCCGCATTGCGATAGAGACGGTGAAGTGCTTGATCAATTTCGGGCCAGGGCATGGATACCTCGTCGGGGAACTGCCGAAAATGGTTTCGGATATTTTTTAGCCGTACGCAAAACATAAACAGAAGCTCAAGGAAGTTCACCCGAATTGCTCGTTTTTTCCGGGATCGGGCTATCCCGAAATCTAACCAGTCGAATGGGAGGCAACCGCCCGAAGATTGATATCGCACGCCAGTCCTCCATTTCAATCCTTTGATGCGAGTGAAAACGAAGGATAGATTTTTGGGGCATTCCAGATGCCGTCTGTATTGACACTTGGCGTAAAGTGTCCCGCTTGTTTTGATCAAAAATTACGTGCACGAATTAATGCACGAAACAGCCAGGAATTCGTGCACTTCATGGAAGCCTTGGAGCCCGGCCATCGCTAAACCTACCGAGAAATAAGGCATTTCCACGATTCCCGGCTCCATTTACACCGAAGATGTCGGGGGTTCGAGTCCCTCATCGCCCACTTTCAAGGCACCTTACGAGTCACGTAAGGTGCTTTTTTCATGGACTTACGTGAAATTCCCTGTGTCATAAGGACTTACGAAAAGGCTCCTGTTCGGATAAGCGGTCGATAACGTCCTAATTCCTGCGCACATTTGAGAGCCAGCCCTGGCTCTGGTATGGATTTGATTACCAACATCAACCACCACCAGAACCAAGGACTGACCATGACGAATGTACCAGAAGAACGGACCAGCGAAGAGATCCGGGATGCGATTAAAATTGACGGCGACGCGGTGCGGGGGCATCTTGATGAGCTGGTCCGCTCAACCGTCGAGGAGACGTTGAATCAGATGCTCGATGCCGAAGCGGATCAGATTTGCAAGGCGAAACGCTACGAACGTTCACCAGACCGCGTCGATTCGCGAGCCGGGTCGTATTCGCGGAAGCTGCAGACCAAGGCGGGCGAGGTTTCGCTGAAAGTTCCGCGACTGCGGAGCTTGCCGCTCGAGACGCAGATCATCGAACGCTACAAGCGACGCGAATCGAGCGTCGAAGAGGCGCTCGTTGAGATGTATCTGGCAGGCGTTTCGGTCCGTCGCGTTGAAGACATCACCGAGGCGCTTTGGGGAACGCGAGTCAGCTCCAGCACCGTCAGCGAGCTGAACCAGAAGATCTACGAGCGGATCGAAGCGTGGCGAAATCGGCCGCTGGAAGGCGAACATCCGTACGTGATGCTCGACGGCATCTGGCTGAAACGTAGCTGGGGCGGCGAGGTGAAGAACGTGGCGATCTTAGTGGCGGTCGGCGTCGGCGCTGATGGACATCGCGAGATTCTCGGGGTCGCCGAAGGGAAGAAGGAGGATAGCGAAAGCTGGCGAACGTTCCTGCGTTACCTGAAGGAGCGCGGATTGAAGGGCGTGCGGCTGATCACGAGCGACAAGTGCCTCGGCCTGGTCGAAGCGCTGGGAGACTTCTTCCCAGACGCGGCCTGGCAGCGCTGCATCGTCCACTTTTATCGCAACGTGTTGAAAGACGTGCCGCGAGCGAAGTCAGGCGACGTGGCGGCGATGCTGAAGGCGGTTCACGCGCAAGAGGATCGCGCGGCGGCGGAAGCGAAGGCAGCACTGGTCACCGAGAAGCTGATCTCGCTTCGGCTGGGCGCGGCGGCGAAATGCTTCCGCGACGGCTACCAGGAAACGCTGGCGTACATGGCGTTCCCGCGAGAACACTGGACGCGGCTGCGGAGCAACAACATGCTGGAGCGGATCATGAAAGAGATCCGGCGACGAACACGAGTCGTGGGAGCGTTTCCGGACGGCCAAAGCGCCCTGATGCTGGTCGCAGCCCGGCTGCGCCACATCGCCGGCACGCACTGGGGGACAAGGCGCTACCTCGACATGGACCGCCTCCGCGAACCGGAGGAGCGAGAAGACGGCAAAGTTTAAAAAATTGTTTTTGCCGCGCGCGGCAAAAACAATTTTCCAGAGTCAGGCTGAAAATCAAATGTGCGCAACTTGACGGACGGTACCAAGCGGTCGGATAAGAGCCGGATTTGTGTCGGATAAGGAGCTTGCCAGCACGTCCTAAATGGCTGCTTTTGGACCCAGTTTCCCCTTCGTCATTCACGGTCGATGTCCTCCCCAATACGAAGCGACCGTCGAGAACATCGTCGATGCTGCTTGGCGGCTGCGTGATGACTACGACCTGCCGGAGAACTGGCAGTACGAAGTCTACGGCTGGTTGTCGGACCACGAGTGTAGCGAAATCGAATGTTGCGGCGATCAAGTTGGCTACGCACTCGGCGATGGAATGCTCTTTCGGGGCGAACTCATCGACGACTGCACCGACGACGATGCCCGTCGCCAAGCAGTGTGGCCGTTTCTTTTCGATGCGTGGATGCCTCAGCCGATCCGAATGCTTCCCATTCTTCCAAGATGTGAATCAGTGTCGTGTAGTCGTCGTCCGTAATTTCTGCGTCGAGCATGGCCATCGTCATTGATCTCCGTGTCGTGTTGAGTCGATTGCTGGGACCGCACGGTGCTCGTGTACTCAACCCCAATCAGGAGACACGAGCATGTCAACGATCACGGCAAACGGAACATTTCACGGGCACGAACTCAAGGACATGCCGGTCATCAATCCCGGCGACTGGTTCGGGAAGACATGGCTTGTCGAGATCGGCGGCAGCTAACCTCTACACGTAACGGGAGACCGAGACTTGGATGTCCACGTACAACCAGATCATTCCCAGAAACGAAACGAGCGGGAGAGAGGCAAGAAGTCCGCCGATCAGCGAACTTCGTTTGGACGCCTCGGACACGGCGACGACCAGTCCAGCCGTCACCAGAATCTTGATCACGTAATACATGTCTCATTCTCCCGCTCGCTGCCAAACACTCGATCTGTGGGTATGTCCGTGTGCTTCTTCCTTGAAATCACCGGCGTATGGCGTTCCGTCCGCCTCGCCGCTGATCGTCCCAGCGAATTCCTGCACAACACCCAGCTTCTCATGCTTGCCGACGAAGCGTGAACTGGTGTCTTCCGATTCGCCTTCGAGTGGCTGCGGCAAGAGTTCGACCTGAAACGACGGCTCCTTGATGCTCAAGAGGAGCTTCTCGATTTTGAGTGGGGCGGGGTTCTTCGCGTAGTTGTCGAGGACGTACACAGTCGCTTCCTGCGTATCGTGATTCACCGTGAACTCCACGTGATACTTGCCACCTCCCCAATCGGCGACCGCACCGCCGTTTGGACCCTCTCCGTGGCTGTGTCCTTCTTCCGTCGAAGCCGCAGGAGGCGGTGTCGAAGGTGTCTGCTCTGGCTTGGGCTGCTCGCTGCATCCCGCCACCACAAGCAGGGCAGTCGCGGTCATCATCAATTGAAATCGAATCATCTCAGTCTCCTTCAGTTGGGACGTAAAATCCTTGACTCCGATAACGCTACCGGAGCATCTCGTCTTCACTTTGTTCGCCTTCCGCACGTCGGAGGGCATCTTTCCCGCTGAACTTCCAGAATAGTCCGGGGTGAATCAGGAACTCGCAGAACGTCGAGGTCAGCAGTCCGCCCACGATCACGGTGGCGACCGGATAGAGAATCTCCAACCCCGGCTTCTGACCTCCGACGACTATCGGCAGCAAGCCCATGATGGCCGTGATTGCTGTCATCAACACAGGAGCCAACCGTTCGAGACTACCTCGCAGAATCATGCTTTGCGAGAACTGCTCCCCCTCTTGCTCGATGAGATGGAAGTAGTGCGTCACCAGCAGAATGCCGTTTCGAACGGCGATGCCGCCGAGCGAAATAAATCCGACCAGACTGGCAACCGTCAGGGTTTGTTCGGTCAGAGCCAATGCCACCACACCACCGATGAATGCCGTGGGAATCGCATTGAGGATTTGCAGCACGACCCGCACCGAGGGAAGCAGCATCAGCAGCACCACAAACACGCCAATCAGCGACACCAACGCCATCACGCAGATCAGGAGCGTGGCGGATCGCTGGCTCTCGAACTGTCCGGCGTACTCGATGTAATAGCCTTCGGGGAGCCGAATCCGACTGCCGATCCGCTGTTCGATGTCGACGACGACGCTGCCGAGGTCTCTTCCCTGCGTATTGCAGCGGACGACCATTCGTCGCCGCACGTTTTCCCGCATCAGTTGGTTGGGACCGGTCATCCCTTCGGGAAAGTCGGCGACATGTTCCAGCTTGATTTGACCACGACCATCGGGCAGATCGATCAGCAGGTTCCGCAAGCTGAAATAGTCTGTTCGCTCTTCCTCTCGCAGCCGTACCACCAGATCGAAGCGACGGGAACCTTCAAGCACTTGCGAAATGGTATTGCCACGCAGTGCCGTCTGAATGTACTCGGCGACATAGGCTCTGCTGACACCGTAATAGGCCAGTTCTTCGGGACGCAGGACGATGTGTAGTTCGTCCACGAACTCTTGCGACTCGATGACCGGTGTGGTGATGCCGGGGATGTCAGCGATTTCCCCTTTCACCTGCTGTGCTAGCCGTTGCAGCGTGGCGAAGTCATCGCCATAGATTTTGATGGCGACGTGAGCGTACACGCCGGAGAGCATGTGACTGATCAGGTGAGCCAACGGTTGGTCGATCTCAACGTCGACGCCGGGCAACTCCTGCTTGAGTTCGCTGAGTAGCGTCTCAATCGTTTCCTCTCGACTCTGCTCGCTTTCCGGGTTCATGCTGAGGATGTATTCGCTCATATTGACGGGCTGAGCGTGTTCATCCAGTTCGGCTCGCCCCGTGCGACGAACGAAGTGCAGGATTTCACCGTCAGGATGGGCGGCGGTTCTCAGCAGTGGTGAGAGCTTCGCGTCGATAATCTGTGCGGCATCGTTGGAGGCTTCGAGCGACGAGCCAGCCGGAAGGGTCAGATTGACCTGCACGCTCCCTTCATCGAATTGCGGTAGGAAATCGGCTCCAAGTTGAGAGAGTACGAACACGCTCACTCCCACCAAGACCCACGTCAGCACCAGCAGGCTTCCACCAAACCGCATACTGAATCGCACGAGGTAACCGGCGAACCACTTTAGGACTCGCAGCAGCCAGCTGTCGTTGTGCCGATGGGGCGCCCGTGACTTGGGCAGCAGGTAATACGACAGAACGGGCGTCACCGTAAGCGAGACAAGCAGAGACGCCAGAATCGACACGATGTAGGCAATCCCCAAGGGAGCAAACAGACGACCTTCCACGCCCGACATTGCAAACAGCGGCAGGAACACAAGAATCACCACCCCCGTGCCAAACACGATGGCACTGCGAACCTCCCGACTGGCTTGATAGACCACCGTGAGTGCGGGACGTGGGTTGGGCGAAGCGTTGTTTTCGTTGAGGCGTCGGAAGATGTTCTCGACATCGACGATGGCGTCATCGACCAGTTCCCCCATCGCCACGGCAATACCGCCGAGCGTCATCACGTTGATCGAAAGCTCTTGTCCCGTCAGATAGCCGATCAACCGGAAGACCAGCGTGGTAATCATCAACGAGAGGGGAATGGCGGTGAGTGAAATGAAGGTCGTGCGGAAGTTCAGCAGGAAGACCGCCAGCACAATGACGACCAGCACGGCGCCGATCACAAGGGCCTCACCGACGTAATATATGCCTCGGTCGATAAAATTCTTCAGTTGGAACAGGTCACGATTGATGAGGATGTCAGCCGGGAGCGAGTTCTCCACGTCGATCAGGGCGGCATGAATTCGCTCGGTCAGTCCTCGTGTATCGACGTGCGGCTGTTTGACCAGCGTGATGACGATTCCAACGTGACCGTCGATGCTCGCATCGCCTCGCTTGGGCGGCGAACCTTCTTTGACTTCTGCCACCTGCTCGATGAGGACAGGACGGCTCGACTCCGCATCAACGGGCACCTTTCGCAGATGCTTGATGACTTGCTTGCTCCCCGGACCGAGACGACCGATGACTCGAATCGGTCGTTCCAGTTGCCCTTCCTTCGTGAAGCCGCCGCTGGTGTTGAGATTGTTCTGCCTGATGGCATCTTCCACCTGTTGCACCGACACGCCGTATTCAAGCAGACGCTTGGGATTGATCTCGACGTGGTACTGCTTCTGGTCGCCCCCCAGCACGATGACCTCGGCAATACCGGAAAGCCGCAGCAGCCGAGGCCGCACGACCCAATCAGCTATCGTGCGAAGTTCCATCGACTGTTGTTCGGGTGTCAAGAAGATCGCTTCATATTGCTGCCCACCGACTACAACTTGAATGCGTTGCCCTTCGGAAGTGGATTCGCTGGGAATAACCTCCCAAGACTCGACCGTGACCTCTTCCCATGTCGATTGGTCGTGTCGATCTTTCGGATTCCAAGCATGAAGTTGGAATGACGACTCCTTCTGAACTCGTTCGATGAGCAGATCTGTGTCACCAATCGTCGTGAGTTGTCCTCCGTGTGGACCGGTCTGGCGATGAACCCCCACGTGCATGATCTGACCCATGATCGAGGTCGGAGGAGCCATCAGCGGTTGAATCCCGTCTGGCATGATGCCTGCCACCGTCGCCAGACGTTCCTGCACGACCTGCCGGGCGGCTCGAATCTCCGTGTCCCATTCGAACTCGATGTAGATCACGACCAGTCCCATGCTCGACTGGCTGCGAACCGCCACGACGCCATTCGCCCCCAGCACCGCTTGCTCGATGGGCTGCGTGACCAGTGTTTCAATTTCTTCCGGCGAGTATCCCGGACACTCGGTCAGAATCACGACACGAGGTCGGTCGAGATCGGGGAACACGTCAATTGGCATCGTGGTCGTGAGGTAACCGCCGTATATCATGGCGGCGATGCTCAGAACCAGAATGAGCGGTCGATGACGCAGCGAGAAGCGAATAACAGAATCTAACATGGCGACTCCTAGTGGTTCGTATGGACGGAACCGTCAGCGTGAACATGCACGCCGGAAGGAGCCGAGCCGCTCTGGGACTTCAGGACACGATTGATTTGCACGGCACCAGACTGTGCCACGTAAATGCCGGGTGGAATGCTGCCATCGTTTGCGATGACGACTTCACTCGGAGTCTGATGCAGAACATGGACGGGCTTGCGGTCGAAGATGTCTCCGTTGCGACGGAAGACGTAGCTCTCCGGTCCTTCTTTAACGACCGCCGCTGCCGGAAGCACAAAGACGTTCTCAAGCTGCTCGACCTGCACATGGAGTTGCACCCGCTGACCCGGACGAAACCGCCACAGGAAGAGTTGCTCGTCATCCCGTTCGTAGGTGCGGGATTGATTATGGAGCGGCAGATAAAACGAGATCGTCCGATTGTCGTCGTTAAGCGTGTTGGAGATGTAGTGAATCTTCACAGGAGGAATTGGGGACTGCCAGTCGTACTCGGTCGATTCCAGCAGTTCGACCTGAATCAACCATGCCTCTTCCGCCGCTCGTTGCAGCAGAGGCAACTCCTGACGAAACGCCCGCCCCTCAATGAATAATGACTCGTGATTGGAAAGGGTTGCCAGCCGCTCTCCCGCCTGCACATGTTGCCCGATCTCGGCATGGACCTGCTGTAGTTCAAACACTGCCGATTCGTTCGCCGGGTTCTGGGTGGTGCTATTCCATCCGGCAGGGACGAGGACCGTCACTTCTGAGACCAGTGTCCCGTTCGCCACGGAGTCGATCTGTATTTGCGTCAATCCTCGGATTTGCAGGTCTTGCCGATGAGCTTGGATCGTGACCGCCAGTCGCCGCTGCTGATTCCGCAGGTCGATCATCTTCGTGCCGGGGACGGCTCCCGACTGAGCAATTGGCCCCAGCCGTTCCAACTCCTCTTGAACGATCTCGTTCTCTTTGGTCGCCTTGAAAAGCTCCGTTTGCGAGGTCTGAAATGACTCGCCAACTAGCCGCAACGTGAACAGGGCATCTCCCGAAGCAACCGTTTCACCGGCAAAGTGGTGGATTGCGGTGACCACCGCAGTGACGGGAGCGATCACGCCCCGATCACTGATGCCGGGACGATCCACAACCGTGCCCGGAATTTGGATCGTTCGCCAATAGGTGACCGGCAGCAGCGGCTTGGACGTGAGCTTCAGATTCTTCTGAGCCTGCGGCGAGAGATTGACCTGCTCGTTGGGTAAAGCCACTCCCGCCTGCGAAGCGTCTGAAGCGTTGGCTGTTTCGGATTGAGCAGGCGTCAGCCACGGGAGCCAGCGGTTCTTGGTGTAGACACCGATGCCAACAATACCAGCGAGGGCGAGAACGACAGCACAAATCTTGAGTAAACGAAACACGAGTCGGGTCTCCAACCACCATGAATCCGCTCGCCATCAATGGGCGAAACGAAAGAACAGATGACGCAAGCGGCGATTGCGGAGACGGCACAAGGGCGAACCCTTTCCACGTCACGCAATCGTTGCGGCGGTTGGTTTACAGCCGAAGCGAGGCTGTCTTCAGAAAGATGGGGAACCCGCCAATATCGGGCGGCGGTTCCTGAACCCAGCGGTGGAACATGTCCAGAGCCAAACTGGGAGCGGCAAAATCTAGGGCGAGGGCAACGAACAGGTCGGATGTCGGCACCCGCACTTGCGTGTGATCGACGACAAGATCGCCTGTCACGAAAACAGCATCGTCGTCGTGTTGGTGCGTTGGAGCCTGTGAGGAATCATCGTCACTCGGACAATCGCAGTCTCGATGACAATGGTCGTGATCCTCGTGGTGGTGACCATGCCCGAAATGGATATGGAGCATCCGATCATGATCGGAACTCTGCCCCACTACGGACTCGCCATGACAATGCGGCACCGCCAACCCCTGAAGGGGCAGTGTGATCGTCATCAGAATGGCGAGAAATTGAGCAATCATCGCAACTTGCGTACCTTTCCACAATGTATCGTACTTGTCTGTGTCGGCTTGGGCAACCGGCCGAAGTCATTACGCTGGTGCGCCATCTACAAATCCATTTGGGGATTGGCGCCACGACCCTGGTGCTAACCGCGCAAGAGGAATTCCCACATGACCTGGCGGTCCAGTATCAAACGAAAATCGACCCGCCCAGTCGCCTGACGCTAGATGGGGACGTTCGCGAAATCACTGTTGACGCTGCATTAGAAGAGAGGGTTGTTTTTTCTGGTCAAGTCACGTTGTCCAACAAGACCGCGCTCGATTGGAAAGCGGTTGAGGTCCGCATTTCTCATGCGGACGTCAAAAAGCCGTTTCCCATCTATCATTTGTTGGACATCAGCGTATCGCGGGGCGGCCAAAAGCAGTTTCCCTTGCGATTTCGGGATAAGACGTTGGAACACAAGCTTGGCGTTACCGATATCATCTTTGTCGCCGCTCCCACCAAAGACGGACGTGTGAACGCGACGCTCGCCCCGCTTCACTCCAAGCTTGACGATCCAACCCAAGCGCTGCTGGCCGACGAAGTTGTCTTCCGGAAGGGCGCCAAGAAGCTCGATTCCGCCACGAAGTTTCTCTACTACAGCAGAGAGAAAACCCCTTTCTCGTTCGACAAAGATAAGAAAAGCTCGCTGAAGGTCGCCTCGATGCGGGCCAGCGGTATTCTGTTCAAAGTAACCGGGATCGATTTAAGCAACACGTTCAATCTGGTCGGGGAGGGAGGACGATCGGTGCGGTACGAACTGAGCGACGCCAAACCGATCGAATTCTGCGACACGCCGCTGGAAATTGAGACCGGCGCCGATAAGGAGCTGAAACTGGTCGCCAATCCGGCCGAATTTCGCACGGTTGGCAAGCGGATTCAGTTGCTTCCCTTCGCCGGCGACACCCGCACCATTCATGTAGATCTGAAGCAGAAAGGGGATCTGTCGCTTCCCTATGCCGACTTGCCGCCAGGCAATGACCCTGGTCAGTTGAAATGGCTGGCGAGTCGGCTGAACATTCCGAAAGGTTTAGCGGCGCGAGATGTAGCGCAGCTTAATGCGGTTCGGACGCTGATCAATGGCGTCTGCACAGCATGGAAGGCTGGCAATCCGAAAGCGGTCGAGTGCTGTGGAGACGCGCCGCTGGCAGGCAAGGTAGATACCGCGCCACTGCTAAAGGAAGCGGAAAGCGTGGCGGACAGCGTCAAAGAAGAGATCAAGCAGTTTCTGGCTGACCTGGCGACGTATCCGTGCCGTGCCTGTGCAAAACGAGAGCAGCTCGCCGTGGAGAGTCTCGGGCTTCAAGCGGTAATTCTCTACGTGGATGAGATCCGCACCGGCGAGGTACAGGACGAAGCGATGTTGAAAGCGGACGCTGCCCTACGGACGGCCTTGGAGGATCGGATCCAGGCGATTCGATCGAGCCGAGGTGATGCCCGATCGACGATGCAGAACGCCTTGGCGGAGAAAGCGCATCGTCTACGACTGCGAATGATCGATATCCAAGATCGTATCGACAACGCCGATGACAAACTCGACTCGCTCGCGATTAAAGCGAGTCAACAGAAGCTGCAAGTCGCCGAGAATGCTAATGATCCTCCTAGCAGTGGCGTCAGCATTCGTATTCGCGATGCCAACGACAACCCGGGCGTCGTCTTGAAGAACTTAGAACTTGGCCCAGGTGAGGGGTCTGGCCCGATTTTCCTGATGGCTCCGCAATAGGGATCTTGCCGTTTTCGCGAAGCACGAGATTAGCTCGTCACCGCCGACACCCCGCCAGCCAGCAGATCAAGCAGCGTCGCCGATGTGGAACTCCGCGGGTTGTTCGACATTCGCTCGGCGTTGACTTGCTGAACGATCGCTTCGATCTGGGGGCGGGTGTTGATTCCGGCGGCTTGCAGGGACGTCGGGCAGCCGAGTTTGGCGATGAAGCTGTCGATTTTTTGGCTCGCCTCTTCCAGCGTTTGGCTCGCCAGCAGATCGACGATGCGGTCGATTTGTCGTTGTACGAACGAGACGCCGCGGGGATCGGCGCAGTCGGCGGCTTGGACCGATGCGTTGTATTTCAGCATGCGGCTCAGGGTCATCGCGACGGCGACGCCATGCGGAAAGCCATGCCGCGAGGTAATCGCGTACGAGATCGCATGGGGCGCAGTAGTGCGGCTGATGTTGATCGCTTTGCCGGCCAGGTGAGCGGCGCGGCTCATGCCGCGGCGCGACTTGGCGGTAGGGGCGAGGACGGCGATCGGCAGGTTTTCGACGATCAGCGGCAACGCTTCGCTGGCGTAGGCGATCGACTGGTCGGTGCTGCCGACCGCCCACAGCGATTCGATCGCCTGGCAGAAGGCGTCCAGACCGGTTGCGGCCGTGATCGAGCGGGGGAGACTGCGGGTCAACTGACTGTCGACAATCGTGAACTGCGGCAGGATGTGCGGGTGGGCGAGCGAGAATTTTTCGTTCTGAATATAGACGACCGCAAAATGGGTCGCTTCGCTGCCGGTTCCGGCGGTCGTTGGAATCGCAATCAGGGGAATGTCGAAATCGGCCAAGGGACGCTCGCCTCGAATGATCGCCGCCGCCGGATCGGTTTGTTGCGAAAGGGCGGCGATCAGTTTGGCGATGTCGATCGCGGTGCCGCCGCCAATCGCCACGATCACGTCTGATTGCGACTTCCGAAACAGTTCGACCCCCTGCTCGACGTCCGGCAGTTTCGGGTTCAACTCGAACTGGCTGAACCAGGTGGTCGCTCGGTTGGCGAAGGTAGATTGCAGGGCGGCCTGGGCGCCGGAGGAAACGTACGCCGTCTCGTCATAAACGACAAAGGGGCGTCGTGAGTTTTGACTGGCCAGGATCGTTTCGACGGTGCGAATCGAGCCATCGTCCAGATAAGTCATCGTTGGTCGCATCGTGCGCTGGTCGATTGGGGCGTGAGGAGCGGAAAAGGAATGCCGACGGGCGGCGACTAGGCGGGGCGCAGTTGCGTCTCTTCGAGCGTCAGGTCCCACATCTGGCGGCCATCGCGCTGCACCCATTCGGCATGCAAAGTTGCCGGAGTCCGCGTCGCGTCAGCTTCTAAGCGGAGCCAAACATGCGGGACCGCGGCGCCTTTGATCAGGTCGGGGTGGGCGACGTTCAAGCTCGGGATGACGCTGTCGTGGATCGGCGAAACGATGAACTGATGAATCGGATAGCCGGTCTGACCCGTCGACTTATACCTTAACAATCGGCTGCAGTGGATGTCTCCACCAATCAGGACGACCCCGGTGATCCGCTGCTGGCCGATGAAATCAAAAAGCGCATCTCGCTCGTGGGTGTAGGTACCCCAGTCATCTTTTTCGCCATTTTCTTTGTCGTCCCAGATCATCCCGCAGGCGATCACTTTGAAGGGAGCGGTCGAACTGGCCAGGCCTTCCTGCAGCCACTTCCATTGTCGCTCGCCGAGCAAGGTAGGCTTGTCGGCGGCGACCGGCGATGGCGCCGTTTGCGAGAACCAGCGAGTGTCGAGCAGGAAGACCTCGATCGGGCCATAGCGGAACTTGGTGTAGATCCCTTCGCCTGACTCGCCAAACTCGGCGTTTGCGCGATACTCGACGAACCCGCGGCGGCAGTTCTCTTTGCCTAGTAGACGACCATCGGTGTCGTTGCCGCCAAAGTCGTGATCGTCCCACGTGCCCCAGGTTGGCGTATGGCGAACAAGCGAGGCGAGTTCCGGAATCTGCAGGAGCTTGCGCTGCTCGTTGCGAATCGTCGTGAGATTGGTCGAGTTGATGTAAGGCGTGTCGCCGAGCAAAACCAGCCCTTGGGCGCCGCGCTGTTCCATCTGCGCCCATAGAGAGGACGGCTTCGTTTTCGCGCATGAACCAAACGCCAGGCAGGACTTGCCGCGGACGGCGGCTGAGGGCGCGGTGATCAGATAGCAATCGTCCGGCGAAAGATCGGCGCCTTCGATCGCATAGTGGTAGCGGGTCGCCGGCTTTAGGTTTGCGATTTTCCAGGTCAGGCTTAGGTCGCCTGCGGCGGTCGCTTCGGCCTGGACGGTTTGCGGTTTGGCGTCGTCAGCCGCTTCCCAAATCTGCACCCGATACGTGCCAGGCTTCGCAGGGCGATACCAGATGTTGGCGGTCGTTTCCGAGACGTGGCCAATCATCGGGCCGGCCGTATCGGGCGAAGAGGCGCTGGAGGCCAGTGCGGTCGCGGCCAAGGTTCCGCCAGCGAGCGAAGCGGTAAAGGTACGGCGGTTGAGCAAGGAATCGGTCATCGCGGCATGCTTTCTGGGCGAGAGTCGATCGCAGCAGCGTGCCGGCGACGACGGCCGGCACGCAATGATGAAACCCGGAACCTACGGCAATTCGACCACTTCGCCGCCTTTGCGCGATCCCATGGCTCGCCAGGTGGCGCCGTCGATCGTTTCCGGAATGAAGTGGACGCTGCCGTCGGCAAATCCGATGTTGGCGCCGCCGGGATGGAAGCTGCCATACGAACGCTCCAGGATATTGCCATCGGTCGTCTTCGGGTTTACCGGGTCGTAGGTGGAGCCGAGCGCTTCGGAAAAGTCGGAGCCGTTGCTCGAATCGAAGTTGGGATGAAAGTAGAGAAAGTGATCGCAAAGGTAGCACTTGTCGGGATCAATGTCATAAACCGCCTCGCCCAAGAGGACCGTCGATGACAGACCGTCTTTGGCGTCACGAAACTTGAAGACCCGGCCTGTCGGCGAAGAGGTATTCATGCGCACCGCATGAAATAGTCCGTTCGACTGATCCATGCCGCCAGCGCCAAGACCATCTTGCGTAGCGTCGCCGCCAGCGTTGGCCAAATAGCTGCTGATCGATCGACCGGTCAAGCCGTTGACTTCAGTAGGTTCGGTTTGTCCGTCAGGCTGCGACGGGCAAAAAAAGGTACTGATGGGAGTTCGCATCAGCTTGACCAACGCGACGCTAGTCGCGTCTGACCCGCCGTAGCTGCCGCTGTCGCTAGGAGCGTTGGGCAAAATTTCGTACACGGCGGTTTGTTCCATGAACGGTAGGATCGGCCACGACCAAGAGTGTCCCCAGGCGGCGTAGGCGCCGATCGGAAAGCTGCGATAGGCGTCGTGATACATGTGCATCGCCAGGCCAAGTTGTTTCAGGTTATTGGTGCACTGCGAACGGCGAGCCGCTTCGCGAGCTTGCTGAACGGCCGGCAGCAGCAAGGCGATCAAGACGCCGATAATGGCGATGACCACGAGAAGTTCGACCAGCGTGAAAGCGGTGCGATCGCGATTGCGATATGACATTGTGGGTTTCCTGTGTTTCTGCAGATGAATGGAATGATCAATACGCGTCAGTAACGGCCAGCGAAGTATCGCTACGGAAGATCGGGTGAATACTCGGGATTGTCTTGGCGCTGATCCGCAGCAGCGCCGACCGCCGTCGGCGCATTGCCATACGGCTCTGCTTTGTTGCAACCCAACGGAACCAACAGCACGAAAAGTAGGAACAGGGGCCTCATCTCATGTCTCATCTTGTGAAATTATTGTGAATCGCTTGACGAGTGAACGTGTCGCCAGCGATAACTGCATCACAAAAGTTGACTACGGGTCAACAAAGATTGGATTAACTGACTGTGAAGATTTCGTCCAGTATTTCTTTTTTCGGGATGTTGACGGGGGCGTTGGAGTCCTCGCGTGGTCGGATCCCGGAAGCAAGAATAGTTTGAAGACCTACCCGACCGAAGCCGCTTCCTCGAACTCGAACGAACCGCAAATGTCCAGTGCAGCTGATTCTCACGACTCCAACTTCAGCATGGAGCCATCGCCGGAGAGAGGTGAAAAGGGCGAGTTATTTCGCACCTATCAATGGCGCGTCTTGTTGGCGACGATGTTCTGCTATCTCTTCTTTTACACCGGGCGGCAGACATTTGGATTTGCGATTCCAGGCATCGAGGAAGAACTGGGGATCTCGAAAGAAACGCTTGGTTGGGCTAGCGCAGCGCTGTTGTGGGCGTATGCCGTCGGGCAGTTTATCAACGGCGCGCTCGGAGATCGGTTTGGCGGCCGGCGGATGATGAGCCTGGGGGCGATGCTGTCGTGTGGGCTCAACTGGATCGTCAGCTTTGGAACCAACGCCACCGAGTTGATTGTGCCGTGGGCGGCCAACGGCTACGCACAATCGATGGGCTGGGCGCCGGGCAGCCGCGTATTGTCGAACTGGTGGGGACATGCCGAGCGGGGCAAGGCGTACGGCGCCTACGTGTTTGCGGCAGGCATGTCGTCGGTCTTGGCCTTTGGCACGTCGATGCTGATCTTGGAGTGCAATCTGAACTGGCGGTGGATTTTTCGCTTGCCGGTGTTGCTGCTGCTATTGGGCGGCGTCAGCTATTACTTGCTGGTTCGCGACAAGCCGGAAGAGGTGGGGCTGGAGTCGGAGAGCGAAGAAGATGCACCAGGAGATTCAGACGCGACCAGTCACGAGGGAAGCGGGTTTCGATCTCTCATACGTCGTTACTTGAATGTCTTTGCCTGCGTACCGTTCTTGTTCGCAGCGGTGGCGATTGGGTTTCAGAGCATGGCCCGCTACGGTCTGCTTATCTGGGTGCCGGTCCATTTTTTGGGGGAAGACTGGAAGAATTCGGATACCAAGTGGATCAGCATTGCCCTGCCGATTGGCATGGCGCTGGGAGCGATGGCGAGCGGGTGGATCTCCGACGTTTGGATGAAGGGAAATCGCTCGCGGGTGATTTTCCTGTTCATGTCGGCGGCGTCGGTTTGTGCGGCGGCGATGTTCCTGTTGCCGAAATCGCATCCGCTCGGAATTCCGATTCTGTTCCTGACCGGCTTTTTCGCCTACGGTCCGCAGTCGGCGTTTTGGGCGCTTTGCCCCGACCTTTTAGGCCGCAAGAATGCGGGGACCGGTACCGGCGTGTTGAACAGCTTCGCCTACGCCTTCGCCGGGTTTGGCGAACCGATCATCGGCCGCTTGATCGACGGTAGCGGAAACACGTCGATCGTGTTTGCCGTCGTGGCGACGGTTTGTATCGCGGGGGCGATTCTCTCGCTGGGGATCCGAAAGTAAGCGGGCCTACTCGCTGGACGTCTGGAAGACGCACAGCACCACCGCTTGCCGCTTGCTCGAATTGATCAGGCGGTGCGGGACGCGAGCGTCAAAATAAAGGCTGTCGCCGGAGTCGAGCTTATGCTTTTCGCCGTCGTACTCGAAGTCGACCGTACCGCTTTGGACCATCAGGAACTCTTCCCCCAGGTGGCCGAGCGCTTCTTCCCGGGCAACGCCGGAGGGGATTGTAATCAAGAAGGGATCCATCGATCGCGATTTGCGGAGATGGGCCAGCGACTCGTAAACCGACGTGTTGGTCGCCGACTTGTCCCGTTCGACCACCTTACGATCGCTCTTGCGAATGATCGCCAGGGCCGGCTTGTCATCGAGCCCTTCAACCAACTTCGAGAGAGGAATGTTAAGCGCCTGAGCGATCTGCGCGAGGGCAGGCAGGGAAGGGGTGACCCGGAAGTTTTCGACTTTGGAGAGCCAACTGCGGGTCAGACCGGTGCGCGACGCCACTTCTTCCAGCGTCAACCGCTGGTCGATGCGATAAGAGCGTATACGTTCGGCAAGTTCTACGAGATTCATGGCAAGATTATAGCCAGCAGCGCATGTTGTACAACAAGTGCATCGGTGGAGGTACTCAGAGAAAGAATGGGCGAGAAGCGGGCCCGACGCAGACGCGCGGAAGGCCAGGCGATTCTGACCGATGGGAAACTAACGACCCGCGTTGGCGCGGATGGTCATCATCGTATCGTCGATCGACAGTTTGCGCTTCTGGGCGGCGGTTGGATTAATCACGACGGCGACCGCTCCGGCGTCATCAAGATAGAAACCGACCTCGGCGCCGCTGGCCAGAGCGTCTTTGCCTTCGCCGACAATCAGGATCGGTTGTCCGGCCGTCGCTTTCGCGGCCGCTTTGATCAGTTCGCGTGATCCGCCGGGCAGATAAAGCAGGTGGGCGTCGCCGACGCTGTGCAGATCGCGGACCCGCTGCAGGACGATTTTCCGGTGGTTGATCCGCTTTTTCTCAGCGACCCGATCGAGGTGCCCATCCAAATGGTCCGTCCCAACGATCACCACCTTGTAGGGCGAGCTATCGTCTGGGTGCGACTCGGCCGGCCAGGTGGAACCACGGAGTAGCGAGTAGAGATAGGCGGTTTTTACCTTCGCTTCGACCGACTGGCCAAAGGCGGACGCCGCGAAGCCAGTGCAGATCAAGCAGATAATCGCAACCAATAGCGTGAGCTTGGCAAATCGAGTGAAGCGGTGCATGATTTCCAGGTCTTGAGGGCCCAATCAACGGTTGGTCGGTTGGGCCAGTTCCGGCACGGGACTGACAATCAAAACCTAGCTTTCGACGCCCTGGCCGCAATGAAAATCGGCAAGATGCTGGGCGGAATCAGGAGATCCGGCGAGATCCCGCATTTCACGGCTTGGCGCGGGGTGCGACTATGCGGATCACCAGCGTTGTATTGGCCTGTCCGGTGGGCGATTTGTGCCCGTGGCGGGGCCCGTCTTGGCGAAGGTTTAGAGCGGTTTTCCTCCATCTGTATCGTTCTGGCTGGTTGCGGCCGCGCTGGTCGGCGTTGACCTGCATCGACGAATCTTGAGGATTCGCCTGCTTCGGTCGCCTTGACCAGCTTGCCTCACCAACGCCGGAAACGCTACAGCTATCAGAAAAACGCTCTAGTCGCAGCAAGACTGGCGAAAGACGCCTCGCAGTTGCAGTTCGAGCTGCAGATCGTTCACTTCTTTTTCGAGCGCTGTCTGGCGAGTCTGGCAGGCGGCCAGTTCCGCGAAGAGTAGCTGAATCGCTTCGGCGGCGGGACCATCCCCCAGTTGCGGCTGAAGTTTGGCCAGACGCTCGCACCGGGCGGAGGATAACTGAGCTGGGGTGGGGGCGGAATCAGCGGACATCGAACAGGCCTCGCAAGGTAAGAATGGGAGCGCGATGCCGCCAACATACGCCGACGGGCCGGCCGCGGCAAGCGACTACCGGTCGAGAACGGTGTGCAGGAACTGCTGCGTCCGCGCTTCTCGCGGCGAGGTGAAAATCTCGTCGGGCGAACCTGACTCCAGGATGCGACCTTGATCGAAGAAGAGTACCCGATCGGCGATCTCGCGGGCGAACGCCATCTCGTGCGTGACCAGTAGCATCGTCATGTCGGTCTCCAGGGCCAACTTGCGCAGCACCATCAGCACCTCATGCACCAACTCGGGATCAAGCGCCGAGGTAACCTCGTCGAACAGCATTACCTGGGGCGACATCGCCATCGCTCGGGCGATCGCGACGCGTTGTTTCTGGCCGCCAGAGAGCTTGGCGGGATAGGCGTTCGCCTTGTCAGCCAATCCGACCATGTCCAGCAGACGCTTGGCAGTTTCGGTCGCGGCGCCGCCGTTTTCTCCCCGCACCAGTTGCGGCGCCAGGGTGATGTTTTGCTGGACCGTCATATGCGGGAAGAGATTGAAGTGCTGGAAGACCATGCCCAGCTTCTCGCGAACCTGACGCAGATGCGTTTCGCTGGCGGCGACGCGAGCGCCGTTTTGTTCGTAGCTCCACATCGGCGTGCCATCGATCCAGATCTCGCCGCCGTCCGGCTCTTCGAGCGTCATCAGCATGCGCAGCAGCGTCGATTTGCCGGAACCGCTGGGGCCGATGATCGCGACTTTCTCGCCGGCCTGGATATCGATATCCAGTCCGCGCAGGACCGTCAGGTCGCCGTAACGTTTCGTCAGTTCGCGGACTCGAACGATCGGTTGAGCAGAAGTCATGGTCGATTCCTTTAAGTTTGCGACGTCGACGTCCGGCGTTTTAGCCAGGCGACGCCTGCGCCCGATGCCAGGCTGAGCGCCAGAAAGATAATCCCGACAATCGTCAGCGGCTCTTGGTAGCGAAAGCTTTGGCTGCCGGCGATCTTGGCGCGCTCCAGAATGTCGAGCACGGTAATCGCCGACAGCAGCGGCGCGTCTTTGAACATCGAAATCAAGTAGTTGCCCAGCGCCGGCAAGATTGGCGGGATCGCCTGCGGCAAGACGACATGGCGATAGGTTTGCCAGGTCGAAAGATTGAGCGCCTTGGCGGCGATCCATTGTCCGCGAGGAACGCCATTGAGCCCGGCTCGGTAGACCTCGGCCGTGTAGCAGCTGTAGTGAACGCCCAGCACAAAGATGCCGGTCCACAGCGGCGACAGCCAACCGCCGGTCAATTCAGCGAGGGTGTAATAGACCAGGTACAGCTGCACCAGCAGCGGCGTACTTCGAATAAACTCCACGACGCCGTAGGTCGGCCAACTCAGCCAGGCGGCCGACGAACGACGAAACACCGCCCAGAGCAGTCCCAGCAAAATCGCCAATGTCATGCCACCGGCGACCGCCAACAGCGTAACGCCGAGACCTTGCATGATCGAAGGCATGACCTGCCAGGTGAAATCCCAATCCCACATCAGCGCGTTCCTCCATAGTCCTGGCCGTGCGAGAGTCGCCATTCGACCAGTCGGACCGTTAGTGCGATGCATTGGGAAAGGACGAAGTAGATCAGCAGCAGCATGCTGAAGATGGCGAGCGACCGGTGCGTCTCGGTCCGCAGGAACATCCCCATCTGGGTCAGGTCGACCACCGTGATCATCGAAACGAGCGCCGTGCTCTTGAGCAGTTCGATCATCAGGTTGCCCAGCGGCGGCGTCGCCGCGAGCGCCGCTTGCGGCAGCACCACGTATCGCATCGTTTGCCACGCCGACAGATTGAGCGCTTTGGCCGCTTGACGCTGGCCAGGCGGCACCGATTCAATCGCCGCGCGAACCACCTCGGCGCCATACGCGCCGATGTTCAGCCCCAGCACGACGATACCAGCCAGAATCGCCGGTAGGCGAAGTCCGGTCAGCAGCGGCAGCGCGAAAAAGAACCAGTACAGCAGTACGATCGCCGATACGCCGCGAAAGGTCTCGATGTAGAAAATCGAGGTCCACCGCACGATTGGATCGCGTGAGCTGCGTCCCAATCCCGCCAGCAAAGCGCTGACCAGGGCGACCGCGATGCCGCCTACCGTGACGGCCAGCGTAGCAGGCAAGCCTTTTAACAAGATCGGTAGTAAATCAAACGGAGCAGGCATCCTGTTTCGCAGACGTTATGGTTCGTCGGAACCGATGAGTTGAGCGGTGGTAACGTCGCCGGGCAGCGTCGACTTACCGAAACCGAAGGGCTCGATCAGCTGCAAGTGCTCGGGCGTGCCGAGAAAGTTGGCGAGTTCCTCGTTGAACGCGCGGCGCAGTTCGTCGTCATGTTGCTGAAAGCCAAAGGCGCCGTAGCCCAGGATCGACTCGCCATCGATGACCGGGTTTTCAAACGGTTCGGCCGATTCGATGCGATCGTCGTTCGCCTTCGCCAACAGGTCGTTGACGGTCAGATTGGTCGCGGCGGCGGCGTCGATCCGATTGGCGATGATGCCGTCGATCGCGCTGCGGTAGTCGGGGAAAACGACGATTCGCTCCTCGGGGATTCCTAGCTTCTGGGCGTAGCCATGTTCGACGCTGCCCCCCATCACGCCAATTCGGGCGTCCGGGTTGTCGGCCACATCTTCGTAGCCAAGCAGTTTGAGCGGGTTGCCGGCGCGGACGATGAATCCCTCGCCAATCGCATAGGTCGGATTGGAGAAGTCAATTTCCTGGGCGCGCTCCGGCGTGACGTACATCCCAGCGGCGGTCAAGTCGAAGCGGCCTGCTTTCAGGCCGGGGATGAGCGAGCCGAACTCGGTCAGCACCGGCTCTACCTTTTTGGCGCCCAGACGGCGCAAGATCACCTTGGCGATCTCAGGCGCTTCGCCGGTGATTTCGCCGGTGGAAGAAACGAGGTAACCGTACGGAGGCTCGTTGGCGAAGCCGACCCGGGCGACGCCGGTTTCGCGAATGCGATCCAAAGCGGACTGCGGTTGGGGAGGATCGGCGAATCGAAGCGCAACCCAACCAGCGACAGAGATCCAGAGAATCGCCAAACAGACGCCTAGCGGCGTAATCTGATTTTTCGCTTGCGGCATCGCTTCCTTCCGACGTGCGGGGAGTGCGACCGCGCTGCGACTGCAGCACGCGACGAACCAAGCGTCGCGGCGCCATCTATTATTGAAGCGCCAGCCAGAAACATGCCGCGCAAGGTGCGACATGCAGCAAGGGGGTCAGTGTAGACCAGTCGGCGGCGGATGTTAACCGCCCTGAAAAAAGAAGTCGCCTAGCAGTCCGTTGATTTTCTCGACGGATTGCGTGATCGCAGCGATGCGCTCCCAAAATCGCGACGTAAGTCGTTATTTTGGGAGCCGTGAAGAGCTACGCGCTGAGCTTGGCGAGGTTGAAAAATGCCACGATGGTATTTTCAACAGGCTGCTAGTTCAGCGACAGTCGCACGATCTGGTCGTGCGCGACGACATCGCTCGAAACCGGCGGCGCTTCGTCGGTCAGCGTAAAGTCAAACACGTTCTTGCCAGGCTCGATCAACGCAATCAGGCCCGACGTCGGCCCATCGCCGTAGTGTTCGGGCAGCAAGTCGACGATTCGCGGCTGATGGAAATCATGATGACCGCGCCAATGGCGGCGACACTGGCGGGATCCGCGTCGCCACTGTTGGTCGCGCGGACCTCGGTCGACCTGTTGGGTGACCCGTTTGACGATCGTTACCGCGTATTTGCCGATCGGTAGGTCACGCTCCATCCGCGAGTAGAGCTTGTAATGCCCAGTTTCGTCCGTTTGCCCATACAGCGATTCGGCCATTCCGCGGCACTTGAACGTAACAAACGCGTGCGAAACCGGCTCCCCCTGGTAGGTGACGACCCCTTCTGCCGACGCAGGCTCGGGTTCGGCAGCGGCGGAGTGGTAGCGTAGGAGCAGGAGGAGTCCCCCCAAAAGGGCCGCGCCGCCGTAAGTTGAGAATTGTCGCAGCATATCGTCTCTTTCCTGTTCCAAAGGGCGTTAACGACATCACCTATATGTACAATTCCCGCGAAAAAAAGTTTCGCTTTGGTTCACCAATATTCGAAAAGAACTCAAAACCGATGAAATACTGCGGGAAATACGCGCCAGAGCCCTTTTTGCGGCTGCTTCGCGTTGTACTCGTGTTTCGATCGTGTTAGGGTATTCCCTCCTCGACAGGCAATAGTCACCACAGGCAATGGTAAGCGTCGGACCAAACGTCCACGGCAAACAGGAAAGCTAATATCACTAAGGCGATGACCGAGACTTCCCCCAACGCGGAAAACGAAAGGGAGTCCGTTCGTCTGCGTCGTCCTGGAAAACAGGACGCTCAGTCGTTGTGGCGGCTAGTATGCGCAAACGAAACGCTCGATACGAATTCCTGTTACCTCTATCTCATTCAGGCGACCGAGTTTTCCGACTCCTGCGTCGTTGCTGAACTCAACGGAGAGATCGTCGGTTTTGCGACCGGCTTCCGCCCTCCGAAACGCCCCGATTCGCTGTTCGTCTGGCAAGTTCTGGTTGCGCCTGCGGCGCGCGGAAAAAAGCTGGCGAAGCGAATGTTGTCGTACTTGGTGCGGCATGGTGACGGCGTGCAGTTTGTCGAAGCCACAATTACCCCATCCAATGCAGCGTCGCGAGCATTGTTCGCATCGTTGGCGTCCCAGTTGAGAGCGTCGATCGGATACACGCGATGCTTTGAAACCACGGACTTTGGCGCTTCCGGACACGAAGCCGAAGAATTAGTCCGTGTTGGCCCTATCTTGGAGAGAGAATGAATATTTTCCAGCGAATGGAATCTAACGTACGAAGCTATTGTCGCTCGTTCCCGACGGTCTTTACCCGTGCCAAAGATCATCTGCTGTTCGACGAACAGGGGCGCGCGTTTATTGACTTTTTCGCCGGCGCCGGCTCGCTCAACTATGGGCACAACAACGATGTGCTCA
Organism: Blastopirellula retiformator; assembly: GCF_007859755.1. Taxonomy (NCBI): domain Bacteria; kingdom Pseudomonadati; phylum Planctomycetota; class Planctomycetia; order Pirellulales; family Pirellulaceae; genus Blastopirellula; species Blastopirellula retiformator. The sequence goes on along the minus strand of NZ_SJPF01000002.1, from coordinate 1,000,366 downwards.
AATCGGCCCTGATCGAATACCTGTCATCGGACGGCGTCACGCACGCGCTCGACATGTCGACCGCCGCCAAGCGCGACTTGCTGCAAACGATGCAGGACGTACTGCTCGCTCCTCGCGGACTCGATTACAAGGTGATGTTCCCGGGGCCAACCGGAACCAACGCGGTCGAATCGGCGCTGAAACTGGCCCGCAAGGTCACCGGCCGCTCGAACGTGATCGCGTTCACCAACGGGTTTCATGGCATGACGCTTGGTTCGCTCGCCCTGACCGGCAACGCCGGCAAGCGGGCTGGCGCAGGGGTCGCGTTGTCCGATACGATGCACATGCCGTTTTGCGACTACTTTGACGCCGATACCGACACGATCTCGCTGGTCGAGAGCTACCTGAGCGACAATAGCAGCGGAATCGAAGCCCCGGCGGCGTTTATCGTAGAGACGGTTCAGGCCGAAGGTGGCGTCAATGTCGCTTCCAAGCAGTGGCTGCAGCGTCTGGCCGCATTGGCCAACAAGGTTGGCGCCTTGCTGATCATCGACGACATCCAGGTCGGTTGTGGTCGTACCGGTCCATTCTTTAGCTTTGAATTCGCCGGCATCAAGCCCGATATTCTCTGCCTGTCGAAGTCGTTGTCGGGTTACGGTTTGCCGTTTGCGTTGACGCTGATGAAGCCGGAAATCGACGCCTTCCAACCGGGCGAACACAACGGCACGTTCCGTGGTCATAACCCGGCTTTCGTCACGGCGACCGCCGCGCTGCGTCACTATTGGCAGGACGATCAGCTGTCGCAAGACGTCAATCGTAAAGCGAAGAAGATCAAAGCGACGCTGTTGGATCTGGCCGAAACGTATGGCGCTGACGTTCGCGGTCGCGGTTTGATTCAGGGTATTCAGTTCCACGAAGAAGACGTCGCGTCGGTCATCTCCCGCGCCGCCTACGATCGCGGTCTGATCATCGAAACGGCCGGTCCGAACGACGAAGTCGTCAAGACGTTGCCGCCGCTGACCATCGCCGAGGATGCGCTCGACAACGGGCTGAAGATCCTGGTCGATTCGGTCCGCGAAGTCCTGGGCGCCGCTCACGGCAAAAAGGGACGCACGTTGGCGACCGCCGACTAGTCGCGGTTCGCCGCGGATTCTCCTGAAATTTCAACCAACCGCGCGCCGCAATCTGCGGCGCGCTTTCTTTTGGAAGAGGCTCTACCTTGCTCGTTAAAAAACTGAATGAAGTGATTGGGACCGAATCGGAAGTCGTTTCGGAAAACTGGACCAGCCGTCGTCTGCTGCTGAAGAAAGATGGCATGGGCTTCTCGCTGCACGACACCATCATTCGCGCTGGCACCACCACGCCGATCCACTACCAGAACCACCTGGAAGCGGTCTACTGCATCGAAGGCAAGGGGCGCGTCGAGATCGTCGATTCGGGCGAAATCTACGAGATCGAAGCCGGCACCGTCTATGCGCTCGACAAGCATGACAAGCATCTCTTGTCGGCCGATGTCGACATGCGGATGGTCTGCGTCTTCAATCCGCCGGTCGTCGGTACCGAAGTTCACGACGAAAACGGCGTTTACCCAGCGTGCGTCGACTAGCTGCCAGTTGAAAAATGCCCTCGTGGCAATACCGTTCGGCACGCCATTTGCGCATTCAAATTAATTCCATTTCGCCGTGCCACATTGGCAGGGCGAAGCTTGGTTTCAACCTTGGATGCAGTGACATTTTATCG